>JAFRJA010000169.1 GCA_017432545.1 Erysipelotrichaceae bacterium
ATTCAATATAATTGTATGATAAATCATTACATTTATCGATTTCTATAATAATTATACCATTCTAATCAAATAAAAAATACTGCTATCATCATGATAACAGTATGATTTTAAGTATGGTGCCATAGGGGGTACAAAAGCGAACCCCGGCCTGTTTTATACGACTCAAAAAGAAGAATCGCTTGTTCAACCCCATAATATCATAAATGCATGTATTTGCAATATCTCATAGATACTCTTTTCATACCTAGAAAAGCGTTCGTAAATGTCCCTACAAAATATTTTCGAACGCCCCCTAAGGGTACCTAAATATACTTATCTCGTCGAATCTCTCTTTACCAAAGATACAGGTATAACTGTCTCCTTTTCTGTTTCTTCTTTATTCAAGAGTTTCAACAATACTTCACATGCCTTATAGGCAATATCCTTTGCATTCCTGTCGATTGCTGTGATCGAAGGAGAAGACAAAGTCGAGTATGGTGTGTTGTCAAAGGAGATCAGTCTGATATCTTCCGGAGCGTAATAACCTAATTCTCCTATTGCCTTCATGACAGAGAAAGCACTTCTGTCACTGGAAGTAATGATCGCATCGATTCGTTTCCCTTCAGACAAGGCATTCATGATGATATCTCTTGTTTCCTCTTGCGAAGATCTCAGTCCTTTTCTGTTGAGTACATAGTTTTCATCATAAGGGACACTCTTATCTTCCAGAGCCTTCTTATATCCCTTGACTCTTGGCGATTCGTGGTATTCGGCGATATATCCCGGAAGCAGAAGGATGTTGGCGCAGCCCTGTTCAAGCAGATAGGATGTGGCTTCATACATCGCTGCTTCATCATCGTTTCCTACCCAGGGGACATACTTATTACTGTCTGGTCTGCGGTCAACGAATACCAAAGGATAGTCATCATTCAGTAAGCTATCTTCAAGTTCGCTCAATCCCGATACATCGATGATGCCTGATGTAAGAGATGATAGGTTCTTGAGATATTCCTTTTCTCTTGATACGTCATTGTGGGCATCACATATAAGAAGTCTGTATCCTTTGTCGTTCAGATATTCTTCGCTGTCGTGTGCTAAAGAAGAGAAGAAGGAGTTGTCTGTGGTAGGTATGATCATACCGATCGTTTTATTGTTATTCATAGTATTCTTACCTCAATCCTTCTATCAGCTCTTTGTAGGTCTTGCCTTTTCTGAATAAGGCAGAACTTCCAAGTATGAAACCGTCGGCACCTAAGTTAGATAAGTCTTCAATGACCTCAGGAGAACAGTGGCCGTCGATCATGACCTTGAAGCCGTATTCTTCTTTAAGCTTTACCAGCTGTTCCACCTTCTTCCTGGTGAAGTCGATGAAGCCCTGTCCCGCAAATCCGGGATTGACGGTCATGACTAAGACATAGTCACAGAGATTGAGTATTTCAGATATCGAAGCCACACTTGTATCCGGATTGACGGCGATGCCTGCATAGGCACCCATCTCCTTGATGTGGGCCAGTGTCTTGACCACATATCTTTCAGACTCCGGATGGATGTATATGATATCCGCTCCTGCCTTGATGAACCAGTCCACCTTATTGGCAGGATTCTCTATCATCAGGTGACAATCCACCAGCTTATCGGTATACTTTCTGATCGTCTCTATATCCATGACGCCCATGGTGAAGTTGGGAACGAAGGTACCGTCCATGATGTCGCAGTGGAAGATATCGACTCCCGCATAATCGAGAGCTCTGACTTCATCGGCAAGATGGCCGTAGTTGGCGCACATCATGGATGGACACAATAATCTTTCAGCCATATCTCTATTCCTCGCGTGCAGCTTTCAGATCCTGGGTCTCTTCGATCTCAGCGATCATATCGATACGTGTCTGGTGTCTGCCGCCTTCATATGTTGCGTTAAGCCATTCATCTACGATCATCTTGGCTGTTTCAATACCAATTACTCTTGAACCGAAAGCGATGATGTTTGTATTGTTATGCTGCTTGGATAACTTTGCAGTATAAGGATCGGAACAGACACAGGCTCTGATACCATGGACCTTATTGGCAGATAACGAGATTCCTACTCCTGTACCGCAGATCAGGACACCTAAGTCAACTTCATGATCAGCTACCATCCTGGCTACCTTATAGCCTGATACGGGATAATTGAATCTTTCGGTACTGTTGGTACCTACATCAACTACTTCGTGTCCTTTGGACTCTAAGTATTCTTTTATTTCCTTCTTCATGTCAATGGCGACATGATCGTTGCCGATGGCTAATTTCATAGTGTTTACCTTCTTTCTTCATCAGAAGATCTGGATGATTAGTCCAGGTCTTCTCCGTTGGATTCTATCACTTTCTTATACCAGTAGAAGGAATCCTTTCTCTTTCTTTCCAGAGTTCCGTTCCCTTCGTTGTCTTTATCAACATAAATCATGCCGTAACGTTTTTTCATTTCCCCTGTAGATGCTGATACCAGATCGATACAGCCCCAGCATGTATATCCAAGAAGCGGAATCCCGTCTTCGTTCACAGCATCTCTCATCGCTTCAATATGAGCCTTCATATAGGCGATGCGATAAGGATCGTGTATGCTTCCGTCTTCTTCAACCTTGTCAACTGCTCCAAAACCGTTCTCTACGATAAATAACGGTTTCTGATAGCGATCATACAAAGTATTCATGGTGATCCTTAATCCCAGTGGATCAATCTGCCAGCCCCATTCGGACGCTTTTAAATATGGATTGACCACCGCTGCAAAAACGGCATTCCCTCTGGCGTGATTCTTAATGATCTCCGGATCAGCAGAAGTGCATCTGGAACAGTAATACGAGAAAGATACATAATCGACAGTTCCTTCTTCCAATACTCTCAAATCCTCTTCGGTACAGTTGATCTGAATACCTGCTTTTTCCATGCGTTTCCATGCCCAGACAGGATACGAACCTCTGGCTTGAACATCGATAAAGAAATAGTTATCCTTATCTGCTTCCATCCCTTTGTAGATATCATCCGGGTTACAGGTATACGGATAAAACTGCCCCGCAGCAAGCATGCATCCTACCATCGATTCCGGTATCATCTCATGGGCTAGTTTTACGGCTTTCGCGCTGGCGACAAGCTCATAATGTGCTGCCGTATAGTTTATCTGGTCCCTGTTTTCACCTTCTTCATAAAGGATCCCCGCTCCCATGAACGGCATATGTAGAAGCATATTGATTTCATTGAAGGTGATCCAATACTTAACTAGATCACCGTAATGACTGAAAAGGACCTCACAATAATGAAAATAGGCATCGATCATCCTGCGATCTTTCCAGCCGCCGTATTTCTTGATAAGAGAAATCGGCGTATCGAAATGGTCAATCGTGACCAATGGTTCGATATTGTATTTCCGGCATTCCTCAAATAAAGAACGGTAGAATGCAAGCCCTTTTTCATTAGGCTTTTCATCATCTCCGTTTGGAAGGATCCTTGTCCATGAAACAGAAAGCCTGTAAACCTTGAAGCCCATTTCGGCAAATAAAGCAATATCTTCCTTATAGTGATGATACATATCTATGGCTTCGTGAGCCGGATAAGAATGCTTATCGTCGCACTCCAGCATCTTCAGCTGTCCTCTGCTGACTTTCATCCTGTCTTCGCCAAAAGGGACCACATCTACGGTACTTAAACCTTTCCCATCCTCGTTCCAGGCACCTTCACACTGATTTGCTGCGGTTGCACCGCCCCATAGGAAATTATCAGGAAATCTCATAAAACCCCCTACTTATTGACGCTTGCCATTCTATACCAGGTATAGTGTTCACCCTTAATGCTTACTGATAACTGATAGACATTCTTAGGCCATGTACATCCTCCGAATCCGCCATCACCGATCGCATGGATGTCCGCACCGGTCTGCTTCATCAGGATCGCTATCTGTCTGATCGTCTCTTCATCAGCGCATTCCACCGACGAATCAAGGAAACACATCGTCAAAGTTCCCGGTTTATATGTGTGAACATACTGCACCAGACTTCTGATGTCTTCTACTGTGATACCGCCTCTTGAACCTGGACAAGGAAGATTGATGCAATCGGCACCGGCATCGATCAGCTGTCTGATGACATCTTTCGTATCATATTCTGCAGTTGGATCTCCAAGTACTTTTTCGTTGATACCGTCTTCCCACTTGCCTGACATGATGATCATCTCATCACCTAGAAGTTCTTTTGCCAGTTTCGTGCATGCAATAATATCGCTTAAAGAGGTCCCGGATCCCGGATTTCCTCCCAAAACGATAAAGTCAGCGCCGATCTCCTTACATTTCAGGATGTGTTCCTTGGTTGCCAACATGCCCTCCCTTCTGTACAGGGCTTTCTTACCGCCGTCTTCACTTCCGGCTTTCGGACAGCCAAGATAGACACCTATCGGGCGGTTGCATCTGGCCTTCAGTTCTTTTAGAGATAGGCCGCACAGACCCGGGTTATTGTTCATATCATCCAGATCGATCGTGTTCAGCATGACCATATCAGCACCCCAGGCAAACATCAATTCACTGTTGGTGATGCCACGAACGACACCGGGTCCAGCAAACAGCAGATGCTGACCCATAATGACTCTTGATTCAGATTTATAGATGGATTCCTTCAGTTCCATCGGGCTCATTTTTTCAATATCAGACTTGGAAGCGCTGATCAGACGTACAACATTTGACATAAAGAGTTCTCCTTGCAAATTTATTATAGAAAGAAAAACCGGCAAAGATTTTTCATATCCCCGCCGGTTTTATCAGTATTGATTATTCCTGATCGTATTTCTTGTCGTAACCGAAGAGGTAGACTGCAGCAGCTGTACCAAACAGAGCTATCAGCATCGCGACAACGAAGTATCCGAAGCCTTCGCCGATAAACAGCGGGAATGACAGGATGCCGACAGGACCGCCTGCCAGAGCAGCGGCATTACCGAAACCGGCGATTCCGCCCGCCAGAGCAGCGAAAGCAACAGCGATGTAGAACGGCTTCTTCAACGGCAGGTTGACGCCGTAGATCGAAGGCTCAGTGATCGCGAAGACACCAGTGATGCCTGCAGAGAGAGCGGTTTCTCTTAACTGCTGATTCTTCGTCCTCAAGGCAACACCCAGAGCAGCACCGGCCTGTGTCCAGTTGGAAGGACCGGTAACGGCATTGATCGTGTTACGGCCATACTGTGCAAGATTGAGAGTTCCCAAAGGAACGATACCCCAGTGCAGACCGAAGACGACCAGTACCTGCCACGCAGCACCGAGAATGACGCCGCAGACCGTCGGATTAAGATTGTATAAAGCAGTATAAGCGGCACCCATCCAGCTCTGTAAAGTTGCAGTGATAGGACCGATGACCAGGAACATGACCGGAACCGTGATGATCAGAGTCAGCAGCGGGACCAGAACGTATCTGGCATACTTCGGAACGAGTTTAGTTACAAACTTCTCAACAAGAGACATGAACCAGATCGTGACAATGATTGGGATGACGGAAGAACCGTAACCCTGTCTCTGCATGGACATCGGAATGCCCAGGAACTTCAGACCATTCTCACCTAAGACCAGACCCTGAATAGTTGATGAGCACATCGTGATCGCTACTGCAACAGCGATGTACGGATTGCATCTCCACTTCAGCGCAGCCGCATAAGCCAGATAGATCGGCAGGAAGCTGAAGATCGCGTTATAGATCTCATTGATGACGATATAGACACCGCTGTCTGTTGCCAGACCGCAGAACTTGGTTAAAATCATCAGCAAGGAACGGATCATGCCTGCTCCGATCAGAGCCGGCAGGATCGGTGTGAAGATGTTCGTGACCAGATCGATGACCTGATCCATGAATTTGCCTTTTACTTTAAGATCGTCTTTTTCAACGACATCAACAGCAGAGCCGACGATACCGGTCACATCCTGTACGGCATTGAAGACGTCTTCTACTTCGTTGCCGATGACGACCTGGAACTGACCGCCCTGTCTGATGACATTGATGACACCGTCAACAGCCTTTACTTTTTCAGCATCAGCCTTGGAATCATCTTTTAATTTGAAACGGACTCGCGTAATGCAATGTGTCAGAGAAGCGATGTTCTCTTTGCCACCGATAAGCTCTACGATTTCAGTTGCGGTTTTCTTGTAATCCATATTACCCTCCTCAAATTTGGTTTATCGTTTAACCACATTTATAAATTACCATCACAAAGTCATGTTTTCAATACTTTTTCATAAAAAAGTTAAACGTTTAATCATTTAACCAGTTTTTAACCATTTTTCTATTGATTTTCAGCCTTCAGTCTGACTAAAATTTACATGATGGACAGTAAAAAAACGGTTTCCATTGTCGATATCGCCAGACTTGCCGGGGTCTCTACGGCAACCGTTTCTCATGTCTTGAACAAATCGGGCCGATATTCCAAAGAAACAGAAATAAAAGTCAAGGAGACAATTGAGAAATACGGCTATGTTTCCAACAACGCGGCTAGAAGTCTCAAATCTTCTTCTTCCCGTACCGTCGGCCTGATCATTCCTAATATAAACAACGATTTCTTTTCTACAATCGCAGTAAGCATCGAACAGTATTTCGACTACAATAATTATTCCTTATTTATATGCAATACCGATAACGATCCTCAGAAAGAAAGGCGTTACTTCTATAAACTTGACAGCATGCAGGTAGACGGCATCATGGTCATCTCCTGCCAGAACAGACTGGAGTCTGATCTAATATCCAGAGACATTCCGATCCTTCTGATCGATAGGACTCCGATCAACTCCATGGATCTGCACGTTGTTGCATCCGATGTCAAAACAGGAATGTTCAAAGCGACTGAAAGGCTGATCAAAAAAGGATGTAAAGATATCATCTTTGTTTCTTCTTATCTTGCGACATATGTAAAAACGAATCGTAAAGACGGTTATCTTGAAGCCATGCACAAACACGGACTAAAAGCCGATCAAAGCACAGTTATTCAATTGCCGAAAGGTTCTTCTTTGATCAATGCCGAAACATCGATCGTTGAATATCTGGATGCCGGCAACAAAGTTGACGGCGTTATATGCACGAGCGACAATCAGGCAATCAGTGTTATGACCGGATTAAAAAGAAAAGGACTGAGAGTCCCAGAAGATGTCAAAGTCTTTGGTTTTGATAATCAGTTGCAGTCCAAAATCTGCACGCCTACTCTTTCTACGATAGAAAGAAACCCTTCAGAAATGGGCAATGCTGCTGCCGAAGCGTTGCTAAAACTGATTAAAAAACAGGATAGTGTACCTTCCAACATTATTTTTGACTGTTCTCTGATTGAGAGAGAATCAACAAATTAAAGACAGGTATTTCCTGTAATTCTATTTATATAAAAAAGAATCTATTTACTTGAAATAGATTCTTGGAAAACCTCTGGTGGAGTCGGAGGGACTCGAACCCTCGTCCTGGAATAATCCCACATTTAAACGTCTACAGTTTAGTTTTACTTTAGATAAGACAATACCCTTGGCTAAAACTACCGGATATTGAATTCGTCTTTTCGGTTTTCGGATGGTAAGAGAAGAACTAAACTTACTTCACCTAGTTCATGTATACGACTGACTGTTATGAACCTGGCAGCCAGAAGCGCCTAAAGTCTGCGTCGACTTATTGATTAGGCAAAAGCTAATTGATTGTTAGCGTTTAATTTAGTTTGATGATAAGGTCATCACTCCACTGCAGTTTAAATCAAACTAGACCAGTCGAAACCAAAATTCGACCCCGTACAATAAATAATAAGATATTATTTACTGATAATCAATATGCTATCTTGTCATCGTTATGGTCCAGCCGTGACCGGTACCAATGTTATAAGCTTGGGAGAAGGAACCCTGATTGAGAGCCACCGCCATATCATAGGCGGAATTCATATAGATAAGCGGTTCCATGATACCTACATCGGCGAAAGATTTTCCGTAATTGATCCGGTTTGAATAGACTTTCTTATCCTCATGGAATATCTCAACCAGTATATCATCACCGATATTAAAACCACAGTTCTTGAATTCTTCATAGGGAATAGAAGTCCATAATGAGCCGAAACGCACATCGAGGATATCGATCTGACCGAGAATACCGTTTTCGATCTTTCTGGTGCCAAACAGTTCCAGACAGACGATATCTTCTACCGGAAGGCTGTCTCCTACTTGCTCAAAACTGATCGTTTCGCAAGCCAGTCTTGCCCCGGTATAGGCATAGACATCACGGCCATGGAATGTATAGGACAGTTCGGAATTCTTTAGCCGGTTGGTCTTTTCTGAGATCTGTCTGACTTCCGCGATACCGATCTGTTTATCAATGTGAGTCAGAGTACCGTTATCAGGAGTAACGATATACTGATTGCTCAGAGTCTTGGCGACGATCGATTTTCTTTTTGAACCGACACCCGGATCAACGACACAGACAAAAACCGTACCTTCCGGCCAGTAATTGATAGCCTGATAAAGACGATATGAAGCATCAAAGATGTTGTAGGGCGGGATATTATGCGTCAGATGACGGATATTTAGTTCTCTTGATACGCAATAGGAAACTCCTTCCATTGCCGAGATGGCACCATCATCCAGACCGAAATCCGTCATAAAAACCAACAGACCATTCATACTCACCTCTTGAAAATGACTTTAAATTCATTTCCGAAACCAAAACCATAATCTTCACAGATATTACCTACTACTTCGGCCAGACCCATCTTGTTAATTTCGTTGTTGTAGATCATGACGGAATGATCCGGAGCTTTGCCGAAAGAATCATAGTAAGGAATAACCTGATCAAATATCAGTTCATCATTTTTATAGACCAGAGTATGGACTGTATCACCGATCTTAAAACCGAAGTTAAGAAAATCCTTCAACAGGACATTGGTCCAGATATTGCCGAAGTTAGGATCATTGATCTCAAACATGCCCTCGATACGATCATCATAAACTTCAGCTTCGATGATCTCATGTCTCTTTATTTCTTCAACAGGATAAGTCGGTCCAACCTGTTCATAAGTGATGATACCGGAAGCCAGTCTGGCGGCACAGTAGCCGAAAAGATCACGGCCATGGAAGATCGAAACGGCACCGTTATCTTCCCGATGCAGACGGTTGATCGTCTCATCGATCGCTCTTGCTTCTTCAATACCGAAATACTTATCGACATGGGTAAGTGTGCCGTTATCCGGAGTTACGATATAGTAACCGTTTTTCGTCTTGGCAACGCAAGTTCTTCTTGAAGTGCCGACGCCTGGATCGACGACGGAAACAAAGATCGTACCTTTCGGCCAGAAATCAATATACTGATACAGACGATAGGAGGCGGAATAGGTATCATATTGTGGAATCTCATGGGTAGCCGTGATGATCTCAATGTCGATATCGACGTTCTTGACTACACCATACATGGCTGCTACCGCACCTTCTTTATAAGTAAAATCTGTCTGGAATACCAATAGTTTCTTCATAGTAGATCTCCTCACGCGAATGGATTATAGACATTGCTGCCACCCTGATTGGTTATAATCAGGCCGACCACAAACAATATGACACAGAAAGCTATTACACAATAGTCTGCAACAGTCATCTTCTTTTGCATATACCAGGTCCTGTTCTTCATCTTGCCGAAACTCCTGAGCTGCATCGAATTGGAGATCTCATCGATCCTGTTAAGACTTGTCAGCACTAACGGCAATAATATCTTGGCCGAGTTCTTGAGATTATCCATCAGTTTGACATCCTTGCCCAGGGCTACGCCTCTTGCTTCCTGGGACTGGGCGATCTCGTGATAATCCTTCTGGATATCCGGGATATATCTTAAAGCCAGTGATACAGAATAACTTACTCTGTAAGGTACACCGATCTGAGATAATGATGAGGCAAACTCGCTTGGATTGGTCGTTGAGATGAATAAGATCGCGATCGGGAAACCGATGATATATTTAAGTGAAACATTGAACTGATAGAACAGCTGTTCCAGTGTCACATCATATTTTCCGGCCAGATGGAACAATACCATCCTTGAACCATAGAGGTTCGGACCGTATTCCGGATTGAATAAAAATAACAGGATGAAATTCATCACGATGAAAACGACTAAAAAAGTAGACATCAGTCTGATCTCACTGAGCTTGATCTTGCTTAAAGAAAAACCGACAAAAGATAAAAACAGCAGAAACAGCAATACCCTGGTATCAAAAGAAAGACCGCACAGAAAAGAGAAACTCAGGAAAATGATCAGTTTGGTCGTTCCTGATAAAGAATGGATAAAGCTCTCTTTAGGGATGTAGTTTAAGACCTTCTTAGCTGCCATGGCCACGCTCCTTCTTGTCACAGGCAATGAAACAATCGACAAAAGCTACCTGTTCTTCAATACCTGCCATATTGGCCAGATTGAAAAGACTGGTCTCCTTGAGCTGACCTATTTCCACCAGTTCAGGATCGCAAAGGATCGCACTGCCTGTAGTATCAGCGATAAGTCTGCCCTTGGCGAACAGTAATGATCTTCTGGTATATTCCAACATCAGATGCATATCATGAGTGACCATGATGATGGTCTTGCCTTGTTTGTTCAGTTCAACCAGAAATTCCATGATATCCGTATAATGACGGAAATCCTGACCGGCTGTCGGCTCATCCAGGATGATGATGTCCGGCCCCATGACTAAGATCGAAGCGACCGTCACCCTTTTCTTCTGACCGAAGCTTAAAGCCGAGATCGGCCAGTTACGGAATTCATAAAGACCGCAGATCTTTAAGACATCATATACTTTCTCTTTGATCTCATCTTCATTTAAACCGGTATTTCTGATACCCATAGCTACTTCATCAAAGATCATCGGCTGAGAGATCATCTGATTCGGGTTCTGCATGACATAGCCGATCTTCGTAGCTCTGGAACGGATCGAATCATTACTGATATCTTTGCCCTCGTAGATGATCCTTCCTTCTTTATTCTTTTCAAAACCGCAGATAACTTTGCACAAAGTTGATTTACCGGCTCCATTCTGACCCACGATCGCCAGCATCTCTCCCTTTCTGATCTTGAAGTTCACATCAAAAAGGATCTGCTCAGATTCGTTATATGAGAAATTGAGATTCTCAACTTCCAGTGCATAGTCATTGTTATTTTCTATTTTCAGAGGTTCCTGTCTGTCATACCAGTCACGGACCAGCTGTTTATTATTTTCATTAAGCACAAGGTTCCGGATATTGTCGATACCTTTTACTTTATTTACATCTACATCTGCATATTTGAGTAAAGTCAGATATAAAGGCTCTCTGATACCATGTTCCTTCAACAGTTTGCCGCAAAGAAGTTCTTCCGGCTTACTGTCGGAAACGATCCTTCCCTCATCCATAAGAATTATACGATCGACCTTTTCCCATAAGACATCTTCGATACGGTGCTCAATAATGATGACCGTGGTATTGGTCTGTCTCTTGATATCATCGATCAGTTCGATAGCTCCCTTGCCGGTAGCCGGATCAAGGTTAGCTAAAGGTTCATCAAAAAGCAGGATCTTGACCTTATCCACCAGAACTCCCGCCATGGAGACACGCTGTTTCTGACCACCAGACAGATCATATGGCGCATATTTCATACGGTTCTCTACGCCGACTGTAGCAGCAGCTTTATAAGAAAGTTCTTTCATCTTTTCAGTCTCGATACAATCGTTTTCCAAAGCAAACGCAATATCTTCGCCGACCGTGAGTCCCACAAACTGTTCATCCGGATCCTGTAAGACTGTACCGACGATCGTCGACAGTTCAAAGATCGAAGATGTTTCGGTATGAACACCATCGACTGTCAGTGTACCGTTCATTTTTCCGTTAAAAGAAAAAGGAATCAGTCCGTTGATACAGTTGCCAAGGGTGCTTTTGCCTGATCCGCTGGCTCCGCAGATCAGAATCTTTTCCCCGGGAAATATATCAAGATTGATTTCCTTTAAAGTTGGCTTTTTTTGAGCATTATACTGAAAAGAAAAGTTTTTAAACGAAATAATAGGTTCCACTATTTGATTATACTAGAATCCTACCTATGTAGCATATCCAACAACAAAAAGATGGGTATATCCAATCATTTTGGCTGTAATTTGTGAAAGATCCTTACAAACTATAATTCAGATGATCCTTGAAACAATCTTTTGTTACTGTCTTTTCTTTACTATGAAACCGACCCCAAATACGATAACTGCAGGGATAAGAAAATACAAAGCATTGACCATAATCCACACACTGAAAGGTGCGGAACCATAGGATGCCAGATACTGTTTATAATCGACGAGGCACTTTATCACAAAAACAATTACAAGAACAGCACTTATGATATTACATAACATCGGATGTTTCTTTTTCATGTTCAATCAACCTCTACAAACCGGAATTAAGCTGTTTTTCAAAAAAACAGTTTTAACAGCCAACTGTTTCGTCTGAATGTTTATTGACGTTTATCTTATAAAAACGGTTCCGCAGAACCGTTTCAAAATCATTAATCAGTAATTTATGATTATTCTTTATCCAGAGAACCTGATTTCGCAATCGTCTTGGCATAACCGTAAAGCAGTAAGCCACCGATGATTACCGCAAATAAGAAGTCACCTGCTCCGGCAACCAGACCCTGTGTGAAGACAAGTCTTGCATCTTCTTTATAGATAACGATATCACCGATCGGAGCGATCAGACCCCAGGCTATGATATTGGCGACCAGGTTCGCAACAACGTAAGTAAGGCACTCATCCTTGCCGAAATCACCGTCATTGATGTTGATCTTCTTGGCAAACAGACCGACGATCAGACCATAGACACCTGTCGCAAAAGCCCATGTCCACCAGACACCGCCCCATGACATATCACAGAGAACGTGACCGATAAAACCGGACAGACAACCGACAACCGGACCATAAAGCACGGCAAATACAGCCTGAGCTGCATACTGGAAAGTAATGTTCGTGTTAGGAATTCCACTTGGAATAGCTACGAATCTGGCCAGTACGAAGAACAGTGCAGCACCGATACCGGTCGCAACAACCTTTTTTACTGAATCGTTTTTCATGAATTTCTCCCCCCTTTTTAATTCATAAAACAGAAAAGTCCATCAGTACGACAGGCTTCATTTTTTATAGATACCCATCGCTCAAGCTTTAGCACCTTTAAACAGGTTGCTGAGGTTTCACAGAGCTTGTCTCTCCGCCTCTCTTAATGGACATAATAATCTTAACATCTAAATTTCTTTTCATCCATAGAATGCCCAAATGTAAACGCATTCATCTTATATATGCTTCTTAAGATAGTCGAAACTGCTCATAATAAGCTCTTCACTATCTTCAATTCTCTGATCCCAAAGTCCGAATCCGTGATCCGCTCCTTTGATGATCTTCAGTTTTTTATCTTCACAATTCTGAAGGCTATCATAGAGTTTTTTACTTTCTTCCAGAGGAACTGTTGTATCCTTATCACCATGGATGATCAGGATATTACCATTGAATTTTATAAATTCTTCGATCCTTCCATCAAGCAGATCAGCAACGAATTCTTTGGGAAAGACAGTATTCTTATCGTTATAGATATCGTAGAAATCGATATATCCTTTTTCATCGGCTTGCTTCTTCAAAGAAACAAGCGGCTGTTCAAGGAATGAATCACTAAGCTCAAATATCTTACAGCACGGAGCCCACAACACCATGGTCTTGAACTCAGGATGTTTCATATTAAACAGGCTCACCAGTCTGCCACCCATACTGTAACCAAGTAAGGCCAGATGTTTTGTATCGATGTCATAATTGTCCAGCATATAGGAAGTGCACACTTCCATATCTGCAAGGCAATTACTCAGACTGTAGGTACTGTCATCTTCAAGAGAATTGATCGAACCGGGAAACTCCATTCTGATCGAACTTACATAGATCGATTCCAAGAGCTTCGCCAGTTTCTCAAATCGGCCATCTTCATTAGCCTCACCTTTGAAACTGTGGGCAAATACCAGCAGTCCGCTTTTCTGATCAGCACTGTTTATATAGGTGTGAATCTCAATGCCTCTGTCTGATTTGAGATATATTTCCTGCTCCATCAGTTCTTACGCTTATCAAGACTTGAAGCGAGATGATTACCGACAAACTGGAACAGCTGGACCAGTAAGACGATGATGATGACCGTCACGATCATGATGTCGGTCTCGTAACGGTAGTAACCGTATCTGATCGCGATATCACCCAGACCACCGCCACCTACAGCACCCGCCATAGCTGAATAGCCGATGATCGTGCCCAGGCAGATCGTCGCTCCATTGATCAGAGAAGGACGGGCTTCCTTAAGCAAGACTCGGGTGATGATCTGCAGATCAGAAGCACCCATCGATTGTGCGGCTTCGATAACACCCTTATCGACTTCCTTTAAACTTGACTCGACCATACGTCCGATAAACGGGATCGCCGATACAGTTAATGGAACGATCGTAGCGGCGGTGCCATATGATTTGCCAACCAGAAGTCTTGTGAAAGGTATGATCAGTATCAGTAAGATGATAAACGGAATACTTCTGCCGATATTGACGATGATATCCAGAATACGGTAAAGGACCGGATTTGGTCTGATACCGTCTTTATCACTCATATACAGACATACACCAAGCGGTAAACCGAAAATATAACCAAACAGGGTCGAGATAAACACCATCAGTAAAGTTTCACCGATACCGACAATGATCATTTTGATTACTGCTGCACTCATCCTTCGACCTCCTCAACGACGATCGCTTTATTGTGTCTTAGATGATCGATCATCTTCAAAGCTATTTCTTCATTATCCGGAAGCTGGACCATCATCTGACCTCTGGAAGTGCCGGAGATCGAAGTAATGTTTGATTCCAGGATATTGACCGGCGTCTTAAATTCCAATATCAGATTGGCGATGACCGGTTCAGTCGTGTTGGCTTCTTCAAAGGCGATACGGATGATCTTACCACCACTCATCGATTTGACCTGATTGGTGGAATTGAAGATCAGTCTTTTGGCCGCCGAAGTCTTCGGATGTCTGAACAGTTCTTCCACGGTATTCTCTTCCACAAGCTTGCCATCTTCCAGAACGACACAGCGGTTACAGATCTCCTGAATGACCGCCATCTCGTGAGTGATCAATACGACCGTGATATCATACTTTCTGTTGATGTCCTTGATCAGAGCCAGTATTGATTTCGTGGTCTCCGGATCAAGAGCTGAAGTTGCTTCATCACAAAGAAGAATTTCGGGATTGCTGGCGAGGACACGAGCGATCGCAACTCTCTGTTTCTGACCGCCGGATAATTGAGAAGGATAGGCTTCTGCTTTGTTTTCGAGCCCTACGATCCTCAGATATTCCAGAGCTTTTTTTCTTGCTTCAGCCTTGCTTACACCGACGATCTCCATCGGGAAGCAGACATTATCCAGGACATTATCCTGCATGAGAAGATTAAAAGATTGGAAGATCATTCCAATCTTTCTTCTTTCTTCACGCAGTTTTCTTTCATCGAGATCCAGAAGATCCTTGCCATTGACGATCGCTTTTCCTTCATCAGGTTTTTCCAGCAGGTTCAGACATCTAACTAATGTCGATTTGCCTGCGCCTGATAGACCGATTATGCCGAAGATCTCGCCCTTTGCAACCTCAAAGCTGACATCGTCGAGGGCTTTGACTAAGCCGGCTTTGCTCTCAAAGGTCTTGGATAGATGAGATACACTTATCATTGCGTTCATATTATTGTACGAACGGTACTACTGCTCCTTCATAAGTGCTGTTGATGAAGTCGGTGATCTCTTTTGAGTTCAATACTTCAACCAGCGTCTTGATAGCTTCATTGTTTTCGTTGCCTGATTTGACAGCTACAACGTTTACATAAGTCTGAGCTGCTGAAGAATCAGCTTTTTCAAACACGATCGCATCCTTCTGAACATTCAGACCGGCAGCTAAAGCATAGTTTCCGTTTAAGATAACGAAAGCCGCATCCTGTCTGGATCTTGCGATCTGGGCAGCTTCAACTTCAACGATCTTGATATTCTTTGTGTAAGATACAACATCATTAACCGTAACGATCGTATCAGCACCTACACCATCAGGTAAGGTGATAATGCCGTTGTCCTGTAATAACAGTAAGGCTCTGGCCTCGTTTGTACCATCGTTAGGGATCAGGACCTCATCGCCATCAGCCAGATCATTCAGATTGTCTTTCTTACCTGCATAAAGGCCGAATGGTTCATAGTGGATCTTTCCTACAACTACCTGGTTAGTACCATGTTCTGCATTATAGTTACTGAGATAAGGAACATGAGCGAAATAGTTCGCATCGATATCGCCTGATTCAACAACTTCGATCGGCTGTACATAGTCTTCAAATTCAACAACTTCCAGTTCGATACCCTTGTCGGCTAAAATCTCTTTAGCTTTGTTCAGGATCTCTGCATGAGGTGTTGGCGAACATGCGACAGAGATCTTTGTGACCTCACTTGTCCCTTCGCCGCCTTCCGGTTTGTTGCCGCCTGAGCAGGCACACAGTGTTAATAAAACTAACAATAATGTAATAATCTTTTTCATCTTTCTTTCTCCTTCCTTATTACATTAATGTTTGTATCCCCAGGTTTTAAACAAAAAAGCCGCCCCTAAGGACGACTTAAATATCGTGTTACCACCTTAATTCGTGTATTTCTACACCTTCTTCAGATACAAACATATCCTAGCGTTATAACGTACGCATCACGTCCGACTCTAATATCGAACCGGCAGCTCCAAGACCATGTTCACCTGACCTCCAACATCCTTTTTCACCACCCAAGGACTCTCTATGCTTATCAGTCAGCTTACTCTTCTTTTCCAAGCTTTTCTATATCATAACTTAACATTTTCATAAATTCAATATATTTTTCAACATTTTTTCATGAAAATATTTTCATCCATCAATAACGTTATCCTCATCAGCAGCCGCAAACATCTGAGCTACTTTAGGAGCCTTTTTGGTAAGCAGTTTGGTATCTTCCAGTTCCAGCAGTTTCTTCTCTTCCTTGCTTAAATGCGTACCGGCAAGAAGTAATGCTTCTTTGGCGTCTTTCAGACTTTCGATCGTCTCATCGAGATACTTGATCGTCTTCTCAAACTGAGTCGTCGCATTTTTGTTGTGGGTCTGGACCTTGCTGATGATATCGCTGACCGTTGCCTTGAAGGTATTGACATCGATATTGGTCGCTCTGGCATTTTCCAGTTCTCTTTTGGTACTGACGATATCCAGAGCCGCATTTCTTAATAGCGAAATGATATTCAGAAACATATTCGGTCTGACTACATACATCTTTTCATGCTGGTATACTTCAACGATCCCCTGATTGTAGTAATCATTATCCTGTTCCAGCATCGATACCAGCACCGCATATTCACAATGTTTCTTTTTTCTATCTTCATCCAGTTTCTTAAAGAAAGATTCATTGGTCTGATGATTCCTGCTGACATCGGATTCATTCTTCATCTCAAACATGATCGAGATGTATTCCACCCCATCAAGATAATCGCGGAAGATGAAATCACCCTTTGTTCCATCAACGACCGTATTGTCTTTTTCAAAGCTCGCATTCCTATAAGCAGTCATCCTGACTTTTTCAAATTCCGTCTTACAGAACTGTTCAAGGTCTTCACCAACACCCTTGGTACTTAAAGCCAGTTTGTGTTCCTTGACTCTTTCCAGTTCGTCCTTGACCAGCTTGAGTTCATTTTCATACTGAACTTTTTCGGTATTGATCTTATTCTCATATTCCTGTTTAACATTATTCAGGATATTCTTCTGTTCGTTCAAAGCATTATTCAGATCAAGATCGGCTTTGACACTTAAGGTATTGAGCTGTCCATTCAGATCGGATAATTCCTTGTCTTTCTTATTCAGTTCTTCCTGAAACTTCAGTCTTTCATCGGCCACCGCTTTATCGATACTCATCGCCGTCTTTTCACTCACTCCATCAAGCTGCTGTTTCAGACGGATGTTGTCATTTTCATATTCGTTGAGTTTCTCTTTCAGATCTTCCAGAGCCTTATTCTTATCAAGTTCCGCTTCTTTGGCATTCTTATCAAGATCAGCTTTCAAAGACTGGATCTCAGCCTCCAAAACATTCTTTTCTGCGTTTTGAGCACTGCGTTCTTTCTCCAAAGCCAAAGCGATCGCTGTATTCAGCTTTTCTTCATAGTCTTCATCTTTCTTCTTCAGTTCTTCATTGAACTCATGATCTCTGATCTGTTTAACGATGGAATTATATGACATTTCATCAACGGTAAACTCTTTACCGCAGTTAGGACATTTGATCTGATTCATTGGTCTTCCTCCTTGACTTCCACATATTTCTTTAATTCAAAGCTGTATATCAGTGCCCTGATCTTTTTATCAGGATATTTCTTCTTCACGATCTGACGATAGTTATTCAACTGGATCGCATAACGTTTAATCAATTTATTTTCATCGGTATGTTTATCTGATTTGAAATCGATGACCAGTATCTCTTCACCAATCGATAAAAGGTCTATGACTCCATTTATCAGTTTATTGTCTTCATACGCAATGAACGGATACTCGTGTTCATTCTGTTTATCAAGTAACGAAATCGTTAACGGTTCTTCATAGAAAGCCAATATCTTATCAATATCATCATTGGCCAGCTCATATGGTAAAGCTTCGATATCTTTTCTTTCGATCTTTCTGATACCCAAGAGTTCGATCGTCTTATGCATCAAAGTACCCCTTTCAGATCCGGAACCCATTTCAAAATCAAGATGGGTGATATCTCGATCTTCTAAAGCACTTGGTGATAATATCTCCAGCTGTTTCTTGACGTTTTCTTGATCAGAATATTTTATTATTCTATTTTCTTTATCTTCCGCTTGTTCAGCACTAAGATCGTGAGCTCTCATTTCTTCTTCACTCATCATTTTGATTTCAACGATATTTTCAATATTCTCCGGTGCACCTTTAAGTGCTGTCTTGATCCAGTCCATCTGAGACTTGTCGAAAAGTGAATCATAGCTTAGTTCATATTTTTCAGAATCGTCTTTTCTGGCGTTGATCACATAAAGTCCAGCCTTGGCTCTGGTCACCGCAACATAAAGGACTCTGAGTTCTTCCGCAAAATCATCCAGCTCGTTTTCTCTCACGATCAGATCATAGTAAGGATTCTCGTGTTTGATCTTATATGGCAAAGATATATACCTGGCGGCCATACCGCTGTTTTCGTTGAACAGCGACATTGAATTATATTTACTGCCGCCGTTTCTGAAATACAGATCAGCTAAAAAGACATATTCAAACTGCAGACCCTTGGACTGATGGATCGTCATGATCTGAACGACATTGTCCTTACTGGTGAAACCTGAAGCTTCCTGTCGGTCAACTAACGCAAAGTTGTGCAGATAGATCAGCAGATCAGAAAGCGATCCGGAATCTGCTTCAAAATCAAGGATCATCTGATAGAGCGAATCCAGATTACTGCGTTCAAAGGAATTGGTCTTGGACAGATAGAAATCCTTATAGTTATAGATCTTATCCAGCAGTTCAGTTAGAGAATGTTTCTTATGATATTCTTTCAGTTCTGATACAAAAGTCTTCAGTTCACTGCTGTTTTCTTCATTTTCTATTTCCAGAAGTTCTTTCTTCTGAGCAATCTCTTCATAGCTTAATTCAAATAACGGGCCACTCAATAGATTGGCTGTCGCAATTCTGGAATCTTTCAGAACCAGTTTCAGAAGTGCTATTACTGTTGATACAGCATTGTCCTGAAAGAAACCGGTCTTACCGATCGTATATACCGGGATATTGTGCTTATTCAGAACTCTTTTAAGCAAAGGCTTATAGCGGTTATTTCTGACCAAGATCACAAAAGATGACCAGTCAAGATCCTTGTTTTCAGATCTGAGACGGCACATTTCTGAAGCGATATAATCACCGATCATTTCAACCTTTCCCCGGGAATTGAAAGTACGCAGAGCCTTTTCGCCGGTCTGGCCTCTGCTGTTCTTACTGACAAGCTTCTCATCAGATTCGTAAGGAACGGTCACAAGTTTGATCTTTTCACCTTCTTTGACTTCAATTTCTTCCGGTATCTTAAGATCATCGTTTTTCTTATATGTGCCTTCCCGCATATTCATCAGTCTGTCAAAAACATAATTCGAAAAACTGATGATGTTGGCGGAAGAACGGTAATTCTTCTGTAAAGGTAATACTTCATCGTTTTCACTCTGGTGTTCGATGAAATTCTTCATCAGTTCCGGCTTGGCATTCTGGAACTTATAGATCGACTGTTTGACATCACCGACTCGAAAAACATTTCTTTCTTTGGAAATAGAAGAGATGATGTTTTCCTGATTCTGGTTGGTATCCTGATACTCATCGACCAGTATCTCTTTATATTTGTTCCTATATATATCAGCTACATAACCGTTGTCGGCGTTCAGGATCTCAGCTGCTTTTTTCAACATGTCTTCAAAACTGATGATCTGCTTTTCTTCCTTGAGCTGATCATAGTTTTTCTTATAGGCATTTGTAAGTCTGAACAGCTGATTTATGACTTCCTTGTTTTCTCTGTTGGCTTCATTGAAGATATAGTAGTTTTTAATGGAAGGTAAAAGTTCATCATAGATGTCTTTCAGTTTTTTCGCTTCTTCTTTATCTGCTTCATCGAAACGAGAATTGCCGATGGCCGGATACTTGCCACCTAAAGAAATGAAACATCTGGCGATCTTTTCAAAATCGTTTTCCGTTAAAGCTTTACGGCTTATTTCGATCGCTTCCTTTATCTGCAGATCAAGATCTTCCGCTTTCTGTAAAGTCTTATTAGCGGAGAGATTTGAACGATAAAGTTCGATCAGCCTGCTGCTGCAATCTTCCAGCAGATTTATCTTTTCATTAAAGAAGGTCTTAAGATCTACAGGATAGCCACTGTAATCGTTGTGAGCCATCGCTTCATAATTGTCTTTGACACGGTTCTGCCAATCATCGGGCTTTTCAAGATTATCAAGAAAACGAACAAAATCTTCGATATTCCTGTAGAAAGCATCGATATCTTCCGGACGGTCACAGAAACGATAGATCAGGGTATTATAATCATCTTCCTTCAAAGCCTGCTTAAAAGCTTTTTCTTTAAGTTTTCTCAGACTCCCTTCATCGGCCAGTTTTCCGGTCTTGGCTGGATCGATACCCAGAATAAAACCATATCTTCTGATCACATCAAGACAGAAGGAGTGGATCGTGGAGATATCAGCCAGAGGGATCTTCGCGAGTTGATTGCGATAATGTCTCTGTAATTCAGGTGAAGCATCGTTCAGCGATTTCTTGATCTCCTGAGCGATCCTTTCTTTAAGTTCACCAGCCGCAGCCGTCGTAAAAGATACGACCAGGTAGTCGTCGATGTCGTTGCCTTGTTTCAGATAATTGATGATCCGATCGGTCAGGACGGTCGTCTTACCGGTACCGGCAGATGCCGAGACGATGACGTTTTTATCCGTTACCTGATTGATCTTTTTCTGTTGGTCATTCAGCCCCATCGTCATCTCCCTGTTCCTTATATATGTAAGGCATCTCGCTCTTATTTATCATCTCATCTGCACTGTGGTGACATATCTCCTGATATTTGCAGAACTTGCAGGCGTTGTTGGCCGGATTTATGGAAATATCACCGGACATGATCATCTTACTGATATTTTCAAATAAGCCAAGAGTGATCTCTTTCAGTCTTTCAAAACTTAAAGTATCACTTTTATCTGCCTTGGCTTTTTCAAAGAATCTTTCATCAGCTTTACCGCCATCTAACAAATATGAAAGATACCTTGTATCGTTATCTCTGATCTGCTGATCAGTCAGTTCAAAATTCTTGTCTTCATCGCTCTTCTTCAAAGTCTTGTTTTTCAAAGAGAAGTAAGCAAAAAGTTCCGGATCCTTAAGCTGCTTCCCTTCTTCCTGCAGCTGCATGAAATAGAAGACCAGATATGACAGCAGCTGGAAATTGATGCCTTTTTTGACATCATCGATCTTGACCTGCTTTTCCGAACTCTTGTAGTCGATGATCCGATATCCTTTATCATCCTTGTCAAGACGGTCGATGCTACCTCTCACTTTTATATTCGGTTCATTATCTTTATAGAGATAAGCGATCTTTTCTTCCGGATAGTAATGATGGTCATCACTGTCCATGAACTTCTTCAAGAATGAGATCGCCCGATCAAGACCCATGACCAGCCGTTTCTTCATGCCATCGATATATTCCTGATCATTAAACATGATCTGTTTGATCATTTCAAAATACGGTTCCAGCTGTGTTTCAAGATCACCATCAGGAAGATCATTGTTGAACATCCTCTCAAGAAGTGAATGCTGGATTCTGCCTATCGTATTGGCTTCGATCTTTAAAGGATCTTCTTCTTTAAGACGCAAGCCCTTCTCGATATAGTATTTGAAAGGACACATCACATAAGTTGAGAGCGAACTTGGTGAAGCATAAAGGATCCCATTCCTGAGATATATTTCTTCAGCCAGTTCTGTTGAGATCTTTTCAACCTTATTCTGATAATGATCCGATAAACTTATCTTCCAGGCTTGCAGTTTATCGACATATTCCGAAATAAGAGTACTGATCTCATATTTATCCCCATCGACACTGCCAACCGGGCATGAGAAAATTACATGTTTGAACTGATGTAACAGTGAATCATATTCTGATTCAAAATAAGAGCTTCTTTCGATCAGAGGATCAATGCCCTCGATCTTTTCCATATACTCTTCATCAAAGAAACCATTTAAAGCTATACTGCGCGGATAATTCTGCTGACTGCAGCCCAGAATTATCGCACAGCTTTTTCCCGGAGCGTTCTGATATGGATCACTGATCAGTAAAGGATCATCGCAGCTCTCATCAGCTTCGATCGTCATCTTTTCCAATTCATAACATAATAATACAAAAAGTTTCTCATCATCGTTGATTTCTCTTTTAACGATTGACAAGAGTGTTTCTTTAAGATCTCTTATTTCATTTACCGTCTCACTGTTTTCTTCGCCAGGTGAACCAAAAAGATATTCATAGGCATGGCTGCACTGTTTCTTTAATGGCTGATCCTTTAAGGAAATGAATTCTGTTGAACCTATAATCTTGGAGATTTCATTCATTATTTCCTGACAGCGTTTTTCTTTTTCAGCTAGTTCTTCATATTTATCTATTCCAAAGGTGTTTTCCAGATAGACTTTTTTATTTTCATCAGAAAGAAGACTCTGGGCTCTTGTCTTGAAATCAAGGAGCTGTTCATAAGTCGGATCAAAATCTTCTATGTATTCATTCAATACGTAATCATGAAAACCGAATACTTCCTGATTATAGGCTTCCACAAAAGAAGTGATATCCTGATTTCTGATAAGTTTCAGTAGAGCCAGGAATCGCAGAGCTGATTTGTTTGGTTTATTAATTGAAAAGCTGTAAGGCAGATTATAGTTATCAAAGATCCTTCTGATGATCGGCAGATAATTCTCCTGATCACAGACCATCAATACATAATCGTTCAGATCAAAATCTTTCTTTTCTTTTTCTTTAATTAAATATTGAGCGACAGCGATGACTTCCTGAACGCTGTTGTTGGCGAGAAAACATTCAAACTCTGTTTCAAAGTGTTTTCTTTTTTCGTATAAACTTCCGCCTTTAGCTATCAGCTTATTGATCTCTTTTCTCTCGTTCAGTTCAGGATAGAAGTAATCATAGATCTCACAATCAGAAGCATCTTCCAGTTCATCAAAAGCATTCGCAAGTTTTGTCTGTATCAGTTCGCTGTTTAAAAGATAAGTAAGTATCTCTTTGCGATCTTTATCATCATCCGGAAGCTGTTCGGCTTTTATTCTGTTAGAAGCTAAAAGATTGGCGAACTGATAGAAGTAATCAAAAAAAGCCGGAAACTTCAGCTGTTCACGATAGATATTATCTTTGGAGATGTTATCCTGAATATCCAGAAAAAGTTTTGTCTTTTCGGCCTTGTTGTCGGTTTCTTCAAATAACAGCGAACTCTTGAAGGCAGATAAAGAAAGGACCTCCTTACCGAAAAGTAGGTCGTTATCTTTTAAAAGTTCCTTCATTATATTATTCCGGGCATAACCCGGAACGATAAGTTTCTGTTTTGCCATCGAAGACTCCTTTTATTTTTTAGAGAATTCGATCAGCAGTACACCGGCTAAAAACATCAATATAAATATGATCTTACCAACCAATGATTCAAGCAGTAACAGCACATGTCCAAGTAATGGTAATTTTAACATAACCTTGCCTAAGACATATTCGTAAGCGATCGGAATGATATCGTTCTTTTCGTTGGCATCACCTTTGGTGACAAGCTGTTGTCTAATCGTATCATTGGAAACGACGCGGTGCGTCACCGGAGTCAAAGCATTGGAGTTCATATAGAAGCTGATGATATCTCCTTCTTTGACATCTTCATAAAGATCAACTTTCTTCACATAGACTACATCGCCAGCCTTTAGCTCAGGATACATACTTTCTGAGATGATCACATAAGGTGACATATTGAAGATTCTCGGCAGTATCAGACAAGCGACGATAGATAAAGTTAAGACAACTAAAACTACACCAAAAAAACGCAGTGGTTTATTACTTTTGGTTTTTTCATTCATCCTGCGTTTTTCTGTCATATTATTATTCTTCTTCCATTTCTCTTCTTGCACCGATGAAGATAAAGGTCATCAGTATAAATAGTGAGACAAAGGCTGCTGCCAGTAAGATCTTGTTATACATGGTGTTTATCTCAGCGTGCGGCATAGCTGCCGGTTTTTCTTCCGGCTTGACATTAGTGCCTTCCGGTGCAGCTAATGGTACATCTTCATCAATGATTTCAACTGTTTCAGGTTCTGTCGAAGGTTCAGTTGTTGTTCCTTCGCTGGTTGTAGCAGCCGGTGTTGTCGGAGTGGTTACTGGTACAGCTACGACGGTGCCATCTTCCTGAGTTATGTATTCAACTTCTTCGACCGTTTGCGTTCCTACCGGATGATAAGTGAAGATGAAGGTATTGTCTTCGCCTTCCTTCAAAGTCCTGGTACGGTTGTAGGCATCAGGCAGATAGCCATCGAAGGCCAGGGCGGCAACGATCGGTTTATCACCGACTTTGCCCTTATATTCACTTCTGCCTAATTCAGTTCCATCGTTTGTCTTATAGATTACGATATATCCGATCAGTGATCCTTCTACACCATAGGTCATGACATAGCTCTGATCTTCATTGATCGACCCGTTATAAGATACGAC
Organism: Erysipelotrichaceae bacterium; assembly: GCA_017432545.1. Lineage (GTDB taxonomy): Bacteria > Bacillota_I > Bacilli_A > Erysipelotrichales > Erysipelotrichaceae > Colivicinus. Next base: position 25,276 of record JAFRJA010000169.1, read on the forward strand.
ATACTGATTGTTGTCATAACCGGTCTTCTTGAAACCGAGCATTGAATACCTGGAATCAGTATCCATGACCAGTTTATAGGAAGTTCCGTTAACCTTGATGCTGCCATCTGAATCATCATAGGAAATTTCAAGTTTGTTATTTGGATCAACTGTTACGGAAACAGAATTTGATCCATTTTCGAATACGGCTTTGGTCCCCGAATAGACTGTGACCTTGTATTCATATTTTACTTCTTCATCTGCGAATACTCCGCTTACCGGTAATAACAGTAAGCTGATCAATACACATAAGATAATTCTTTTAATCTTCATATTATCTTACCTCCTTCTTACTGGAAAGCAGATATCCGGCAGAAGCCGCCATCATGACCATCGAAGCACCGATCAATAAATAATAGTTACGCAGATCTCTTTCCGAGGTCATGCCTTCGATCGCTGTCTTTGGCTGATAGTATTTAACTACTTTCTTTTCTGTTTTGACATTTTCTTCTTCGACCGCGAAACGCAGTTCAAGATCAGCTAAAGCATTCATATAATCATTAGCCTGAGATTCGCCATCAAGGCCTACCTTGACCGTGATCTTGCCATTGCCGCTAGGTTCAATCGAACCGAGATAGAAGAATTTGCCATTCGTCTCATCATTAAGCTGTTTGAGACCATCAACACCTTTACCACCGATGTTCTCTGAGTTATACAGTTCATTGCCGTTATAGCTCAGGGCATAGGTATAGGCGCCGCCTTTCGCATTCTTATCTTCAAATGATGACAGAACGTTATTGGCGATATACCAGTCTGTACGCTTTGATCCGTTATTGGCCAGCGTGATCTCATAGGAGATCGTCTCGCCCGGAAGCAGATCAGAGAAATCAGCCTGCGAATTGACTTTTATCTGTTTTCCGTCATATACGACATCACCACTTGCAGCGAAAACATCGATGACACACAGAATGCTTAACATCAGGGAAAACAGTACAATTAAAAACTTCTTATTCATGTGCACCTCCCTGCTTTGCGATCACGAGTTTATCATTGACGATGCTGACATAATCAACACCCCAGATACTCTTGATCGCTTCCTGATTTGCCTGGACAGATTGAATATCGATGTCCAGATTGAGTTTCAGATCATCATAGATATAAGTAACTTTGATCGTTGATTCATTTCCGTTCTTGGTTACTTTTTCTTCATAATGATTCAAAACATCTTTAGAAATGCTTACACCTGTCAGAACCGGAGCAGTTAACTGGCCTGCTGAGAGTTTATTCTGATAGTAGTAAACGGAAGTCTCTTTAGTTGATTCATTCGCATCATAGAGCCATGAAGCATCTTTACCTGATAACACGATGTAACCGGGATCGATCGCTTCGGTTTCAGTCACCGTGTCATTTTCGCTCTTCTTGTCTACGACACGAACCTTTTCACCGTTCTGGTCTGTCCAGTACTTTCTGATGATTACACGTACATATTCATCAGCTCTGCCGGTATTCTTCGCTGCAACATATTCACCATAGTTCTTACCGATTTCTAAAGTATTCAATGACTTATAGTCATCAAGCAATTCAGTGACTGTTGCGCCGTTTTCATCAACTGCCTCAACTTCAAGGGAAGAAGTAGCTAAAGTTGTGTTATAGCTCTGAGTTCCCGGATTTGGTGCCGATCTTGTTTCAGACAGCTGCATGCCCGCAAACAGCATCAGCGCAAAAGACAGGGTCAGCGTCGTTATAGCTATATATCTTTTAATCATCAGTTATTACCTCCTTTCGGATAAGTAATATCCCAGCTTTCAACCGGTTTAACCAGTTGATCGCCTTCATAGATAGCTCTTTCTGATTCCATTATTACTACGACATCAAAGTCATAATCCGGAGCTGATTCCTTATTGATATTCGCAAAGATCTCCGTACTTACTTCTTTTGGAGTAAGAACTTTCTCATAGTAATACCATCCGTCATCAGACAGTTTCCAATTATCACCAGCTGTGATTTCAACATAACTGCCACCGAACAGTTTTACTCTGACGACGACATCCGTTTCACCGATGTTGGTGATCTTGACAGTCTTGTTGGAATCTTTGTCGATTTCTTCGGTGATTTTGGTCAGATGTGACAATTTCAGAGAAGCATCACCACTAAGTTCCTTATAATCAGAGAACCAGGCGCCACTGGTCTTAACTCCCGTAAAGGCAATCAAGCTGACCAGCATAAACACAACAGAGTACGAAATGATCTTTTTAATCTTCATGATTATTCGCCTCCTTCCACAGCAAGCTTGGAAACATGTGTCTTATTGTGATAAGAGTTAACAGCTCCGCTTCCTGGAATGTATTCATCAACATTATTCAATGCTTCAACAAGATAATAATTAGTTTCAGTATTCGGTTTTGTAATTGATATTCCGTTTTCAGACAACTGATATCCGGCTGAGTAAACTTCTGTAACACTTAAAGTATCGCTGCTTGAAATAGGAATATCTTTAAGTCTTCTTTCATAAGCATACCTGCCAAGATCTTTATTGAATGAGGCTTCCTCACCTGACGGAGTAATACCGACATAACTTTCATATGTCACGTTTTCTTCGCTGTCTTTGACCTCGACCTTAAAGATGACTGTCGTATCCTTGTAATTTTCAAACTTATACTCAGTCGGCAAGATCTTTCTGATCAAGACATCAACTTTACTGTCTTTTGTGTAGAAGTTGATGACCGTGACTCTATCAGTCCAGACTTCTTTTGAGATAACACCATCATTATCTTCGGCGTCGCCATGTCTGGTCTCGATCTTCTTCAAGATCGTTGTACCATAAGCAGTTCCGGCATTCAGGACATTTCCGTCTTTATCGACTTCCAGGATTTCATAAGTCTTGTCTTCAACGTTGGTGAAGTAAACTTTGTTCTGAGGAACGCCATCAACAATCTCAATTGACTGGATCCATTTAACCAGATTGCCATCTTTGTCCTTGACTTTGATATAGGCGTCATCACTTTCGTCTTTAACAGAGATGCCATTTTCGTCCTTGACATATCTCTTTTCTCTGATTGCAAAATATGTAGTCAGATCGATATCTTCGGCTTTTGCATCGCCTTCAAGTTTTACAACTTTGTCTACAACGATTGACTTAACCGGATACAGATAGAAGTTATCACAAAGTTCATGGTCTTTAGCTTCATACTGGACAAAGCGATTCTGATCAATACGGCTGGACCAGTAACTTTCATCTATTACATCTTTGTAATATTCCGCAAAGTAACGACCACCGCCGTTGGAGATAGCAGCTGAATCAGTATAGACGTTATATTTACCGGCTTTAGATACTGTAGCTGCAAAAGAACGGTATCCTTCAGGCATACCAGTCAGATTGCGTTCCCTGGCTCCAGTCATATCATCTATGATCTTAATATCATTGAGGCCTTCCGTTGCCTGATTCATCACTTGATCCTGTTCATCAACCAAAGCATTTCCTTGTTCATCTTTTGGTGTGTAATTATGAACGAAGGTTCCCTGTAAGATATATCCTTCAACAGTTCTTCCTTCACGATGACTTGTTGTGATATTAGTAGTAAGATCTAAATCTCTTGTATCAATCGCAAACTTGGTTCCATCTGCATAGGCAACAATATCAGCAGTTCTGTTATCTAAAGAGATGGTATTAGCCATTTTATTATCAGCACCAGAACCAATACCAGCTGCACCCCAGCCACCAACTGATAAAACGTTGGCATTCCCACCGATTTCAACAGAAACATCAGCCTGAACGAAATATTTATCACTACCAGATCCAAGACCATAGAATCCTGAACCAATACCAGCACCACCACGCATTTCGTCTCTGCTAGATTTTGCACCGCGAGCTTCTATGTTTCCGCCAGTAACCTTGATGTCAACTTTATCAGCACCTGTTCCAAGACCGATGCCTGCGCCACCTTTAGGTCCACCAGTTGCATTGATAGTGCCACCAGAAATATTAACTTTAGTAAAAGGAACCCGAACAGTATGTTCGCCAGAATCAGTACTAATAAGTGCACGTCCATTTATATCTCTTAAAGAATTAGAGTTTGGTGATCCGCCAGATCCGATACCGGCTGCACCATCTCCGCCAACGGCAGTGATGTTTCCTCCAGTAATTGTTACTTCGGCATGGCCAAGATAACCACCACCAATACCTGCGCCACCGTGATGGGTATTACCTTGACGAGTTCCGCCGGTAGCATTAATCGTACCGCCAGTGATTAAGATAACAGCATCGCAATACATGCCGCCACCAATCGCAGCACCAATATCGTTGCTTGTGGCAGTTATATCACCGCCATTGATTTCGATATCAGTCCAATAATACCCAGGACCTTTTTCACCTAGATTTCCTTTATTTTTGCTACTGCCAATACCGCAACCGATTCCAGCAGCACCATCGGCAACAACGGTACCTCCATTAATAATAATCTTGCCACTATCAACATGGTTACCACCGCCGATACCGGCGCCAGAACCTTTACTTGTTGAAGTAATATTGCCGCCATTGATTGTTATTATTCCCCAAACATTATCAGCAGTAGTTTTATATGATCCTATGCTCTTTCCACCATTCGGATTATTCGAACTACCAATTCCGGCTCCAGATCCAGGTGAAGTCGCAATAATTGTCCCGCTATTTATTGTTATATTTCCATATAAGCCAAATCCTAAAGTACCCTGAGCAGAATTACTTCCGCCGATACCGGCACCATTACAATTGCTGGTCGCATAAAGAGTTCCGTTACCTTCAATTGTTAATGAAGCCATCCTATTTGAAGGATTCTCTTGGGGTTCAAATTGAAATTCAACTTCAATACCTGCAAAATCACCACTTGTGGCATTGATGTCAACACCATTTGCACCAGTAACCTTGTTTACAGATTCATCTGCCAAGACAAGAGTTGCACTGTACGGTAACTTTATTGTGATTCCTGGTCCAACTGCTGCAACGATATTAACGCCTTCCAATGTAACGGTTGCATTTCCATCAACAATAATGCTGTTGCTGGTTGTAGGAACACCACTTCTGTTTTTAACAGCTACATCACCTGTTAAAGTAAGAATTCCATTATCTGTATCATATGTATAATTACTTTCATTTCCAGTAACGACAAAATCGCCAACTTCGTGGCTAGGAATTGAATTAACATTTTCTTCTCCGTTTTGGCCTTCAGGATTCTGATTACCATCGCCTTCTGATCCACCGGCAGAGGAACCAAGCAGAGGAACTGCTGTTACTGTTCCGCCATTTGCTGAACCACCATTATTTCCCTGATCTGTTTGAACGATATCAGTTCCTGATGATGTTCCATTATTTGCTTGATCATTATCAGTTACTGTTGATTCTCCATTACCTGTCTGACCATCATCGGTTCCCGATGATCCTTCGTTTTTTACATCACTGTTATTTCCTTGATCTGCCGGATTTGTGTTATTTTCTCCGTTTTGATTTTCGTTGGTCTGAATTCCACTTTCATTGGTCTGAGATCCAGTGTTTGTTTCATCCGCATAAATACGGTATGTAAAAATACACGCAAATAATGCGATGACCATCACAAGTCCGGTAATTTTTCTGAATTCCTTTTTTCTCATAGTCGTTACCTCGAAATTCTTTTCTTCGTTACCGGCAGGTATACTAAAAAAGTGCATACCTAACCAATATAATTATAATCCCGAAAAATATCGGTTTGCTATATATTAATATATAAAATATATGAACTTAAACGTTTAAGTTGAATTTAAGTTAAAATTGTAAACGCCTTCATTTTTATTTGATGTCGTTCTGAACATCGAATCAATGTTAACTTCCTGAAATTTTGACACTCAAATTATTTAACAGGATTATTTATTGTCCTTATTGCCGGCTTTGATCAGCCGGTTTTTTATAGTGTTGGACTTATCGATTATCGTGGTGGCGTTCATATTAAAGGCTTTAAG
>JAFRJA010000170.1 GCA_017432545.1 Erysipelotrichaceae bacterium
AATGGAAAAATAAACTTGACAAATTATTGGTTTTCGTATAATATGGAGCCATGGATACACGAAGAGTATCTGAAAGGAACGGAAAGGATTTATAAAATAATGAAAAAACTCTTAAGTTTACTGCTGATCATCTCTGTTTTAATCAGTATGGGAATGACCAATGTGTATGCTGACGGCGATGATTCGGATCATACCGTGACAGTGATTGCTGCAAATGAGGACAAAGAAGCTGAAGTTGGCAACATTACTGTTGAAGGCGAACAGGCCGGGCTCTATGTCAGTGCGACAGGGGAGCATACGGCTGATGTAATGACTGGAAACATTTCGTCTGAAGCAACCGGTGCGGTTATCGGTGCAGCGGCCGGCGGAGAAACAAATGTCGAGACTGGAAACATCGAAGCAGAGATCGGAGCAACGATCATTGCGGCCTACGAAGGAAGCGTAAACCTGGCAACAGGGAATATCGTATCGGAAACAGCAGGCATTGCTTTACAGTCGCACATAGATTCTGATGTCGACCTGATGACCGGTGACATCAAGGCCGGAACTAGCGGCGTCGATGCGATCGTCAAAGAATCATGTTCCACAGTAACCACCGGCAATATCGAAGCAAGTTTTACCGGGTTATATGCCCGTACGACAGACGGCGGATTTGAAGCCACAGTCAACGGCAATATCAGTTCCGGAAACGGTGTCGGAGCCATTATCGAATCAGATGAAGGATCATTCAGCGAAGCCACAGTCAACGGCAATATCGATGCCATGCTGGTAGGTGCAATCGCTCAGGCCGAGCAGGGAAGCGTATCGCTTGTAACTGTAAACGGAAATATCACCTCAGGCACAGGATCGGAACTTGCGGCATACGGTGAATCATATGTTCTTCTTGAAGTAGATGGCAATATCGAAGCAGATGACGAAGGGATCTTCATGATCGTAAAGGACGAATCTGAAGCCTCGTTCATTGTAAACGGAAATATCAGTGGCGAAACAGGTATCCTGATCAACGGTGATCAGAACAGCGTTGCGGACGGACTTGTAGATGGTATGATCGATGCTGATCTGGGTATCGGCGTTGAAAGAAACGGTGAATTCACTAATGTTGAGAACTTTGATCTGACAGTCTGGAAGATCGAACTCAGCAAAAAAGGTACGGTTGCCGAGAGTTTCACAGCCGAATATAAAGACGGTGAACTGACAAAGAGCGGATATGAGGAGCTCGAGGATTTTGAGAAAAACAATATCCATTACATCATTAAGCTTGAACAGCCTGCAGCCGGCGCGACACTCAAGGCAACAGACAGATTTGGAAACGATCTGCAGAAATCCTATGACAGGGAAGTTGCCAACGAAGACGAAGTGGTATATCTGAAGATCAATCTGGAAGACGGCTACAGACTTACAGGTGCTTATAACGGAAAGGGCGAAAAGCAGGCCTTACTGAAAGACGATCATGGCAGCTACTATATCGCAACTCCGCGCGGAGGGGGAGTATATCTCTCGGTCGAACTTGAAAAGATCTCAGCATCGTCTGACGATAATAACAGATCTGCAAGTGTTGAAACAGAAATAGTTCAAGCGGAAATTCCGGTAGCAGCCGTGCATGCAAAAGCAGTAAAGAAAAACGATACTGTCGAAGCCGAAACCAAGGTCGAAGAAAAAAACCGAAGAAAAGGATGAACAGGTAAAGAATGATCCTGTCGCCGAAGAAACGGTCAAGCCCGAAACAACGGAAAAAACTGAAAACAGCGTTGCCTATATTGCAGCTGTAACAGCCGGAACAGCTGTAGTCGGCGTAGTAATCGTTTCGGCAATCAAAAAATTCATGCTTGCCAAAAGTGTCATTAAATAATCGAATATTTGCTAAAACTTTTTCATAAATCAAACGGCTCGGACCCTTTGCCCTTGAGCAAGGCAAGGAAACCCGAGCCGTTTGGCATTTCTGCAAACACATGGTACCAAATCATGTTATAATAACTGTACTTAAATATCTTGTTCGAAAGGAATCAGATTCCAACATTAAACAAAAGGCCGACATAAGGCCAATAAATCGTTTTAATGCTGTCTGATTCTTTTTTTTGTGGGCAAGAAAAGCCACAGAAGGAGGAAATAGAAAATGGCAGCAAGTTTTAAAAAGGCGCTTGCAGTTTTTGTGATCGCCGCCTTAATGGTGTTCATTCCATGCAGGGTATATGGAGAAGAGAACGAATACAGCATCATGATCGATGAATGCAGTGTTGTTATCAGCATCAACACCGATGATGACTATGCCTTGGTAATCACCAAAGATGGTGTCGATCAGGTTCATAAATTCAGTGATGATGTAGTCGTTCCTCTTACTCTGGGAGAAGGAGAATACGAGATAAAGTTTTACCGCCGCTATGAGGGCAATCAGTACGAAAGACTGGAAACCTACAGCGTTCATGGCGAAGAAAACGATTATCTTGCTCCCAACAGGTATGTCGACTATGATGATACCTGCCCGGAAATCATAAAAGCCCTGGAAATAGACCAAAAAGATATAAGCACGGAAGAAAAGATCGAAAAAATCGCAAAACAGATCCGATTCGACTTCCATTACAGTTATATCAAAGTCTATCAGGTAACAAGAAATCCCGGATATGTGCCGGATCTTCATGAACTTGGTTTCCTGTCAGGCGCGATCTGTTACGACTATGCCTCGGCGTTTGCCGGAGCGCTCCGATCGATCGGGATCCCGTGCCGTCTTTGCATGGGGTATGTCGGCAAGTCTTATCATGCCTGGAACGAATATTATCTTAATGGTGAATGGGTATTCATAGACCTTCTGAATGTTTCGAAGGATATGAACAGATATCAGAAGGAATTCCAGTATTAGGGATTTATCGAAGGAACCGTTTACTGTAAAGAGTCTTCTTGAAGAAGGCTCTTTTTTTGGGCACCCGGGGAGCCCAAAAAGCATCAGAAAAATAATAACAACATGGCACCACATTATGATATAATGACTGTACTAAATATCTTGTTCGATAAAGAGTAATAACTCTATTTACTGTAAATAAAAGGATTTTTCCATTACGTAAATAGTTTTTTATTGCTCTTTTTTTGCGCTTGATGTTTAGTAACTATCGATAGTTGAAAAGAAGGAGGAAAAAGAACTATGAATAGTGTAAACCTTATTGGTCGCTTGACCAAAAATGTAGAGGTCAAGATGACAACCGGAGCAAACCCTGTCGCTGTTGCGAATTTCACAATTGCAGTAGATAAGCGTTTGTCGAAACAGGAAGCAGACCAGCGAAAAGCTGCCGGTCAGGCTACAGCCGATTTCATCAACTGCGTGGCCTGGAGGCAATCGGCCCAGTATCTTGGCCAGTATGCCTCTCAAGGAACTCAGGTAGCCGTCTCGGGCTCTTTGCAGACAAGATCTTACCAGAATCAGCAGGGACAGACAGTCTATGTGACCGAAGTCATCTGCGATCAGGTAAAGATCCTGCAGAACAAAAACGCTCAGCCTCAGGCAAATTATGCTCCTCAGCAGATGCCGCAGGCACCGGTTCAGCAGCCTGTAAATCAGACCCCGGCAAACAGCATGGCGCCTCAGCAGATGCCTGCTCAGCCGCAGCCTGTATACCAGCAGCCGCAGAACCAGGAGTCTCAGGGAGTCTACCTGGATATCAGTCAGCAGGACCTTCCGTTTTATTGATAGCGGAAAGCCCTTGAACGGCTTTTAGGGGAGAGATCATAAGGCCTCTCCCTTTGTTTTCAGGAGGACTGACTTATGAATACAACGAATTTTCCCGAAAGGGAATGGTGGGAAAAGATCGGATGCAGGAAACTCAATGATGTTCTGATAAACATCGAGCCCGATAATATCGGCTGGGTTCCTCTGCTGAATCTGATTCCTGAAATGGCCGGATTCAATCAGGCCATCATGTTTGAGATCATCAAGGATGACGGCCCGAAGTTCGCTTTTCAGAACAAAGGATTCGGATATATCACTGATCAGGAAGAGATCTATATCTATCTTGATTAGTTCAAAAGGAGAAGGAGGACAAAAATGGCTCACACATTAATGAGCAATGTTTCCGGTTTTATGAACGGAAGCGTCGACAAACTGATTGGCAGATTCGGTGAAAACGATTATGCTGATGTGCTTGATCACCAGGATGATGTATATCTTGATACATGTCTGTACAAGAAATACATAAATAATTACCGGATGAACCTGATGCCCGGTTTAGTCAGGGCATTAAGCCGGATCGTTTTGCCGAATATCAAGTCGCCGGAGAACTTCGGTGGCTATGGCTACGACAAAGAAGGAAACTTCTATATGGATTACTATGATGGCACGGTGGATGAATACTATAAACATCCGAAAAGCTTTGACAAGCACCGCCACATCGTAATGAAACTCGATACAGACAAAAAACTGTCAGCTGTCGTTGTAGATGAACACGGTTCAAAAGATCCGTATGTCATTGCGACGCATTCAAGACAGACCGGTGCGCACAGCCCTTCTGCAGTACTTGCCTGCCTGTTTGGATCGATCCACGCCAGTAAGGATCCGCTTAAAAAGAATGACGATTTGATCGTGATGGCACATATCGACGATGTCATCAGTGAGTATGAAGGCGTCGGGAACGATCTTCCGTTTGGAAGAGCGGTATTGGCCGCAGTCAACGATATGTATACGTATATCGTTGAAACGGATCATAAAAACCTGCGATCGATTGACGGCGACAACTATACAAACCCGATAATCACCAAACTGCAGATACCGGCAAATATCGAGTTTGACAGTTTTACCGGTGATTCGTATTATCTCTCCGGCAAGGCAATAGGCAATACCGCATCAGTGGTCAGAAAAATCGCCAAGACGGTCAAGGAACTTATTTCGTCGGAGAACTTTGCTCTTGACGAAAAAAGAGTCCTTAGTGCCAATGAAGAACTGATGGTCCCGAAACTGGACGATATGGTTCCGGATCCCGATGTAATTACCAAGGCAAGATTACTGAAAGGTTCCACCCTCTCACCAAGACCGTTCAGGAACATCAAATGGGTAGGTGAGACCGGAACAGGCAAATCAACCGCTGCGCAGATTCTGGCACAGATGCTGAATCTTCCTTATACATTCCTGACATTCAATCCGGACACTATTCTGTCCGATCTGTATGTCAACATTCTGCCTTCCAACAAAAAGACGAATGTGGATATGTCAAAGGCAGCAGCGATTCTGGAAACGGCTGTCTTCAATCCGGGCGATGCCTGGAAACAGCTCACCGGAGAAGACAAGGAAGTCAGCACAAAGGACGTGCTTTCTAAGCTTATTTCAGACTCTCTGGAGAACGAAAGCGAATTCATGTATGTTGAATCGCCTTTGGTTCAGGCTTTTCGCTTCGGGTGGCTTGTAGAGCTTCAGGAGACAAATCTCGCTTCCAAGCCCGGTGTATTGGGCGGACTTAATGCAGCACTTGATGATCTGCAGACGATCAATCTGCCTGATGGCGAAGTAGTTAAACGCCATAAGGATTGTGTTGTCGTTATGACGGAGAACGAGGGGTACGAAGGAACCAGACGCTCTAACCAAGCGGTCGACTCCAGAATGACCCTGAAAGGTAAATTTGTTTTGCCGGAAAAAGAAGAGCTTGCTCTTCGTATTTCTCAGAATTCTGGTCTTAAGGACATGAAGGTCATCGAAAAGATGATCGATGTCATGTATGCGATCAGGAAGGTGAGAAACGAAAACGGCGAAACCAACGGCGCCTGCTCGGTGCGTGAAGTCCAGTCATGGGCTCAGGCAACGGATATCCTGGGCGATCCATATGAAGCCGCGATGAATACTATAGTTCCATCGGCTTACAGGGACGAGGAACTGTTCCCTGCTATCAAGGAAGCGTTGGAGACACAGTTCTCTCCAAAAAGCTAAGGAGGATCAATGAATAAAACACAAATCAGGAATGAGATCGAGAGACGCATCTCGACTTATTCCGATGACGATCTTTTCTCCTCTGAAGCATTTGAGGAGATAATGCAGCACGCTGTTGAGGCAGTCTGCGCTGAGCAGGGAAGAATTCCTGCGATTCATTGTCATTACGACCCTGAATCAAACATGACGTCATGCACACAGGGTACCGACATATATCACAACACCGCAAGTCCTTTAATCAGATACCTGAAGGACCTGTGGCTGAAGTATACGGCCAATATCGGTGTCGTGACGCATGAATGTCTCCATGTCCTGTTTACGGATTTCCCCAATCTGAATAAACTGATCGAAGGATATCATGCGAATACTTTCAAATGGTACCCCAAGATCCCTAAAGGCGGAAAGGAAGTAGTCGAATACTGTAAAAAGTATCCGAATTACGCCAGGATCTATGTAAACGAGATCTCCAATATGGTCAACATACTGGAAGATGCCTACATAGAAAACAGAGGCTATGAGAAATTCGGCGGCGTGTGTACGGCGGGTCTGACGCTGGCCAGACAGGAAAACTACAATCTGAGCAGTTCCTATGAAGAACTGTTCAGACTGCTTCTGGCAGGTGAAACGAACCCTGTGTCCATGCTTAATGCTCTGATGATGTACGACCGTCTGGGACAGAATATCAAGCACGATGATGACGATAACGCGAAAATCATCTTCGCACTGCCTCAGGTGGCCGCGCTAAGCGAAAAAGTTGACGGGTTCCTTGAAGATTCAAAGGATCTCAGAGACAGACTTGCTTACGAAAAGGACGGTCTGAAGCGCTGTGCGATGTTCAATGAACTTGCGGTCATGATGTTTGATTTCATGCCCAAACCTGACGAGAATCAGGATGAACAGGACGGAGACGGAACGCCAGACAGAAGCCGGAATGGCGATCAGTCAGAATCACAGAGCTCAGGTTCCGGTGGTTCGGGCGGCAAGAGCGGTCAAAAGAAAAAGTCAAATTCCAACAGCGGCAATAAAGCCAGCGGAAACTCTGAAAGCTCAGATCAGAAGTCTCAGGATGACAGCGACGAAAGTCAGTCATCCGGTGAGATGAATGATATTTCCAAAGATGAAGCGGATACATCGAATTCAAGATCGAATGAGATGCTTTCCAGATCGGGAATGAGCGAAAAGGCGACAGGCGATACAAGACCGGTCGACGATGGAGAAGAAGTTGACAAAGAGGAGATCGAAAGAAAGAAGCAGAATGCTGAAGATCTGTCGAAATCCCGGGATTCGCTGGAGGAATATGTCAAGAAGGCAATTAAAGAAGCTGTAACTGAAGAAGTGCTGAAGGAAGATGAAAGACAGCATGAGAAACAGCTTGGCAAGGAAGCGAAAGAAATCGATAATAATGCAAAAAAAGGACAGGTAGAGAATCTGGGTTTTTCGGGTATCTTTGTTCAAAGAGAGCAGAATATCGATAAGAGTAAATATAATTATGTTTATTCAAAAGTCGCTTCATCATCAAAAGCTTTGACCAGAAAGATCGCCGATATCCTGAAAGATCGAAAGAGTGAAGGATATGATTCCGGCTATCTGACGGGCCAGAGGTTCAATGCCACAGATGTATATCATGGCGATGGAAAGTACTTTTCGAGAGAAATAGTACCGGATGGTCAGCCGAACGTTGTCTTCGGTGTGCTGATAGACGAATCGGGCTCTATGTTAGGCAATAAAAATGCCACGGCGAGAAAAAGCGCGATCCTTCTTGAAGATACATTGAGGAATCTCGGCATACCTCACATGATCTGCGGACATAACGAAAGATATTCAGACTATAAGGTCAGGATCTTCAGTTATGTTGACTTCGACACCAACGATGGAAACGACAAGTACCGTCTTGTCAACGTTAGAGCGGAAGCAGGAAATGTCGACGGCGCAGCCATCACCTATATGGCGGAAAAACTTCTGAAAAGGCCGGAAGAGATAAAGGTGCTTATCGTTATCTCTGATGGTCAGCCGGCAGGACACAGCTACTACGCTTATGGTGCGAATGAAGACACCATGGGTGCTGTTGCCAAATACCGCAAAAAGGACATAAAAATATTCGGGACTATATTGGATGACTACGATGATGTAGCCCAGATATACGGACCGAATTACTCGTTTGATTGCAGAAACGGAGATTCCCTGCAGAAGGAACTGATCAAACTGATAAAAAAATATGTCTTAATTCAGTGAAACAGGTCATCGTCCCCTCCGTGGCGGTGGCTTTTTATTTTGGTTTAATCAGATACAAAAAGTACCGGTTTTGCAAATATTAAAATATGGCACCATGTGTGCTATAATGATTGTACTTAAATATCTTGTTCGCAAGGAATCGGATTCCAACATTAAACATAAGCTCGATGGTAGAGCATGAAATTCTTTTAATGTTGCTGAATCTGATTCTTTTTTTTGTGAACTGATAGATGTTGCAAAAGGAGGAAAAGAAATGGCAACTGACACAAAAAGAGAAAGTTTCAAAAAACAGATGGAGAATGCAAGGCTCAGAAAACTTATCCGGACCGACATGTCAAAGTCCGATTACGAGGACGAGATGCTGTCGAGAGGGTATGACGAAAAGATCTTCATTTCCAACTGGACTGAAAACCTGGCCAACGACGGGTATTTCAGTTACTAACGGGGCATTAAATTAAAAGGAGGACAGAATAAAATGTCAAAAATGTCAAAAATTTTAACTAAGATAGGAGCCGCAATGCTTGCTGTCTTCTTTGCCAGACTCACCTTAAAGATCGTACTGAAAGTCGTATTCTCGATTTTGGGGATTGTCTTCAGTTCGAGTCTTAGCTTTGTTCTGACCGGTGCTGCACTGTTTGCCACCGGTGTTCTGCTGCACAAATACGCATCAGACATAAAAACAGACAAAGTCAGAGAGGGGCAGTGATGAAGATCACTGCCTACGATCTCAGCCTTAACGAAAAAGGCGAGGAAATACTGGTCAAGGACAGGACATTTGATTACTCGGGCGATGAATGTCTTAATAAGCCTGCGAAGGTTGCTGAAGCAATTAGAGAAATTTTCAGATATGATCAGATGAGCGAAGAGCGTCTTTATTGCTTAGCACTGAAAAACAACGGAAAGATCGTGGGAGTATTTGAAATCTCACATGGCGGTATGCTGGCATCCATGTCCAGTATGGCATCGATCTTCAAGAGATTGCTGCTTACACCGCTTTGTTCGGCATTCATACTCACGCATAATCACCCTGCAGGTGAACCGTATCCTTCTTCAGCGGACATTAACATGACAAGAAAAGTCAAAGAAATCACTGATCTTTTTGGCAATGATTTAAAGTTTCTGGATCACATAATCATTGGCAGGGGATCAGGTTTCTACAGTCTGCACGATGGCGGGTATATCTGAAAGCATTAAAAGAGCGGAGAGATCCGCTCTTCCGTTTAAAAGGAGAAAAGAAAAGAATGGAATTAGAAAAAATTTTTTATCAGGTGGAAAAAGGGAATGTTCATATTTCCGGTGAAATTCTGTTTAACGACGGCAACGGCCGGTATGAACTGATCGAGTACACCTTCTGCGAAGTTCCGATCAGAAATCTCAGCTGGGATTCGATCATGGATGCTGAAGAGCAATGCCAGCAATACTACCGTTATCTTGAAGAAAGCGAAGTGGAAGAGATTGCGGAATCCTATTTTGACGGTTCTGCAGGAAAATTACTGCAGCTGTCTGACGTCAACAAAAAGACGGAAGCGGGATGCTATTTTTCGCTTGGATGGTAAAAGAGAAAGGGACGTATGGAACTTATAAACAAGGATGTGGCGTATACAATATTCAACAATCTCGATCAGGACGTTAAGGACCATATCACAATTATGCATCTTGAATCCGATCCAGAAGATCACAAGCTGACTGCTGAAGAATTTTACAGGTATCTTGAAACAGCTCTTGAATCAAACGTAGAGTATGATACCGGAATCTCTATTCTTCAGGTGGCAGACGATATTCCTGAACACGTTGAACATGAGAAAGAGTTCATTTCTTTGCCGGTTGACGAAGACACCACATTATATGCTGAAAAGAATAACGAAAATGGCTTTTTGGAGATGATGGTGTACATCAAAAAAGGCGACGGTTCAATTCAGGATCTGGCAAGAGCTGGGCAGGATTTTAAGCCAGATGAAAGACTTGACGACATCGTAGGAATTCCTGGCTTGTATTATGTGGTTGTCTATGCTGATGAGAATCAGGAAGACTGGACAAACGAATTCACTATCAAGGAATACAAGGAGGAAGAGTAATGATCATCAGCAAGTCTACTGCATCTGAATTTGCAAAAGGTACATCGTTGAATTGTCTTAAACCTGAAGTCGGAAAATGGCTGAAGATCATTTCCATGAAAGAAGAACCTCAGTACACAGGTAGAATCGGCAGAATCGAACACATCGATGATGCCGGTCAAATACATGGGACTTGGGGTGGATGTGCTGTTATACCGCATGAAGATTCATTCTATCTTGCGGAAAGCGAAAGCGAATTAAGAGATGTTTAAAAGGAGGTGAAGATGAAAGTAAACAGCAAGTCGTTCAATATCGATCTGACAGAAGATGAGATTAGCATTATAATCGACGCCCTAAACGAAGATTATAAGACGTTTAAGAACATGGACGAGAAAGGAGAAATCGCTACCAGACACATGAACAAAGCTCGCGAATTAAGAAACACATTGGGTGGTCTTATCAACAGATTGTTTATGGGTGAGGATGCGTAAATTAAAAGGAGAAAAAAAGTGAAAGTCGAAAGTTTAATCAGATATGATGAGGAATACGTACCATACAAGTGTCGTAAACCTCGTTATAAGGAATGTCATGAATATGTTGAGCTTGAACTTCAACAGGCAAAGAAAGAAGATCTGAAGCTTGCGTTTGAAGATAAAAGTTACTCTGGAAGAGGGAAGATATATTACTACAATAATCAATTGTGGTGTCTTCCTGAAATAAGAAATAATATAGATAAACTGAACAAACCTACAGTATCATCTATTAAGAGTGGCTTTTATAAATATTGCCGTAGTTACAAAGATAGATGGAATGAATTTGAAAAGATTCCAGCTAATGAACGTGACAATATTATCAAAGCTAGACAAACAGCGTTAGATGAGTACCTTTTAGTTGACAGGACAATATATGAGAAGATAAGTGAACCAAGATATTGTATTGTAACTTTCGGGTTAGGTCATAACCACGGAGGAACAGGACTATTTTGCGATTACGACTATAATCCAAACCTTTCCTACAAAACTTATTTTAATGCTAATCAAGGTGAAGAAGCTGTTAAAGAAGCTAATAGGGTAGCTAAGAATCGTGGCGATACAAAAGATGTTGGAAAATTCAAACCATTCATCAAAGTATATATGCCAGAGATTGTCAAATGTAATCCTGCAAAGGATCATGGCGATGGCGATCCGTTCCTTAATAAACTCTATGCAGTTACAGAAGGAACTGATTCAGCATTTGAGGCTGGCTTATTAGCCCTTGCAGTTACAGCTAATGAAATTGGGTAAGAAGGAAGAGAGAAATCTCTTCCTTTAATTTAAGGAGGAAAAAATGGACGAAAAAGAGTGCAGGGATTTGATTTTGGAATATGCCTCGGATGATGTTACTGTCATCCATGCGATTGATCTGAGTAGTGATTTGAAGCAGGTCATCGAAGTTGACATGGGAAGTCCGTTCGACATCAATATTCGTCATTATGAAGGGTCTACTTTTAAGGAAATCCTTGTCAAAAATTATCTTGAACCGATAGTGGAAAACATTGATATCTATGATTATCTGTTCTGCGATTATCCCGGTCTTGTTAAAGATGCGCTGGAGCTCTATCTGCCGCGTTTTAGCAAAGACCATGTATTATACCTGAAGTATATCGATGAATGGTACAAAACTCACGATGAAGGATTGCCAGTATGTTTTGACGAATGGAAAAACAACGAAAAGAAGAACTTGTCGGCCAGGTAATCGATATCTTCGAGGATTTTCTTGAAAACAAAGGCGTAAACATCGATAATCCGGAAAAGTCTGAAGCGGTAGCAGTCGCCACACAGGGTGGTATTGATGAATCCGAATGTGCGATCCTCTACGGCAGTGATTACGATGAACTCGCATTCTAGATCGACGAAGTGCTGGCTAACTGGAACTTCATAAATAGAACACATAAAGGAGTCGATCCTATTATCCGTGTGGGAGTCGTTGCATGTGCAGCGGCTCTTTTTTTGTTGGGCACCCAGGTGCCCAGAGACCGGAAATACATACTTTAATGGAAAAATTCGCTTTACAGTACCGATTAAATATGATAATATGGAGCCATAGGAGTTATTATGACAAAAAAATTAAACAGATTGCTCACATTAACAATAATAATTGCATTTGGATTCTTTCTGGGGCCAAAGATAAACGAAAGGATCCCTGATATAAACCAGATCGTCCAGTTCATTAAAGAAAACATACCCGGTGGAAATAGTCAGAAGGAACCCGACAGACAATTGGAAGGCCCCTACAAAGTTTTGTGGGTCTCTGACGGCGATACCATCTGCATCGATTATGAAGGCAAAGAAACATATGTACGCTTTATCGGAATCGATACTCCGGAAAGCGTCAATCCCGATGAAAGCAAGAACACGCCGGAAGGCAAGATCGCATCAGATTATACAAAATTGATCATAAGCGATGAGGTCTATCTTGAATTCGATGTAACAACGCGTGACGACTATGGCAGGCTTCTGGCATATGTATATCTTCCTGACGGGACCTTCCTCAATGAAAAAATAATTCGTGACGGCTATGCCTATACAATGACCATTGCGCCTAATGTGAAGTATCAGAAAACATTTCTTGAAGGCTTTGAATACGCAAAAGAAAAAAAGCTCGGTTTGTGGGCAGAGGAAGGAGATTAAACAGGTGTTGAAACAGACAGTACCGCTCAAGAGAAAAACGCCCCTGAAGGCTAAAAAAGGCCTTAAAACAAAAGCGAAACTGAAGACAAAAACGCCTTTGACCGTAAAGGGAAACAATCTGCCTGATGACGTGCCGCAATGGAACGGGCTGAAAAGAACAAAACTGAAAGTAAAAGTAAAAAAGACACCGAAAAGATATTCGATAATCACCAAAAACATGGACAGATGCTATCTGTGTTCGCCAAATCAGAGGAATTATCGGGATCAGATCGAGATCCACGAAATATATTTCGGTCCATATAGAGATAAATCGATCGAATACGGCTGCACCGTACCGCTTTGCTTTAAACATCATCGCGGTAGCAAGGGTGTGCACCTGAATGAAGAAATAGATCTGGCGCTCAAACAAAAGTGCCAGATAGAGTTCGAAAAGATATATTCGCACGAAATATTCATGGAGGTATTCAACAAAAACTATTTGTCAATAACCCAAGGCTAAAGCACTTGGGCCTGAAAAGCCTGAGTGTAAAGCCTGACTGCAGAGAATGCAGTCTTGTTGATTAGCCTAAGTCTTGAAACAAAGACTACGTTATTTGGGAATACATAGGCACCAAGGAACGTTATACCTAATTCCTTGCTCTGCGGTATGTGGTTAAACAGTTCCGATGGGTAGGAACAGTGTTGCGTACATATAAACCCCTTATAACATTGGCGAAGGTATCCTACGGTCACATAGCGCCGGCTTACAGCATAAAGCTATGTAGAATGGAATGTCATGTTGACATATGTTATCAGTAAGAATGGACAGCCGCTTATGCCGACATCGCGTTCCGGCAAGGTAAGAAGGCTTCTTAGAGATAAGAAAGCCAAAGTAGTAAGACGCTGTCCATTCACCATACAGCTTCTGTACAAAGCTGAAAATAATGTACAATCAATTATTTTAGGCGTTGATGCCGGATCTAAGCACATCGGTATCAGTGCAACCACAGATGACATGGTTCTTTACGAAGCCGATATCGAACTAAGAAACGATATTGTAGACCTTCTTTCGACAAGGCGTGAGGCAAGAAGAACAAGACGGAACCGTCTTCGTTACAGAGCACCACGATTTGACAACAGGCACAAACCTGAAGGATGGCTCGCACCATTGATTAGACAGAAAGTTGACAGCCATCTCAAAGTGATAGCCGATGTTCACAAACTGTTGCCTATCTCAAAGGTTATTATCGAAATAGCTTCATTTGATATTCAGAAGATTAAGAACCCTGATATTGAAGGATCAGCTTATCAACAAGGTGAACAGCTTGGATTCTGGAACACAAGAGAATATGTTTTGTTCAGAGACGGACATACTTGTCAATGTTGCCACGGTAAGTCTAAGGACAAAGTATTAAATGTGCACCACATTGAGTCAAGAAAGACAGGCGGTGATGCGCCAAACAATTTAATTACCTTATGTGAAACGTGCCACACAAACTATCACAAAGGACTGATTGAACTTCCATCATCTATCAAAAGAGGCATGAAGTTTAACGATGCCACCTTCATGGGCATCATGCGATGGTCTGTTTATAACAAGCTCAAAGAGTTGTATTCCGACGTTTCATTAACCTATGGTTATTTGACAAAGAATACGCGCATAGAGAATGTCTTACCTAAAGAGCACTATGCCGATGCCAGATGCATATCAGGCAATCCAACGGCAGTATCAGATGGCACAGTCTATTACCAGAAGAAAGTACGTTGTCACAACAGACAGATACATAAAGCCAATCTTTTGAAAGGCGGTGTCCGCAAAAACAATCAGGCACCTTATATAGTTAAAGGATACAGACTGTTTGACAAGGTGCTTTACAACAAAGAGGAATGTTTCATAACAGGAAGAAGATCATCGGGCAATTTCATGTTAAGAAAGCTTGAATGGTCAAAAATCACAGATTCGGTTTCGTATAAGAAACTTACCCTGTTGGAAACAGCGAAACATTATTTAACGGAAAGGAGGATGGCAATTCCTCCCACAGCTGAAGCTTGTGGGTTTCTTTGCCAATAATTTATGACGACATACAAAGAAGCTCTCGAAGATATGCTTATCAGAAAGAAAATGGTACAGGCACAATGTGAATCGTGCTGGACTGAAGAAGCAGAAATGGCCATCAGGGCATTGGAAAAACAGATCCCTTTAAAACCATATCTGACGAAGCACCAGATCAGGTGCTCGGGATGCAAAGCCATGCTTCGAAGTGTAGAAAGCGGAAACAAGCTGCCTATGTATTGCAGCAGGTGCGGCCAAAGGATCGAACAGCTCAAGGAGGAAAGTTATTGAAGTGGATCATAGCAGGGACAAGGACCTACAAGGACAGCAGTAAGATCTATAAGATCCTGCTTAGCTGCACAAAGAAACTGGGCATCCCCGAAGAAGTGGTGACAGGGGGTGCAAGCGGAGTCGATTCTATCGCTCATAGCTGGGCACGAAACTGGAGGATCAGAACAAGGTTATTCTACCCTGACTGGAGCATAGGTAGGTCAGCCGGGCCTATCAGAAACAGACAGATGGCTGAATACGTGAAAGGAAACGGGTTGCTTATCCTGATCTGGGATGGCAGATCCAGAGGCTCGGCAAATATGAAAAAGACTGCTGAAAAATATGGGCTTCAAATATATGAATATTTAATCGACCAATCGGGTAAGGAGAAAAAAGAATGAAAAACACGAAAAAAAACAGCAAAACAGGCCTTAGGATCGTACTGATATCGCTATTTCTTATATGTACAGTTCTTTTTATTGTAAGCAGGATGAAACCCGCCGGCAGCGGGGCGTTATCGGTCGTTCAGATCGCGGCCCTTATTGTATTTATCCTGGTATCGTTTCTTTCGGCCAGTCTGGAGTAGAAAGGAAATAATATGGCATTAAAAAGAATAGTACCGCAAAGTTTCGGTAATATAAACAATTTTGACAGATCAAATCCTTTTGTCATGTCAAAGCAGATGTGCAGCGAATATCTGAAAAATACCTCGCCTTATTATGAGGTGCTGGATAAAAAGAATCTGAAAGCGTATGAAAAAATACTGGAACGTTATAAGGATCTTTTCCTGAGCAGCGTCCGCAGATCGGAGTTTGGAAATATTATTTCTGCCAGAAAACTCAAGGAATGGGAAAAAAGAAATGTAGACAATGCATACAAAGAATACGGACAGAAAGTAAGTGATATATTCAGGGCATACATACCGGATGTAAAAGGCTATCAGTATGCCGATGAATGGTCAATGATCCACTTCTATGTACACAGCGACAGTTACGAAAGCGACGAATACAATAAAATAAGAGATATCGCTCTGCCGATAGCCATGTGCATCCTGGACAACATATATCTTTCAGGCAGTTATGACAGGCTGACAGAACTGCTGGATGAGGTAACGCTCAGAGATGAAATGGCAAACGCGATTGCACCGATCAGAGATTCGTTTCATATGGACAAGATCCTGTACAAAGCCGCTCAGGTGGTATATGACCACAACATAAAACACCCTGATTTCAATGAGGAGTATCGGATCTGCCGATGCTATAACGATCATAAAGAAAACGACGATGCTTACGGCACATACAGAAAAATGATCTCTCTGATAGACAAAAACCGCATGGACCGTCTGATCGATGAAGCGGAAAACACAGGTATGAAGATGTATGAACTGTCAATAAAGATGATCGCCGGGGCGATAAACAAGCTTCCCAAAATGATGGCAGATGCCGACAGAAAACTGGAGAAAATCAGGGAATACATCAGCAGGAAACCGGAAATAAATCAGGGAACACTGATGCTGTTACAGAACAGAGATCCGCTGGAAGCCATAAAAAGGCTTCCGGAACAGGAGTTTACAGGTGGCCCGTTTGCAAAAGAAACAAATATGATGATCAACCATATAGATACGGTGAGAAAAATCGAGATGATCCGCTCTGAAGCGCTTGATCTGTGTCTTAAATACAGGACTATTGCCGCGTCGCCTGACAATATGGCAAAGTGGCTGAAAGAAGATAAAACGGAGATAGAAGCCGATCTTGATATCGAGAGAATAAATATCGAAAATCCTTTCGATATCCTTAGCGGCATCATATTTGCGATCGAAAAAGGCAAATCATTTCCTTATATATATAATATATATCAGCAGCTGTTTGCGCTGTGTGTTGATATGCTGCCATGGAATTTCAGCGCGTCCAAAGCTATGAC
Source organism: Erysipelotrichaceae bacterium (assembly GCA_017432545.1). Taxonomy (GTDB): domain Bacteria; phylum Bacillota_I; class Bacilli_A; order Erysipelotrichales; family Erysipelotrichaceae; genus Colivicinus. The sequence goes on from JAFRJA010000170.1 coordinate 17,077, forward strand.
AGAGAAAATACGCAACATCTGGAACGGTGATGAGATCAGCCAGCCGGAAGGCATCTATGATAAAAAGTTCAAATCTGAAGGCAACGACGATGCCGATACGGAAATGAATTTTGCCCAGTTTATCTATACCTCGTCCGGAATATTGCTGCCGAGGGTCTGTTACAATACCGAGGAGCTTGACAGATTCATTGAAGGTCTGAATATAAAAAATGACGGGAAACTGCTTTCAATGTTCAGCGCTGCACTGTCATGCGTCAGAAAACAGAGAGACATGGCCGGTGAACTGGCGGATAAGGGACTTTCAAAGCTGCTGGAGCAGGCAAACAAAGAAGCAGCGCTGAAAGCTGATGAAAATGCTAAAATGCTGAAAAACCGGATCAGTGAACTGGAAAAGATAAACCATAAACTTAAAACCGAAAAGCAGGACGCTCTCAGAAAGCACGATGAACTGCTGAATAAATACGAAGCCGACATGAAAGAGCTGGCACAGCTCAGAGAAAATCTCTTTCTGTCGCAGGAAGAGGTCACAAAGGAAGAAACGATAGAAGAAGCGCTCCCTTACAGACTCAGAGGCAACGTTGCGGTATACGGCGGCCATGAAAAGTGGATCGCAAGACTCAAAGAATCCCTTGACGGCGATATCAGATTCTATCCTCCGGCAACAGCTGTCCTGAAATCTCAGCTTATGAATGCCGATATCGTATATATCCAGACGACATATATCGATCACAAGACCTATTATGCCGTTATGAACCTGCTGAAGGCATACGGCATTAAATTTGTATGCCTCAATACCACATCGGCAAATAACGCAATGAAGATAATGATCGAAAACGACAGGAAGGAGAACTGATGGCTGAACGGAAAAAGAAAACGGATGTCGAGGTATGGAAATACACATTCGGCAGAGATGCATTCACCGAAGAGGATCGTCAGAAGATCCTGCAGATCTGGAAAGACAATCCGGAAAGCAAGGTCACATATTCAGGCAGACTGAAGAAGGTCTTCCTGGAGTGGGCTGTCGGGCAGGGAGCCAAGGAAACCGAAGACGGATACTGCTGTCTGAAACAGAGCTCATCCAACGATACAGAAAACTGTTCTGGGCACCCAGGTGCCCAGGAAAACTGAAACGGGAAAAGGAGATAAAAAATGAATATTAAGAAAACCGGCTTATTGATGATGCTGTTGATAATAATGCTGTGCTCATGTGCGAGCGAAAATGCCGATAAAGACCAGACAGACAGTAATAAAGCTGCATTCTATCAGGATATTCTTGCTGAACATGAACCGGCGGATCTTGAAGAATATCAGAACGCGGAAGGTGAAAGTCGACTGGTTACGATCACGTTTGAAGAATGTGCCGATATTCTGGATTCAGGTACGGGAATAATCTATATCGGGTCGGCAGCCTGTGCCTGGTGCCAGAGAGCCGTCCCGGAGCTTAATTCCGCAGCTTTAAAAGAGGACGTATACATCCTTTATGCTGATTCATCCCAGTCGTTTCTGAAATCTCAGTATGACAGAATATGTGAAAAACTGAAAGAGTATCTTGAGAACGGAGAGCTGAAAGCACCGACAGTGGTGGCAGTCGAAAACGGCGTCATCAAAGGATATCATAAAGGAACAGTCGAAAGCTTTCATCTGATAGATGATTCAAACTGGCTGAATGATGAACAGAAAGAGGAACTGCAAAACATATACAGAACAATGATTAAGTCAATAGCATACTGAAAACAGATCCATTGAAGCGGATCTGTTTTTATGTGCTCCCTATTCTCGTCTGTTTTGCGATATCGATGATCTGTTTTTTGATTAGCTTTATTTTGAACTGGTACAGATAATTCAAACATAATACGTGGAAGCCGTTTTGCTTTGCTGACGAATTATCTCTTTCAGATTTTTGATGATAATTGAATAAAGGTATTTGATTTTCATGTGATGTGAATCAGTCGTTTTGAAAACTGCAATCCGGGAAATGTATCCGGCACAGGTATGAAATTCAACCGGCCGATTTCTATTCTGCTTTTTGAAGATAAAACGAGACTGGCGCATGATGGATAATGCCCGGATCTTGCGAATAGTGATATAGTCTGTTGCAAAACATTTGCCGAGAAAATCTATTTTTCTGTTCTTATAGCGGCTATTGCCTGATGATTTGATTGGGAAGACCTGATAATTGTGCTTTATCTCAAGGCCCAGGACATCCCTTACGAAGATGATGATCTTTCTCACGGCGGCTTGAACTTTTCTTTTGTTTGTACCGCCTATCACAATATCATCGGCATACCTTACAAGCATTTTAATATGCAGCTTTTCTTTAATATAGTGATCCAGACGCTGCAAGAACCATTCAGCGAACCATGGGGAAGTATAATTGCCGATAGGCAATCCTGCGTTGGAATCAATCACTCTGAAGATCAATTCAAGAGCCTTTTTGTCTTTGATCTTGGTTTTGATGAAGTCTTTCAGCAGATGATTTTTAATGCTGGGATAAAACTGACGGATATCCATTTTCCCGGCATATTTTGCTTTAGTTTTATATAAGAGATTCTTTGTAGCAATGGAACCGTAATCAGTTCCTCTGCCTTCAATATTGGCGCAGGAATAAATATATGCTGATTTTTTGATTTGAGGCTTGAGCACCTGAATTATAGCGTGATGGGCACACTGATCAGGAAAGAAGTGAGGTATAAGGATCTCTCTGGGCTTTTTATTCAGGCCATCGCATATTGTTTTCGGTGTATATCTTGTGACAAATGTGCCGTTGATCAGAGCCTTATGCAAAGCTTCTGCATAATAGTCAAGATTATCAAGAATGTCACGCACATACCATCTTCGGGATTTGTGCATTGCAGCGGCGAGAATTGCCATTTTACAGTTTTTGATCGATATAATCGACTCGTAGATTAATCCAATCCTTTTTATAACTCCTTTTGTATTCCTTACGGGTTTTTCGAGACTCTTCGTCCTACTGGAACCGTCCTCTTGAACAGATTTTTCACCAAGTGGTGTGGCGGCAGCTATGCTTTATTATATTTTTTGTGTTCGATTAAAGGAGGCGCGAGCCATTGTTCACGTTCGTGTTCGACGAGGTATTGTTAACATTAGAAGCAAACAACCCGTCAATTGTGCCGTTCCAATAGTTGCCACCGCGTTTGAAGACGCGCCAACCATGGACGGAGCGCACAGATGCTCGACTTTGACAGTTCCGCCAAAATATATTCAGGAAAGATAACTTTGTATCTTTTAGCCCTCCATTAATCACATAGCACTTTCAGATAGTGTTCTAAGGAATACTTTCCTCCAATCTATTCGATCTTTTTATATTTATTCCTGCGTTATTGTTTTGGCCGACGTCGAAATACCGGCCGATTAATATTTACTGTTTGATTAAGATATTCTCAAAAAAATGAATGTCAAACATTTATATCAAGGGGGTGACCCCCTTAACAACCCCCTCTATTGAGGCAGGTAAAGGAGGCGCGAGCCAGAGTCCACGTACGTGTCCGACGAGGTATCGTGAACAATAGAAGCAAACAACCCGTCAAGCGTGCCGCTCCAAGAGCCGCCACCGCGTTTGAAGACGCGCCAACCTGTAGACGACCATATTGCATCCGCATAATACGTTGTTGCGTTTCCTGAACCGGCTGCCGTTGGCATCATTGCCCAGGTATTATTTGAATCATAACCCATCGCGGTTATGTAAGACTGTGACCAGCCTGTTGATCCGGTATAGCTTAAAGCCGTGTAATGGCTTGAGGTATCATCAGCGTAGTAGGCCGGATTGTTGCAGATATAGTAAGTGCCGCCGTTGAAATTAAGACCGTCGGTCCACTCCCAGACGTTGCCCCAGAAGCCTTCGATTCCTCTCCACAAAACATCAGCATTCGTTGTAATACTTGCGCCGGTAGTTCCGGTGTAGTATTTGCTGGTGACAAGTGAGTCCGTAGATCCGGTGGTGTAGGCCTGCGAACCGGATGAATAGCCGTTGCCAACAGTCGTCTGTACGTCGGCATTTGCGCATTCGACCAGAATAAGCATCTGCAGGGCGTTTGCGGTCGAGATGTCGATCAGGCTCCAGCCTGAGCCCTTATTTCCGGCATTGGTTCGCATCGTGGCTCTGGTCTGTGAGACCTGAGGAGATGCGCCGGAGACTGATCTGTTATTAGATGATGTCTTATATGCGCCTACATAAATGTAATCCCTCACGCCATCGACTCTATCGAAGGCCGGATGCAGCTCGAAGCCATTTCCTGCCTGATCGGATATTTCAATATATTCATAACCGCTTTCAATGTATCGGCGATAGTAGAATTTAGGAATCTTGACCATAACGTCGCCAGTTGACAACGTTTCTCTGACAATTCCTGAATAAGGATAGAAACTGTCGAAATCGGAACTTCCGGTAACCGTTGCCGTAGAAGGAGTAAAACTCAAGCCTATCGAATCACCGGTTCTTTCCCAGGCGGTAGATGATGAAGATGTCGAATGTCTTACACCCAGTACGGTCTGCTGCTGCAAAGAGGCATCAAAGGTGATCGTATCGGAATAGGTATCGGAATAGACAACACTCGTGACATTTGAAGTATCGACGGTCAGGGTGTTGGCAAGATTGTCTTCGCCCTCTCCGCCATAGCTCAAAACCAGGAAACCGTTATTTACGGTATTGTCGTTTTCGTCGGTCATGGTATAGGAATACTGATGACCGGAATTTACGCCGACCAGCTTAAAGCTGTTGGCCGAGGACATCGTTACGTTGATGACCTGGCCTGACGAAAGGCTCGGTTCGGATAAAGAAACACCGAAAGAGCTGCCGTTGTTGAGATTTACCGATGCCGGAATGGTCCAGTCAAATCCTGAACCGGCAGTGTATTCGATTGACATTGACTGGCTGCTTCTTACGCTTGGCGCGGAACGAAGAGCCGATGATTTAACGGATCTGCGCAAAACCGGTTCTTCAGCTTCTTTTTCGCTTATTTCGGTTACCGCAAATCTCTCATATCCGTCTTTTATGACCTCTTCATTATCGGTAACTTCATAGAAAAGATAGTAGATATTATTCGTCGAAGAAACAAAACAGAAGCGGTTTTCTTCCGTTTTTTCTTCGTTTAGACTGAAGCCCAGATTATCAAGATTCAGATATTCTCCGGCATTCAAAACAGCAAGCTCGCCATCCCCGTCATAAGACAGGACAAGCACTGCGTACGAACCGTCTTCGGCGTATTCCAGTTCAGAAGTCACTTCACCGATCATGAAATCATCCTGATCCTCTTTCATCTCGGCAGGTTCATCCGGCTTCTGTTCATAATCCTCTGTGATGCCGGATTCCTGATCGGTAAGGTCCATCCCCGGATCCTCCTCAGAGAGCGGATCATCCCCATCATCCTCATCGGACGACACTTCAGCCTCAAAGATCACGGTATCTTCCTGATTATCAGCTGATCCTTCTTCGGATACCTTTTCAGACTTTTCACCGTTTTCAACAGTTTGAGTCTGTTCTCCTTCATCGACTGTGGGATCTTCTTCCGCCCTGATGGTCATACATCCCGTCAGCATAAGTATCACCAGCAGTGATGACAGCAGTTTCTTTAAAGTATTGTTCATAATAAAACTCTCCTTTACACATCAAAAATTTCGCAATGTGTTTGGGAGAGTATTGCTTTACAGTTCCTATTGTAAAAATAAAAAAAAAAAAAAACAAGAGTTACAAAAAGTAGCCTATCTTTGGGCACCCAGGTGCCCAGAACCAAAAATGGAAAAATAAACTTGACATACAGACGGTTCCGAATGTATCATTAAAACGGTAGGAAATGGCACCATATTATATTATTGGAAAGGAAGAAAAAACTTTGAACAGAGACTCTGAATACAATGCAACCAAACTCACAAGCATATCAAACGGAAAGACCATCATCGATACATATGTCGATTCGTTTGATATAGAAAAAGTAAAGATAACTGTAGCCGAACTTGAAGGAAGCAAAAGACGCATCAGCATGTATATCGATTTTGCGGATTTCATGAGACTGACTATGCAGGTCAAATCACAGAGCTATCTAATAAATAAGATCAGAACTGCCGGTCCGCTTGAGATCTGCCGAGGCGGAAACAGCCGTGGCAGTGAAACCAATGCAACAAGCCTTACGCTGGGTATGAGCGGGGAAAAGCTGTTTTTCAATGCCATGCAGTGTCCGGGAACCAGAACAGCCAACGGCGCAATCATTCCAATGCAGGGCATTCAGGATGCAGACCGTATAAAGATATCTGTACCGTCGAATTATGAAAACTGCCTGTCAATGTTTCTGTATGTTGAAAAGGCGATCGATATATACCTGAAGGAGTTCTTCCCGACACTGTTTGCAAAGGCAAGAGAAAAGCGAAACAGGCAGGATACCTATAAAAACACCGGTTATTATCCTGATGCTCCAAACGAAGTTTATTATCCGGACGCACCATATTAAGACAGGAGGACAGGTTAATGAAGGTTTATGCAGTTAAAGTAGGCGGACGCCTTTGGATCACCGGCGGGCTTGCCGGATTCGGGTTCAATCAGAAAACAACGGAAAATCTGCTGTATGCCAAGTGGTTTGAAAACGAGGCACAGGCATTGTCTGTGGCGAAAAAATCGCGTGGTGAAGTTGTTGAAATAAACATTACTGAAAGAAACAATGAAGAGATCGATATGATGAGAGCGTCGATCACCCAGCTGCAGAAGGAGAGGGATGCGGCGCTCAATGAATTGAACCTCTATAAGATGAACCATCTCGAAACAGATATAACGAAATTGTAAAAATATGATCTACAGCATTCTTGCAGAAAAATTCGATATAGGCCTTAAAACGGCCGTTGCCCTATCAGGCGGACTCAATACATCCGTCGGTTTTATCATGTCAAAGGATGTCGAATCAAAAAAAGATAAGCTTAAAAATGATAAGACAAAGGGATATCTTGAGTTTGACAGGGGTGCTGATCATTTCATAGTCACCTGGGCACAGGGACATCTGGGCGAACTTTTTCAGGCACAGGATTACAATCCGGATTACAAGAACTGGACAAGGATGCCGCTGCCGTTTGTTCCGCAAAGATATCAGATCAAGATCAAGGAAGGCTTTGACTACAAAACAGGCAAAAAGACCGGAACCGATGATGCGTTCTGCAAAAGACAACTAAACATAATCAAACAGTGCTTTGACAGGTCCGATATCGTTGTGATCGAAATGGATGATGACCGCGAAGGAGATCTCATCTACAGCAATATCGCCTATCTGATCGGATATACCAAAAAGCCGTACAAGAGAATGCTTCTTGAGTCAACGACAGATAACGGTATTATCAAGGCGTTTGATGAAATGGTTGAAGGCGAAACAAGAAAGGGGATCGTATTTGCCGGCAACTGCCGTGCCATTGCCGACTGGGTAGTAGGCGCAAATCTTACAGCAGCATCGACGCTCAAGTATTCCGGCGCGCTCAATATCCCGCTGGTATCGATCGGAAGATTACAGACAGCTGTTTTGAATCTGATCGTTGAAAGGGAGAAGGCGATAAAGAATTTCGTCTCAAAACCTTTCTGGCAGATCGGGGGAACATTCGCCACGGAAAGTGGCGAAACCTATGAAGGCATTACCGATCGTTACGAGGATCTGACTCTTTGCCAAAACGCCCTGTCCGCCTTAAGGGGGACAGGTATTATTACAAAGTGCGAAAAGAAGGATGTCAAAAAGGAAGTACCGCTCCTGTTTAACTCAACAGACATGTACCGTACGGCAAACGAAGCTTTCGGGCTGAGTGCCGCCAAGACGCTTGAGACCATGCAGAGCTTATATGATAAAGGCTTTATATCCTATCCGAGAACCGACTCAAGGCACCTGCCCGAAGACATGAAGGCAAGTGTTGATGTTTATCTTAACAATTTGAAGTCGCACCCTGTCTATGGCAAATGGATCAAGGAGGACAGGAAATATACGAAGCGCCATTTCGATACATCTAAAGTCGAATCGCACTTCGCCTTATGTATCACTGAAAAGGTTCCCGGATCCTTGCCGGACAACGAACAGAAAATATATGATCTCATTGTCAAGTCGATCATCAGAACGATATACGACGATGCGATCCTCGAAAGAACATCTGTTGAGACAACCGACAACGGCGTAATATTCAAGACCGGCGGTTCGATCGTCAAACATCCCGGCTGGATGATCGTTGCCGATGCGACCGCCAAGGATGTAATTCTGCCTTCGCTGGCGATGGGTCAAAGTGCAAGCGGTCAATATGAGCAGAAGGAAGGCAAGACCGAACCGCCTAAAAGATATACTGAAGCTACGCTTCTTACAGCCATGCAGACCTGTTCCAAGGATATCGACGATGCTAAGCTTAAGGCCATGCTCAAGGACAAAAACAACGGCGGTATAGGAAGGCCGTCTACTCAGCCAAACATTATAAAAACGGTAATTGACAGATATTGCCATATGGAGAAGAAATCGATCGTACCGACGGAAAATGCCATGGCTTTGATGGAGATGTTTCCGGTCGAAGATCTTAAGTCGCCGGAAATGACGGCCGAATGGGAAACAAAGCTCGATCTGGTCGAAAAGCTGCAGCTTCCTCCCGGCGCGTTCATGAACGAGATCAACGATTCGATCAGAAAGTGGTGCGGTGAGGTAGCCGCCTCAACAATAACCAGAACGATTCAAAGCGATGCGGATAAATATAAAATGACCTGTCCGAAATGCGGGAATGATGTCGTATTCACAAAGAAAGGCGGTGTCATCTGCAAGGGTTTCTTTGACAAGAAATGCGATTTCGGAATAAATGAAGTCGCACACAAGAAACTGCCAAAAGAGGAATTGTACAATCTGGTAAGCAAGGGGGTCACATCGAGAACTATAAGCGGCCTGAAGAAGAAAGACGGGAGCACGTTTTCGGCAAAGATCAGACTTAATTCTGATGGGAAAACCGAATTTGTCTTTACCGGAAACGGCAATAAATTTGCTCGGAAACAGAATGTAATGTCAGGCGGGTCATCGTACGGCAGCCCACCGTGGATGAAATAAGAAAGAGGAGAACTCATGATCACTGAAATCAAGACCGAAGACATAATTGAAAATGAGATCTACGATCGCGTCTTCTGCAAACTGACCCTGGACGACTACGACTGGATGCGCTATACCTTTGATATTTCGTTTCCTCTAAAAGAAGGCCTTTTGAAATGCCTGATAGAATACTTAGGGTCACAGACCTGTATGATGACTGTGAATTGTTATAAAGACAGCATCCTTGCAGAAAACTGTACATACAGATTCGATTGCGGTCTTTTCAAGGAGTATATTGTCAGATACCTGAAAGCGCATATTGAATCCTGGAATTCGTCCTATGCGTTTTCGGCCGAAAAGATCGCTATTGAGTTCTATAATGCTATCTGCAAAGAAGGAGAGATCGAAACTTGAAGATACAGGACAGCAGGATCATAATCGATCCAATCAAAAATCCGAAGAAGATCACCGCAACCAAGCTGTCGGGTATTTTGGGTATCGGAACATCAGCCAAGTACAATACTCCGTTTCAGATCTGGTGCGATATCACCCGCGTATATCCGAAACCGTTTGAAGAGAATAAATACACGATCGCCGGTCAGGCTATAGAACCGAAACAACTTCAATATTTCAGAGATTTCTACAAAGTGCCTAATCTTGTGACACCGGAAGAAAAATATGGGCCTTCACTCAAACACATATGGGACTTTTTCCCTGATGAACCGATCTTCGGCGGTAAGTGGGATTCGATTACGGTCGAACAAGACAATCCGTCAAAAGTCCGAAGGATCATCGAATGTAAGACGGCTCAGGAAAAGAAAAGGGATCAGTGGCAAATCGGCATACCTGAAGACTATAAAGTCCAGGCCTGCATGTATGCAACGCTTCTGGGAGTGGACGGCATAACCTATATCGTTTCATTCCTGAAACCGAAAGATTATGATGATCCCGGATCGTTTGTTCTGAATCAGGAAAATACGATCCTGAAGCAGCTCTTTATTTCAAGAGATTATCCCGATTATCAACCAGCAATCATAGCAAAAGCCGAAAAATGGTGGAGTGATCATGTTTTGACCGGGGTATCGCCGATGTATGATGCAAACAATACAAATGACATCAAAATAGTTACAGAGCTGCTAAAAACCATGGCACCAGAAGAAATCAGGTTAATTTAAGCCGTCATACGGCGGTAAAACCATATCGGGACGTATAAAATATCATAAAACAGCAAAAAACGCTTATTCGGCCTGAAAATGGCCTTAAACAGCAAACAGAAATAGCGGCACTTTCAAATAAAGCGTGGCCGGAATATGAGACCATGTTACAAAAAGGTGTCGTTTTTTATGCTTAAAAACCCATGAATCAGGCCAGTTTGAAGTTTTTTATAGTATGGTGCCAAAGTATGATATAATAACAATACTCAAATATCTTGTTCGTCAATGTCATTTAGACATATGAAGAGTTAAAGGAAAAACTTCCTTTTCTTTGTGCTCTATCTGACAAAGACAGAAGAAGATATTTGTTTTTTTATGTTCGAACACAAAAAAGTAAAAAGAAAAGGAGGGTAAAAATGTTCAATGTAAAGAAACGAGACGGATCTTTGGTCGACTTTGATTTAAAAAAGATTAAGGATGCGATCGAAAAGGCATTTCAGGCAACTAAAATGCCATACGTTCCGGATATCATTGAGACACTGTCTTTAAAAGCCGTTAACGCTTTTTCGGACAAAGTCAAAGATGGTTCCGTAACTGTTGAGGAAATACAGGATGCAGTTGAGAAGACGTTGGGTGAAACATTCCCTGATGTCGCCAAGGCCTATATCCTGTATAGGAAGCAGCACGAAAATGCGCGTAACGTAGCCAATACAGTTCTTGATTACAAGAATCTTGTAGAAGGCTATGTCAATTCAGTTGACTGGAGAGTAAAAGAAAATTCCACAGTAACGTATTCGTTAGGTGGACTGATCCTGGGAAATTCCGGTGCTGTAACGGCAAATTACTGGTTATCGGAAATCTATGATCAGGAAATAGCAGAAGCACATAGAAGTGCAGCAATGCACCTGCATGATCTGAGCATGCTTTCAGGGTATTGCTTTACCGGTGACACTAGGGTAAAAACTCTTGATGGTAACAATTATAGTTTTAAAGAAATGGTAGAAAAAGGAATTAATAACCTTTGGATCTATGCGTATGATCTTGAAAATCAAAAGATTGTTCCAGCAAAGGCAATTAATCCCAGAATCACTAGAAAAGTAGATAAACTTATCAAAATCACAACTTGTGGTGGAAAAGAAATCTTATGTACTGAAGATCATCCGTTTTTATTAAGAGATGGTACTTATTGTAAAGCAAAAAATTTAAGACCAAATACATCTGTTATGCCGTTGTATGTCGGTGAAAATAATCCTAGATATAATTTCATCAACCAAGTTTGGTATGGAGATGGAAAGAAAAAAGGTTATGTTCATAGATGGGTTGCAGAACAAATGTTAGGTAGAAAGCTAGAACAAAATGAAGTTGTTCACCATATAGACGGCAACAAAAAGAACAACTCACCTGAAAATCTTGAGGTTATTGATGATGTAACACATCGTTCTATGGAAATACTTAAGACAATGTCCACAGAAAAATGGAAGGAAGCTAATAAAATCTCTGTAACCAATAGAAACAAAAGTGATGAAATGAGAAATGTTGTTTCGAGCTTTGCTAAAAATAGAATTAGAAATGTCGATGGTACATTTGCGTCATTTGCTTACAACGAAAATGTAGATGTCAACCATGAAGCATATAATCACTCTGTTCGCAAAGTAGAAACGATATATCTCGACACTCCTGTAGACGTATATGATATGACTGTCCCAGGATTTGAGAATTTCGCACTTGATGCAGGTATCTTTGTGCATAACTGTGCAGGCTGGAGCTTAAAGCAACTGATCCAGGAAGGTATTGCAGGCGTAGGAGGCAGAATATCATCCAAGCCGGCATCACACCTGAGTACCTTGTGTAATCAGATGGTCAACTTCTTGGGAATAATGCAGAACGAATGGGCTGGAGCACAAGCGTTTAGCTCGTTTGATACTTACTTAGCACCGTTTGTCAAAGCTGACAATCTGGACTACAAGGAAGTTAAACAATGCATACAATCCTTCATCTATGGTGTTAACACACCTTCTAGATGGGGAACCCAAGCACCATTTACAAATGTCACTCTTGACTGGACGGTTCCGGAGGATCTTGCTGAACTCAACTGCGTAGTTGGCGGCAAAGAGGTAGATTTCAAGTACAAAGACTGCAAAAAGGAAATGGATATGGTCAACAAAGCATTCATCGAAATTATGATGGAAGGCGATGCTGACGGAAGGGGCTTTCAATATCCCATACCAACATATTCTATTACCAGAGATTTTGACTGGTCCGAGACTGAAAACAACAAACTGTTGTTTGGTATGACTGCCAAATATGGCACGCCATACTTCAGCAACTATGTCAACTCTGACATGAAACCATCTGACATCAGATCTATGTGCCCATTACACAAAAACGAAAAAGTATTGGTAATGGATGATAACTCTGGTGAATTTCATGTTTCTATTGTTGAAAATCTGTACAATGGCAATAAAAAGAATAAAGAATATTCTATATTGCTAAATGGAGAGGTTAAGAGAGCTGTATTAAACAGATTCGATAATCTTGAATTTCGAAAAATTAAACTGATAAATGGTCATGAGATTGTATTGTCAACAAACCATTTAAACTTAGTTTATGGAAATAAGATTAAGAGAACTGATGAATTAACAACTAAGGATTATTTACCTTTCAATTTAACACCTTATATAGGGGAAAATATGACCTATAATCAGGGCTATATGATTGGAACTTTCCTTGGCGACGGATCTCTTAAAGATGAATATAGTATAACCCTTTCATTAAACAACACCACAAAGGTTGGTGTTATGGCAAATGTTATTTCTATCGCACAAAAAGAATTTGGTGCAAAAGCATCAATTCATAACATTGGAGACAACTGTGTCAACGTTACATTGACATCAAATATGCTTCGCAGTTTGATTGAAGATTATGTAACAGGAAAGGCTCTTGATAAGGATCTTAATATCAAATGTATAAACAGATCATTAGATTTCAGAAAAGGAATTATTGATGGTCTTGTCGATACCGATGGTACAAGAGCTAAATCAAGAATATATACTTCTTCAGAAAAGTTAAAAAATTCAATTTGTACAGTTTTGGCTTCGATGGGATTGCCAACTAGGGTTACTGTTGACGACAGAAAAGCAAGTGATGGCGGTAAATATTCTGATACAAGCATCTATTGTGTTAAGTATTATCAGCCAACTTGTCAAAATGCGTATGGGGATATATATAAGAAAGCTGATGGTTATCAGTGGTTTAAGATAGAAACTATTGAAAAACTCCCAGCTACATATATATCATCTATAGGATACTGTTTTGAAGTAATTGATGATGATGAGCCGTATTTTATGCTCCCATCTGGTTTAGTTACTCATAATTGTCGTCTCAGATTAGATCTTACAGAACTCAGGCGCAAGAATGGTGGCTTCTTCGGATCAGGTGAGTCAACAGGCAGTATTGGCGTTGTTACACTTAATATGCCTAGACTTGCGTATCTGGCCGAAAATGAAGAAGACTTCTATAAGAGACTAGATCATCTTATGGATGTTGCCGCTCGTTCATTAGACACCAAGAGAAAGGTTGTCAGCAACCTGCTTGATAATGGCTTGTATCCTTATACAAAGCGTTATCTTGGCAGTTTCGATAATCACTTCTCAACCATTGGTCTTGTCGGTATGAACGAAGCATGTCTGAACGCCAAATGGTTAAGAAAGGATCTTACTGATCCTGATGCACAGAAATTCACTAAAGATGTGCTCAATCATATGAGAGAGCGCTTGGTGAAGTATCAGGAAATGTACGGATGCTTATTCAACCTTGAGGCTACACCAGCTGAATCAACAGCTTACCGTCTGGCAAAGAAGGATAAGGAGTTATATCCTGATATCATTGTTGCAACTGAGGGTAGTGGAGATCCATTCTACACTAACTCATCACATCTTCCAGTGTCATTCACTCAGGATGTATTTGCGGCACTCGATATCCAGGACGAGCTCCAGACTCTTTACACCTCAGGAACCGTGTTCCATTGTTTCTTAGGTGAAAAACTGCCTGACTGGAAGGCTGCAGCTAACCTGGTCAAAAAGATCTCTGACAACTACAAGCTTCCTTACTACACGATGTCTCCGACCTATTCGATCTGTCCGGATCATGGCTACATCACAGGCGAGCACTTCACGTGCCCTACCTGCGGTAAAAAGACAGAAGTCTGGTCAAGAATCACCGGTTATTATCGTCCGGTTCAGAACTGGAACAACGGCAAAGTTCAGGAATTCAAGCAGAGGAACGAATATGATCCTGCTGAGTCCACCGAGCCTAAAGCCGGAGTCCGCAACGAACAGCCGGAAGTTAAAACCGAAGAACCTGAAAAAGCCATTCCTGAAGGCGTCATTCTTTACACTAGCCCAACCTGCGTAAACTGCAGAATGGCTGAAGCGAAGATGACCGAAAAAGGAATCGACTTCGAGGAAAGATCTGCCGCTGATCCAAAGTATCAGCAGGAGATTGTTGATCTCGGAATTATGGCTGCGCCTACGCTTGTAAAGGATGGAGTAATCTATTCTGGAGCAGGTGAAGTTCTAAACTTAATCGATTCATTATAAAAGGGAGAGAGAAATCTCTCCCTTTTATTCAAAAGGAGGAAATATATGACAGTCTTGGAACAAAGATTCTATGAAACCATGATTCATTCAATGCAGGAACTCGTCAATGAGGTTAAGGAGACAAAAGAAGAAATTCAGAAGCTCACAAAACTTCTTGAACTGCAGAAGGAATTATCAAAAGGAGGTGAGTAATGCTCGATTACTATGATGCAATTGAAATAGGAGCGGAACTGGTTGAGAAAAACAGAGGTATGGATGCCATGCGTGTATATCGGGATCACAATATTTCTGTTTCTACGACCGGACACGACTATGATTTCATTGGCTATGTCGAAAACGTGACTGACAGGGATATCGAAATCACGATCGGTGACGAAGATGTACCTTACACGTTAAAAGCCAATGATTGGTTAAGCTTTCTGGCTGATGATAACGGAAGAGCTCAACTTGGTTTCGCGTCGAAGGGTTTGTATCAAATAGCATAAGAGGGAATTTGATTCCCTCTTTCAATTTAAAAGGAGGTAAAAATGGGCTACTATGCAAAATTTGAAGGTTCACTCAATCTTCAGTCCTTTCAGGATACGGAGATGATTGAACAATTAACGTCGGAAGTGTTTGAAGAGGAATCTTACAACTTCATCAGACTCGACAAAGCTGACAAGCGGATACTCTCGATAGAGTTCTGCGGTAACGAAAAATACTACGAAGATGAATGGTGGGATTTTTTAAACAGCATCAACTTCTATGTAAAAGACGGTTCCGTGGAATTTGTCGGTGAAGACGACTCTCTTTGGAGGTTTATCAAGAGAAACGGATCGGGTGAATTTGTGGAAGAGGATGGGTATGTCGCTTATCATACTCATAAATCGCTGACAAACGAAGCCAAAAACATTCTGATCTACGATAAGGACTCGAGAACAAGAGAGCCGTTGCTTTTTCTCAAAACGATCGGTGGTTTCAATGCAAAGGAACTCATCGGTGAAATATGGTCTCTTGATGGCTATACAATCGATGATCTGAAAAATGAAATTCACAGATCGTATGACGGCCTTGTCGAAATCGTCGAAATCGATGAATGCATACCGTTTTAGCAACATTAAAAGGAGGAGAATAATGAGAAATGAAGTTGTGATATCTGATGATATGTTACACAAGATCATCAGTAAGCGTTACATTGCTTACAAGCTGTGGTCCCGTGAAGACATTGAAGATCTTCTTGAGGAGAAAGGCGTTGAGCCCACATCTGATAATGTAGATCTTGTTATCACTGAAATAGGAAGCCAGCTCAGCGATTGCACGGATTATGATTGGGAAATCATCAATCAGGCAATCAGCAGAGCCGGCTTCGGAGGTGATGAATAATGCCTGCCAGAATTCTCAGCATCGAACAGTGCCAGCGTATCAGTATGGTTCGCCAGAAGATACACGAATTAAAGCTGAAAAACTGGTGTTGCGAGGGTAAAGACGGAGACCGTCTGGTATTCTTCAACAACGATGAAGACTGTCTGTTTATTGCTGATTATTACGGCAATATCGTCAGCCGGTGCAATACAAGGATCACTCCTGAATTGGAGCAGCTTGCTTTTCTGGAAGGCAAGATCTCACGGATTGCAGCCGAGACTTAAAGATATACAAAGCTTTAAAAGGAAATGCTATCAGGCAGGATATGAATCCTGCCTTTGATTTTGTTTAAAAAGGAGGCTTATGAAAACGGTAAGACTGATTCTTGCGGCGATAACCGTGTACCTTCTGATCATGTTTCTTGCAGGCAAATACCTGACAGATAAACTTGAAAGGATAAATGCGACAGGGGAACCGTATATGCCCTCTGAGACATCGATTACGCAGAATGATGAATCGTTGTATATTCGGGACGTAACACTCGCCTATGCGCCTGTAAACGTTCCTGATGAACACGTGGAAACGATTGAAAATACCGAAAGTGTAACCTGCGGGTATACACAGGACGAACTGAATCTTATCTATGCGGTAGTAAGACAGGAAGCCGGTCCAGATTATGAATCGGCACTTGCTGTAATGTCTACCGTCATCAACAGATTGAATGACTACCATTGGTCGTGGTGTGGAGATACTGTTCTTGAACAACTTACACATCCCGGCCAGTATTGCTATTCGATCGATGACCTTTGGATCAGGTATCTTGACGGCAACGTGGAAGATTGTGTCAAACAGGCGGTCCTTGACGGACTTGCAGGTAAGACGAATCATTCCTATACATGCTTCAGAGGATATTATGTCGAAGGTGCAGAAAAGATAGGTTTAGATAACTGGTATTTCTATGATTATTAAGGAGGAGTCAAATGGAGTTGAAGAATATTGAATTTGAAAGCATGTGTCCGAACGAAGAGACCAGAACAACGGTCATGTACTTCACCGGACCTGCTGAATTGCTTGAGATGACCGGAAATGAATATCCGGATGCTGTTATGTCTACGATCTCCATCGAGACGACCGGCATCATTTTCCCGGAAGCTGAAAACGCAACTGTCTCTATTTCGCCAACAATGGAGGACAATGAAGGACTTCATGACTATGATTGGTCTGATATAGAAATTTCCAAAAAAGAGGTGGAATATCTGATCAATGTAGCGCTGATCAACCATTACGGTATTGAACCGGTGGCAGCAGCATCTTAAAAGGAATAAAAAGGAGGACAGAAATGACTGTATCAGAATTCAGACAGATATACAGAGAGCGTGAGAAACTCGTTCTTAGACCGAAAAGCGGTTTGAATGAGATTCAGATAGGCTCCTATATTATGCCTGTCAGACAGGACGAATATAGAGCTGTAGTTGAAAAAACCACTATATTTGTCTATCAGAAAGGAAAATCGCGTTACGGGTTCAGGGCCTGGGATGACGAACAGATCCTGAAACAGTTCAACATTGTATACATTGATAAGAACAAAAAATGGCAAAAAAGGCTGGATCGTGCCATCAAAGCAATGGAAAATTCGGGTCTTTGGCCGGATCTTCTTGAAACCATGAAAGATCTCAAAAAGATGGCCTATGAAGATAAAAAGGAAATCTGCGATCTGACATGGAGCGAAGAATATCGAAAGAGTGTTCATAACAACGACAAGTTGAATGTAGAAGAATATAACGGCCTGTTCACCAGTTTCTTCAGCAAATGGATAAACAGATACCCGTTTATTTTCACAAAAGATGAAAACGGAAAACTTTATTACAAGACTGTTTACCTGTGGGAAATGTCAGACTGTGAATTAAAATCGATGTATTTTGGCAAGTACTACAACGTCAGATACAAAGATGAAATCAAAAACGCGATAAAAAACAAGGAAGCGATCAGCAGGAATGCAAGATCGTCATATGACGTATCTTTTTCCTACGATCCGGAAAAATGCAGAGCATGGTACTCGGAAGAATATAAGAATTGTGGAAACGGCCATTATTATCTGGCGCTTGACCACAACACTGCATTGTTCTGTGAAAACGACTGATTGCTTATTAAAAAGGAGAAGGGAAATTATGTTGAAAAACTGATCAGGGAAGATAATTAACATCTTCCCGGACAATTGATTCGATTTAATAGGAGGATTGTTAGTTATGTTGAAATCAATTTCAAATTATTTAGTTAAGTTTTTTGCTGTAATCAGAAATATTCTCGCAGCAATCTGCAATTTAATGCTTAAATGCATCGGATGTGTTCTTGTTGTGCTGCTCCACATCGGCAAGGCCGTAGCCAATATCATTATCAGTTCATATCTTATTGTACTGATGTTTGTTACGCTTATAAGCGTTGGCGTTGTTGTATTTGCTCTGGAAAGCTGGATTATCAGCAGCATTGCAGCGTCCAACGGTGTCGTTGACAACGTTATCAAACCGGTAACATTTGTTATCACGCTGATAGGATGCTGCGCAGCTATCTACAACTTCTTCAAGAAGATTGGCAATGAGGAGCTTAATCCGCTTCTTAAGAAAATGTACGCCCTTTCGTGTGAGCTCAACAAGAAAGCGCCAAAGAAAGTCGATGAACTCTATGCTGAGATAATCGTTGACATCAACAAAACGTGCAACGAAAACGTCATTAGCAAATTTAACGGGTTCAAGACTCTCAGAAGCAGGAAAGCAAAAAAGGAGCTTGTTGATGAACTCATCATCAGCGTCACCGACCAGTACAGGAAAAAGATTGACCTGACCTATCTGATATCTGATATCGGTAACAGGACATTTAGAAGTACCTGTATTCATGTCAATGCATGGTTTGACGAAAAAATCAGCGAAGTCAAAATTGCAGCAAAAATAAATAATTAGAGAATCTGGAATATCCAAACTGATATTCCGTAATCCGTATTAGATGTGAGGTGAAAACCTTGCATCTTTTTTTCTTTGGGCACCTGGGTGCCCAAAACCAAACTGTACAGTGCCACCATAAAATCTGTTAATATTTGGTACCATATCATGTTATAATGATTGTACTTAAATATCTTGTTCGTTAAGAGAGTCATCTCATTACATTTAAAGAAAGTTCTTTTGAACATGAAATCTTGCTATGTAATAGATGTCTTTTTTTATGTCTTGGTATTTAAGCCATGTATACAAAGGAGGACAAAGAAATGTTACATGACAAAGCAGAATTGGTTTTCAATTCACACAATTCTTTCTTGGAAAGACTTGAAGAAGTTCAAGTAGGTACTGAATGGAAAGAAGTATCTATTATGGATCTTGACATCTGCCAGAATCTTATTGATTTTACAGAAGCAGACTATGACACCAACACAAATGGAACTAAGATGTTTGTTGATTTTCCGTTTGGCAAAGTTGGAATTAGAGAATGTGCTTTACGTACACTCTATACCAATCTTGGTTTAGGTGGTGAACTTATGAAGAAACTTGATACCGATGACATGGAAGAATATGTAGTGTTCGGTATCGGCAAAAATCGTAAGTATCGTTCGAAGATGACCTTCCAGCTTCCGATCGTCGAAGGCAAGGTAAATGCTTTCTTATCAGAGAGCTATTCAAATGACCTTCCGGCCGATGAAGTTTTCCGTCAGGTACTGAAACATTTTCAGAACAAACTCGAACAGGAAAGTTTCAAATTCAACGGCTTCTGGTCTTATGCGGAATGTGCAGGCGACTATTATCTGCCTATAAGCAAGGAGATCGACGGGAAAGAATATTCTACCGTTCTGGTCGTCAGAACTTCGGACGCAGGGTATTCGTCCATTTCTTTCTCAGCCTATCTGACAGACGGATACCGCAAGGAAATTCCTGTCATGAATGGGGTATCAGCTATTCATAAAGGAAATGCTGCATCTGCGGAAAGACTCGAAGAAATGCTCAACATGGTCGAAAACGCGATCGATAACGGTGTTAAGAAACTGAACAAGCTTCTGCATATCATTATTGCGAATCCGAAATCGACTATGAAGAGAATCTGCAAGGAAGTCGGACTGCCGAAACGTGAATCGCTCGAACTGATCGACAGGTTTGCTGAAGGAACAACCACGGCATTTGAATGCTATATGTGCCTTTCGCAGATCCTCGAATCCGATCTCACATTCTCGATCAGAGAAAGATATCAGGGCAATCTTTACAAGATGCTGGGTATAAATTGGGATCGCTATGATCTGCCGGGGGATTACGCATGGTAGGCGAAGATCTGAATGCTGACTATTTTTTCTTATTAAGTGATCTGTACGATCGCTTTTTAAGTCTTGAAAAGGAAGATCTTGATAACGAAGGAGGAAAATGATGACTTATCAGGAAAGGCTCAATGAGCTGAAGCAGGAGGCTATAGTCCTTGGTTTAGACCTTGACTATGAGCCGGAAGTAAAGGGTGTATTCCCGGAACAGAACGAAGACTGGCTTCGTGCCAGAAAAGAAGGAATCGGCGGATCTGATGCCGGTACGATCTTAGGTCTGAATCATTACAGTACAGTGCAGGAACTGCTGTATGACAAACTGAGTGATGGAGTTTATAAGGAAGTCACTCCGGAGCAGCAGTACACTTTAGATTTTGGACACGCCATGGAGCCGCTGATGCTCAAGCTTTATGCAGCAAAAACGGGTTTCAAGGTCTGGCAAGGAAACAACACTCAGTGGCGCCATCCGCTTTATCCGTTCATGTATGGGGACTGCGACGGCTATGCTGAAACGCTTGAAGGAGAAAAGATCGGAATAGAGTGTAAAACATATAACTATGAATATAAATATATGTGGAAATCCGGTGTCTTCGGCAAGGGCGGTGTTGTTAAAAATCCTGAGTATGCTGCTCAGGTAGCTCATTATATGGCTGTCGAGAACCTGACAAGATTCGATCTGATTGCTATATGCGGCAACAATCCCAATGACCTGACAATCGTGACGTTCTACAGAGACCTCGAATTTGAAAAGGCGCTCATAGAAGCCGAAAAGAATTTCTGGGACAACAAGGAAAGCGGAAATATTCCCGAAATATCGAAGCTAAGCAAGGCACAGTTTGAAAAAATTGCAAATATCATCAGCGAAGGCGTGAAGGAAAAGGAAGATGTTACCATCTCTCTTCCTGAAAGCGTACTCGATATTTTCGAGGAGTATACCAGACTCTCCGATGAAAAATCGGAGTTGCAAAAGAAGATCGATGGGATCGAAGAAAAGCAAAAAGCTCTGCAGGTCCCGGTCATTGAAATTCTTGGCAATAATGCCAAAGGAGAAATCAGCAATGATGACTTTATCTTTACCGCTTCTTTCAAGCCCAACAAGCCGAAGAAGACGATAGACAGTGAAGCTCTTGCTGCTGCGTATCCTGCAATTTACGAGGCATACGAGAAAGAAACGATCGGCAACCCGATCTTCAAACTTTCCAAGAAAGCCAAGAAAACAGCAAAAAAGAAATAGGAGGACTTATGGAAACACTTGCTACATCACTTGTAGCTCGTTTTTACAAGAAGATCTCAAAAACCCTATCAGACTGGAGTGCTATCCAATGTGTTACAACGGATGTGGACAGCCTCCCGTCTTCTGTGAAAAACGATGGCAAAAAGGCGTTTGTCACAGTAACGGGTATGAATCTTCCCGAGCTGGAAGGGTGTAATGTACGTTATTTCGGCAAATGGGTATCGAACAAATACGGGTCGTCGTTCAGAACGGATTCCTACGAAGTGATACCGCCAAATAACGAAAAAGGCATAATATCCTTCCTGTCGTCAAAAAACTTTCCGGGAATCGGAAAGAAAACGGCAACGGCCATTGTAGACAGGTTTGGAGAACTTACGATATCCATTATCGAAAACAATCCGAACAAGCTGCTTACGGTCAAAGGCGTTACACCGGCGAAAGTCGGTATTATCGTCGGCTGTTACCAGGATGTGCAGCACTATTCCAGACTGGCGGTATTTCTGGCACCTTACGGGCTGTCAAGTGACGTCGTTCTGAAGATCAACAAGGAATATGGAAAGGCCGCCATTGAACGAATCTCTGATAATCCTTATATTCTGATGAGTATCAGGGGCGTCGGATTCAAGACCTGTGATCGCATTGCGAGAGGTCTGAATGTGGCTCTTGACTCTTTCATAAGGATCGAGGGATGTACGCTTGAGACGCTCAGGATCATGTGCGAGTCAAGCGGAAACATGTTTGTTGATATCAATGATCTCTATCTTGAATCATTGAGGCAACTCAACGAAGGAATGGAAACGCCGGCCGTTGACAAAGACAGATATCAGAGTGCATTCCAGAAAATGCTGGATAAAAACAGCATTGTGATCCGTAAAAACAGAGACGTATTTCTCTATGAATACGATCAGGCGGAATACACATCCGCTCAAAAACTCCTGTGGCTCAGAGACAATAAGATATCCGAGAGCCAGTCAAGGAAGATCGACAGCGAACTTGAAAGATACTGCCGGAATTCCCCGATAAAGCTTTCCGAAAAACAGAAGAATGCCGTTGAGCTTTCGCTCAAAAACAGGTGTTCCGTGATCACGGGAGGTCCGGGGACCGGTAAATCGACTATCACATCGGCGATCATCAGCATCTATGACAAGGTGTTTGACGATGAAATCGTATTGATGGCGCCGACCGGCAAAGCTGCCAGAAGAATGGCAGAAGTCACCGGTCGCGATGCATCCACGATCCATTCCCGACTCAGAATATATGAAGACATGGATGAGGTGACTCATACCGTCGAGGGTCTGATAATAGTCGATGAGGTGTCGATGGTCGATGGTCTGCTGCTTGAAAAGATCGCACAGGCCATAGTCGATCAGGACTGTCACCTGATCCTGGTCGGTGACATCGATCAGTTGCCTTCAGTCGGACCGGGAGCAATCCTGGCGGAGATCATCAAATCCAACGAGATCCCGGTTACAAGACTGACTGAGATCTTCAGACAGAAGGACGGCGGGCTGATCGTTGAAAACGCCATCAAAATCAATATGGGAAGAGATGATCTGCATTATGGCGATGATTTCGTCCTTATTGAAGCAAACAGCGAACAGCAAGCCATGGAAATCATCCTTGACGAGTACCGCAAGGAAGTCGATCAGCGCGGTATTGACAATGTTGCCCTGCTTTCACCTTTGAGGAAAAGCCAGAACAGGTTTACCGTCGTTTCCGATGAACTCAATAAAGTTATTCAGAACGTCATAAATCCTCTGGACAGTACCAAAGCGTACTGCAAGTTCTTCAATCGGGAATATCGGGTTGGCGACAGAGTCATGCAGTGGAAAAACTGCGAAGCATCATCCAACGGCGATATCGGAGAGATCCTCGAGATCTATACCAGTGATGATGAAATCAACGTTAAGATCAGATGGGATAACGGCAATACTGTAGAAGCAACTTCGCAGGATCTTGAATCGATCGATCTGGCCTATGCCATGTCGGTCCACAAGTCTCAGGGAAGCGAATATGAATGCGTCATTATTCCGATGCTGTCCTGCCAGATGTCAAGATTGCACAGAAGAAATCTTTTTTACACCGGGGTCACCCGCGCGAAAAAGAAAGTAATCCTGGTCGGAGACTTGAACTGCATAACAAGAAGTATCGCTCAATGTGATACAGGGAAAAGAAACTCGCTGTTGGCTGACAGGCTGATAGTGAATTCAAAGAAAGCTGAGGTGAAATAACCTATGGCTTGTAAAGAATGGCGTGCGCCATTTTATGAAGATGCTGTTGTCGAATTTGACAGGTCAGGACCTAAGGTGCCTGTGCTCAACAAGATTGCGAAAGGGGAACTTGCATATAAAGATGAAAAGCGAAGAAAACACCTTCGCATCTCTAAAAAGCAGGCAACCTGGTATACGAATTACTTATTGGAATCCAGTGCAAAATACGGAGTCAAGTATGACAATGGTAAATTATCAAGAAGTAATGATCCAAGATTTGATCAGTATCATAAAAAAGGATGTACCATGAGATACATCTTTGATAAAATGGACGGTAATGTAAAGTTTGTTACAAGACAGGTCAGACATTTGCTGAATATTGATTATTTGGTTAAGTTTGACGAATATGTCGGGTATGAAAAGTTTTATATCGCTGTCACGTTTGTCGATGAAGAACTTCAGTTGTATATGAAGGTCTCATTAGCGACAGATGGATCACTTTGGGTCGATATTCATCCGAGAGGATGGTATTAAAAGAGTTGACTTTAAAAGTCAGCTCTTTTTTTGTTATTCGCCCTTGCTTGCAACCAATTCGTAGATCCTGTAAACAACATTCTTTTTAAATTCATCAACATATCCGTTAAGGATCTCTTTTGCATTATCAGTATAGAACTCGAATTCGTTGTCATCGTCATAATCCAGAATATTTTTGGCTTTACATATTTCCGCAACATTGTAGAATGCCCACATGCCGACTACCTGATCAACAATTTCGTCTAAGCTTATCTGCTTTTCACCGTCAGAGGTTAATACAAAATCACTCATCTTGTACTTTTCAACGTAATTGCCTTTGTTGTCACCGATCTCTACATAGTATTCTTTTGCCATATTTTTACCATTTTTTAACCTTTCGTCTGTCCAGTCTTAAATTAAAAGGGGGCATTTATCCTATCGTCCCCCTTATGCTGATCCGCTTTTAATTTACACCTAAAGACTAGCACATAAGAAATATAATGTCAAGTATAAATTTCCATTAAACCGAAAATATGTAATTTGGTGCCATGTCATGTTATAATAACTGTACTTAAATATCTTGTTCGACATTAGAAGAAATTTACGGAAAACCTGAAGTTCTTTTTACTGTTGAAACCGGACTATTTAAGTTTTTTTTCGCGAAAAAGAACACGGACGAATGTCCAGAAGGAGGTAAAAGATGGCGGAAAAGAAAACAGAAGCTAAGGCAGAAAACGTTTCCATTTTCGAACAGCTCAGCAAGGTCAACGTCAATGATCATCTTGACACAAAGAAAAGCGGAAGCAAAGAACTGTCCTACCTTTCGTGGCCATGGGCGGTAAGCGAGATCTCCAAGATCGATCCTGAATGGGAATACAAGATTTTGGAATTTGATGCTGCAGGAATGCCTGTGGAACACGGTCTACCTTACCAGACAATTGCAGGTGGATATATGGTTCATACCGAGGTTACAGTGCTTGGCAAAACCAAGAGAATGTGGCTTCCGGTAATGGATCATCGCAACAATGCGGTAAAGGACCATCAATACCAGGTTCAGACGCAATGGGGCGTAAACCCCGTTGCACCAATCGACTCGAATCTCATCAATAAAACGATCATGAGATGTCTGGTCAAAAATCTGGCGATGTTTGGACTCGGGCTTTACATCTATGCCGGTGAAGATCTGCCGGAAAATGAAAACGAAACCGTTCTTGACGGCACGGCGCCAATGGCACAGAATATCGCCGAACCCGCGCCTGTCACAGTACCGGCGACAGAACCTGCTGTGGCACAGCCTGACACTGTTACGGTAGAGGCTCCTGCCTTGCCGGATCTCGGAGATGTGATGTCCTTGCAGGAGGCACAGATCCATATCCTGAAAGGCGGAGGTGACAAGTACAAAGGACATACTGTCCAGTACATGATCGATACCGCCAAGTCGGCAGAACATGCCAGATTATGTCTGGAATCTTTTGCCAATAAAGGTGCCGGGCTGGACAAAAAGGCATGTGCTGTTGTTCTGGAGGCTTTCGACAACGGCATAATCCAGTACAAAAAACCAACAGCAACGGAAGAAGCGGCCGCATAGCTGCTTCTTTCTTAAGAAGGAGGACAAAAAAATGACGGACAATCTGCCGTTTACCATTGATTGGGTGGTCGACATCGATCTGCCTGGCGTCAAAAAATACAAGGCGGCTCGCGGCACCAATATCGACTGTCCTTTCTGCAAGGAAGACGGTGACAAAAAAGGAAAGGAGAAGCTGAATTATAACGACAGCAACGGCAAATGGCGCTGTGCCAGGTGCAACAATGCTGGGAATTCGGTAATTCTTCATTCCAAACTGACAGGTCTTGGCTATAACGAAGCACTGGCGGATCTGATGAAAAGATGGAACGGACTTCCATCGGATGTGAAGATAAAACTTTCAAGCAGAGAGAAAGGCGGACCGGAATATGTTCCACCGCACACGTTCCTGCTGAACACAGCCTACACATCGCTTCTGGATCAGCTGACGCTTTCGGATAAGCACAGAAAAGACCTTCGCGTCAGAGGTTTGAGCGACGAAGACATCAAAGCTTTCGGATATAAGACTTATCCCAAAGTCGGAATGTCGACGTTTGCCCGAAACGCCATTGTAAAAACAGGCGTTGCTCAGGCTATGCTCAGATACGAAGAGAACGAACATTTCTCTTCTGATCAGCATTGCCAGATTCCGGGATTCTTTGACTTCGGTAATGATGTCAGAATGGTCAGAAGGCAAAGCTCTTTCTTTGTTCCAGTCAGAAATATCGACGGAACGATAGATAGATTTCAACTTCGACATGACATCAAGCCAACCGCAAGCTATGAAGATAAAAAAAAATACACTTCATGGTCATCCGGGGAAAAGGAGACCGGGTGCTCTGTTACCGGCACATCCAATATTCACTGGGTCGGCTTCCCTGAAAGTGAAGATTACCGATCTGACGAATACAGGACGCCGGAACAGGTCGAACTGACGGAAGGGGCGCTGAAAGGCGATATAGCCCATACTCTGTCGGACCGACACTGGGCATTCATATGTCTGCTCGGTGTCAGCAACTATGGCCAGCTGTCACAGGCACTGGAATACCTGAAGAAGCACGGAACAAAACGGATCAATATCTGTTTTGACATGGACTATCTGGTAAATTCCAACGTACAGTCCTCACTGGATAAGGTCAAACGCATGATTACAGATGCAGGTCTTAGCTGGGAATGGATAAAATGGGATCCCAAATACAAAGGGGTCGATGACTGGCTTCTGGCAAGAAAAAAATTCATTGAAGCAAAGAAAAGCGGGGAGTGATCTCCGCTTTCTGTTTTTAAAAAGGAGGAAAATGCATTATGACAGAAAAATTATCGTCCATCGTTAAGAAGTACGATAAACAAAAAAGTGAATATCATCTCAAAAAAGTTTCTGTTCAGGAACAGATCTGTAAACTCAAACAGGAACTTTGCGAGGTGGAGAATTCATACGTAGGATGGATTGACGGGATCCTTATTCCGCTGACAAAGGAATTGATGAAACGCAAGGGTCTCAAGTACTTTGAGATCTATGGTCCTTTCGGATTACAGTGCGAGACATCGATTTACATGTCCAACGAAAGAAAAGGGCCCAGTCGTAAAGGTTCAAGGGGAGAGAGCGACATCGCGATATGCGACGTCGACACCTGGAGCCTTAAAGTCCATCCGGATATGAAATACAGAACCGGAAAAACAATCAGCAGGTATCCTAAAGGATCCATCGGTGAATTAAACGGGGGAAACGATATATATGAAGATCTCCCGGATGACATCGATGAAATCGTTAAATTATTGGAATTTTCGAAAGGAAAGGAAAATGGTTAAGACGTTTGCTTACAGTTATCTGAAAAAGGAATATGAGCTGGCATTCTATGTCTCTTCATACTCCAGCAATGGCAACATGGCGATCAAGCTCATATTGCCGAATGAGGAGGATGTTTGGGGCGATCTTACGGTCAACCTTGATCTTCTGATTCCGGGATATGCGTTTGTCGATACAAACAACAACCCGGGTATTGAGAAAGTTATTGAGAAGTATGGATTCGCAAAGCCAACCGGTACAACAAGAACCAACGGTTTCTGTGAATACCCGCTTTACGAATTTAATCTTGATAAGATGAAACCTTATATTCATCCGGAATCTGATTATTTTATGGTTAAAAAGGAGGAAGAAAATGCCTAACTATTGTGATTATTCAATGCGTGTGAAGGGTGAGAAAGCAAATGTCGAGAAGTTCTACAGTTATCTTGGCAATGACTACTGTTATAAAAACGACAATTCACCCACCAGCTATCCGAAGAAGACGGATGAGGAGTTCATGAAAGAATATTCCATCAGGTATGATTCGAAAGACGGTACAAAGCATCTCTATACAAACGCTGAAAAGCATTTGTATAGAGTATTTGAAGCCTATCTGAACGAAGAGTATGAAAATGACGATGGAAAATACCTCATGTGGATAACAGGTTATTGTGCCTGGTCGATATATTGCTGCATGTTTGAAGGACCGTTTTCATATTACACGGATTGCAAACGCGATGATGAGTTTGCTGAACTTCGCAATGAACATGCAACATCTGTACCGACACTTTCGAAGGAATTGGGTCTTGAAATAGAGATCTTCTCTTCTGAGCCTGGATGCTGCTTTGCTGAACACTATCTTGTTAAAGATGGCGATATAGTCGCTAATGAGGAATATGAATACAACGAATATTGCCTTTACGACTACGAGACAAAGGAAGAAGCTCAGAAGGATCTTGGCATAGAGATCTCCGATAATGAATGGGGTGAAGATTACTTTTACAGGTGTGATATAGATCCTAATAATCCTGAGTGGAGCATTTAAGGAGACTGTTTATGCATAGCAGAATATTTCAGGTATCCGACAAACCCGTCCCTAAAGATGATTATTACACAGAGGACAGGTATTATGCCGGTTTTTGCAACGAAATTGCGGATTATGTCTCTGACGTGGAAGAAGATAACAGGTCATCCGATATCGATTGGCTTGCAGATTTTTTGAAGGACGCGGCTGTAAGAGACGGTGACAAATTCACTATCATCAATAAAGCCAAATACTTTGAAACGAAATTCAAAAGATATAAAGATCTTTTAGAAGTCTGCAGCAAAGTCAGTCTTGATGAATTTTCGGGCAAAAAAAATATCAATACCGAAAGTCTGGGATATCACGATGAAATGCCGTTCGGCCCTCTGACAAATTTACTGGAGGAGTCGTATAACGACAAATTCGGGTTTTATATCGATGATGGGTATTGTATTACCCTTGATGATTATATGCGGTATATAAAGGACGGCGATGTCTTCTATATCGGAGCGGTTATTGACTATCACTATTAATAAAGGGCAGAGAGATCTGCTCTTTATTATCAAAAGGAGAAAAAATGTACGAAGTAAGTTTATTGAATCTTGATACTCAGAAACAATTCAGTAAATGGTTTGACTCCGAGTATCTGATGAGAAAGTTTATTAATAAAGTAAAGTATTCAAAGAAGCTAAAGCTTTGTTACTGGTGCAAGTGCTGATGAGAGATATCTGGGAAATCTATAACGATGCCTATAATATCGTTGAAGAATGCTGCGGATATGGCATCATCGGTAACATAGCTGATGTCGTTGTGAACTATCGGGCGACCAGAAGATGGGGCTGTTGCAAATGCAGAACCTCACATGGTAAAAAGGAATATACGATCGAAATATCAAATAGGATATTGAACGAAGATGTTCCTTACAATTCCGTACTGTCGACCATGGTTCACGAACTGCTGCACGCAACTGAAGGAACCAAAGGGCATAAAGGTCTGTGGCTCAAAAGAGCCAATCTTGTAATGAGAAAACATCCGGAGCTTTCCATAACCAGGTGTACAAATTCTGAATATTTCAATCTTGAAAACAACATTGAAAGAAAGGAATACAAATTCGCCTGTGAATGTGAAAGGTGCGGTGTCATTCTTGCAAGAACGGTCCAAAACAAGTTCGTCAAACATCCTGAACATTACATTCACAAAGGATGCGGCGGACACTTCAGACGCATATATCAGCAGCAGACATCGATTATATAGAAACTTTGTCAGACATCTTCCTTAAGGGAGGATGTCTTTTTTTTACTTTAGGCACCCGGGTGCCCAAGATAAAAAGGCTCAATCAGACTCCCCCGTAAGTGAATGTCAGAATATCCGTATGGGCTCCGGTGGCTGTCGGGACACCTGACGAGGTCAGGGTGAGGTTTTCCGTGCCTGTGCCTTCTGCCATGGTCCAGGCCGTTTTATTCAGGCTGTAGTAGATCTGACTTGATCCGTTCTTCAGCTTCCAGCTGTTCTGGGATGTAATGGACATTCCGACAGAGCCACCACTGATCTCGTAGGTCACAGGATTGATGAGCTGGAGTTCAGGTTGATACTTGAAGGGATCGTGATTTTGTATGTCAAAAGATATGGAACATAGTAGGTAGTATTTATTGTTGGTGTACCTGTGAAGGTTCCTCCGGTATTAGTGAACATCCAGTTTAGTGCGTTAGAAGCTGTAGATCCTGTTCCGCTAGTCGGAATACGATAAGGTGCCGTATATGAACCGGTCTTAGTTGCTGAAATTTTAATTTTGGTACAACCATAAAACATTTCTATATAACATCCGCTCTCTAAAACTGTAGCAGGCAAGACCGATAGTGATTCCAAACCTGTGTCATACATAAACATATAGGCATAGCATTCAGGTGCTAAAGTGGTAGCAGGAAGAGCTGGCGGTGTTTTTAAAGATGTACATCTTGTAAACATAGCCCGATAACAATTTTCAGCTAGAACGGTAGCCGGAAGTAAAGGGGCATTTGTTAATGATAAGCAGTCATCAAACATATGGCTATAACATCCATATACTAAAGTAGTAGCAGGCAAGGCTGGCGCAGAAACTAATGATGTACACCATTCAAACATCCAGGCGTAGCACTCACCGCATAAAGTCGTAGTCGGAAGCGCCGGTGCCGTTTTCAGTGATGAACAACCCGAAAACATAGCCATACATACGCCCCATTTTGAATTAAACGATGTGATACTTCCAAAATTAATGGAACTTGCATCTATTAGCTTTCCACAATCTCTGAATAATAGACGGAGTATCGCTTCCCAAAGTTGAAACGATGTATAAACTTTCAGACATGTTAGGCATTGATGTTGATGAGATCAAGAAGATGACCTACAAATGTTCGTTTCCAATTTAAAAAGGAATGAAAGAGTGTGTTTTTCGACATTATTCTGGTTAAACTTTCCAATTTAAAAGGGAATAGTGATAAAAAATAATATTATGTATATTTTTATTTTCCAATTTAAAAGGGAATAATGGC
>JAFRJA010000021.1 GCA_017432545.1 Erysipelotrichaceae bacterium
GGGATAGGAAACTGTATGTCGTTCATCTTTTTGATTCGCAGGTCGGATTTGTAAAGAAACAGATGGAGATGCTGAAAAGGGATGAGCTCATAGTGCAGGAAACTTTGCCTCAGAATGATGAGACGTATTATATTCCGAATTAGAGCGTAAAATGTGTGATGATATCAGGCCTTTGGAGATATTCATCAGTGTTGTGATAAAATCAAAATCAGGAATAATCATTCCCTCCCTTCTGTTTAAATTTGATGTCCAAGATCCATGATAACAGAAGGGATCTTTTATATCCTTACCACCCACACGATTATTTAGAGATACCCACATCCATGCAATAGTTTTAGCTCTTTATGATTTACCTTAGCGGTAAATTCTTTTTGATATCTTGTTTTATTTATGTTATAATAAATTTACCTCAAAGGTAAATTAGCGGTAAGAGGTGAAAAGTTGGAAATCACTTACAAAACAAGGAAACTGGAGAAGATCTGTACTGATGCCAAGGCTGCAGAGAAAACTCATGGACGGGAGATGGCTAAGATAATACACCAACGTATTGATGAAATCAGAGCTGCTGATAATGTTGAGATGATGGTTCAGTTTCGCATCGGCAGATGTCATCCGTTAAAACATGATCGAAAAGGGCAGTACGCCGTCGACCTAATTCATCCGTACAGAATGGTTTTTGAGAAACATGGTAATACGATTCAGATCGCTCATATTTTGGAGATAATTGATTATCATTGATGGAGGAACACTATGATAAGAAGTAAGAGTTACATTGCAACACCTCCTGGAGCAACTATCAGGGAACAGTTAAATGACAGAGGCATGAGCCAGAAGGAATTTGCAGCCAGAATGGATTTATCGGAGAAGCATGTCAGCAAGCTCATAAATGGTGAGGTCCAGCTTACGCCGGAGGTTTCAATGAGACTGGAGACCGTTCTTGGAATACCGGCTTCATTT
The DNA here is from genome assembly GCA_017432545.1 of Erysipelotrichaceae bacterium. GTDB lineage: Bacteria > Bacillota_I > Bacilli_A > Erysipelotrichales > Erysipelotrichaceae > Colivicinus. The sequence goes on from JAFRJA010000021.1 coordinate 958, forward strand.
TGGAACAATCTCGAAGCTATCTACAGAGAAAAGTTATTAAAAGTTAAAGCTGAGAATGCCATGGATGAGGATGAAGCTATTGCACAATGCTTTCCCTATAGCGAAATGGCTAAATGCGGATGGATTAAGGAAACAAGGAATTCAAAGGAAAAGGTAGTCTATCTTCGTCAGTTTTTTGGCGTGGTGAGATTAGCACTTTTGGGGAATGAACAGATCACAAAAATCGCCTGTAGAAGACTTGCTATTTCGGAGAAGAGCGATCTGGCTCTCATGGCATGGGCACAAGAAGCTAGAATTCAGGCACGAGAGATTCAAACATCGCCGATTGACATTCAAGGCTTGATCGCATCCATTCCTGAGATCAGAAAAATGACCGTGATGGATCCGGAAGAATTCTGCCCTAAGGTCAAGAAAACACTTGAGAACTGCGGTATTGCTCTGGTATTTCTCCCACATCTTAAGGGTTCTTTCCTTCAGGGGGCAACTTTTCTTGACGGCAATAAGATCGTAGTCGGACTTACTGTAAGAGGAAAAGATGCCGATAAGTTTTGGTTTAGTTTGTTCCATGAACTGGCGCACATCGTGCTCGGTCACATCGGAAAAACAAACGGAACAACAGATCAGGATGAAAATGATGCAAATACCTGGTCGGAGGATACATTGATCGATCCGACGGAGTTTGAGACTTTTATACAAAGAAAAGATTACTCTGAGAGTAATGTTTTAGCTTTTGCCAATGAACAGAAGATAGCTCCCGGAATCGTTGTAGGGAGAATGCAACGGAAAGGAATGATAAAGTATAACGAACTGAATAATTTGAAAGTTCAGTATGAAATTGCGGTATAGGGCAAGAATATGTCTTGGACTGTCGGATTCTTGATACGCATATTATCACTGTTTAATTGGTTATAGATCAATCTATAGTAAATGGTTTCTCAGATCTTTTAAGAATGAAATATATCCGCCTGGAGAATTGGAAACATACAAACAGTTTTTCACTTGTGAAATAGTTCATTTGATATAATTGTCTTGTAGATCATATGCATATTGAATTATCAATAGCTGATGAATATAAAGGAGACTGTATCGTATGATGAAACGTTTTTTGAACGTCTTTTTGTCGTTGTTACTGTTGTTTACCAGCGTCTTTGTCGCGAATAACAGGATCTATGCCCAGGATGAAGACTTCACTACAGATGAAGAAACTGAAGTCCTGGTCGAAGAAACTGTTCAGGATGAACAGGAAGAAGTTCCTGAGGAGTTTTCTTTTGAGCAGGAAGATGAAACGGATGAGAAAGATCAGGCAGAGCCTGTTGATTTGAAGTCCGATGAGCCTGAAGAAGCCCTGGATGTTGAAGAAGAAGCTCAAGAAACAAAGATCCAGGAAGAAGCACAGATCCAGGAAGAAGGGGCAGAAGAGGAAGAAGAAACATATGATGATCCTTCTACCTGTACCAGTATCACTAAAGACCCTGAAACAGGGGATCTGCAGATCAGATCGAAGTGCACAGAATGGCTATATGATATTTATAACAAATATCTGAATGGATACGGATTGTGGTTCCATTTTGAGGGTGGTAAATTTGTTCCATTTAATGCGAATTATCCTTATGTCGATTCCGATTTTGATGGAGAAGATCTGATAGGCTTTACAATAACTCATGAGGCTTTATTAGCTAATCACATCCCTTCGAATTGTACATTTATTAGCACGCCTTCAACTTCGTCATTTCCCTCTTTCAATATTGATATTGATTTCGAGTTTGATGCTTGCACAGAAGTGCCGGAAGGCCTAATCGTCGAAGAGACACCGGAAGGGATCAAATTCTATTATGAACAGACCAATGACGAGAATCAGACATTCTTGCAATCTTTGCTGATTGCTAAAAAGTATCGAAATCATAAAGTAGTATCAGGAAGTGGTATAGGTATCATCGATTCAAATTCTGAGAACTATCTGCATGCGGAGAATTATCAGGAATTCGATGACGAATCAGGCGCTATCATTCACGATTCTAGAGAAATCGATTTATCAGACGACGGATCATATGCTCTGATAACCCATGAATACATACTCAACAGCAATCTTTTCAATACTGATCAGACACTTAGCGTCAATATCGACGCTTATGGCTATCTTTCTTACAGTACAGAACTTAATGGCTTGCGTTATGCCAATGAACCTTTGCCTGAAGATCTTGAGATCACTATCGATTTTGATGGTGATGGAGCTTTGATCATCAAAGCCAATGATGAAGACTGGCTGGAAGCCGCCTGCAAGTTAAGGCGCTATACAGAAAATGGGGTCAATCTCGAGGATGGAAGCACGTTGTCGATATATTCCAGTAGTTCGGGAAACAGAGCTTATTTCTACAATCAACAGTATGTCTACAACAACAATCCTGAGATCACATATGAACTGAAGACCGACGATAACGGTGAGAAATATATTTACATCTCTAAGGCAAATGTTTTAAGAAGATTTAGCAAAAATGGAGTTTCTATAAATGATGCTGAACGGTATTATATTCAGTTTAATACCGTCGGCTATCAGAATTATTCCAGCGACAGTGATGGAAAGTATTTCAGCTTTCCGGAAGGATATTGTGTAGATGCGTCCGAATCGATCTCGATCTATCAGGACGAAGAGACTCACGATCTGTGGGTCACATCGACAGATGCCGGCTGGCTTGCGGAACAGTATTCACTTTCATATTCCAGCACATACTATTATCTTTACTTTAATAATGGATATTCTATCTCTTATCGGGAGAATAATGGCTATATATCATTTGTTAAAGAAAACGGTGAGATCAAAGGCTTCTATATCACGTATGATGCCTTATTGGCCAATTTTGTGGCAAGCGGTGAAAATGTGGTCTATTTCCCGGCGACAGAAAATTATGCCGGTGTAAATTTCGATCTCAATTTCGAACTTGTTGCCTGTAAAAAAGTTCCGGAAGGACTTAAGGCCGAAGAAACACCCGAAGGTATCAAACTGTTCTATGAGGAACCGACTGAAGAACAGCTTGATTTCCTTTCTTCCCTGACAAAAACAGCCGTTTATGAAAATAACAGCGGAAAAGAGATCGCCAGCGGATCTTATGTATCTGTCGGTAGTCTTAACAACAGCATCGATAATCAATGGGCTCAAATCAGCAATATCCGATATGTATATGGCGGCACGGATGAGATCGCTTCGGAAACAAACAATATCGTATTGTCTGATGATGGAACCTATGTTCTGGTCTTGAACAAGGCCTTAAAAGGAAGCAACAGCACCTTATACAATTCAGACCAAGTCTATCAGATTCAAATCCGGTCTTATGGTTATGTATATAATGGCGATACAAGACTAAATGGCCTCAGATATGTAAATAGTAGACTTAGCGATGATTTCTATATCACCATCGATTTTGACGATGAAGGTGGCATGATCATCAGATCCAATGATGAAGAATGGCTGAATGCGGTCGTTAAACCCAGAGTTTATGAGAATAACAGATTAATCGAAGAAGGTAGCTATTTAAATATCTACAACAGTGAAACCGGCAGAAGTATCTATTTCGGCAACGAAACCAGTTCTAACGGATGGTCAAATGAATATTTACAGCTGAATACCGATGAAGAAGGCAAACAATACATCTATATCAGTCATGCAGACCTGATAGAAAGATTCAGTTCAAACGGCGACTCCGGAAATGCTCAAAGCAGGTATTGGATCAAGTTCACCACTTATGGTTATCAGAACTACAACTCTCTTAATGACGATCTCTATTTCAGCTTCCCGAATGATCTTTTGAAGACTGTCGATATCGAAATTGAGGAAAACGATCATGGCGATCTGGTGATCAGTGGTGATATTTCTGATTCAAATTACCTATCTTTCATCGACAAGATCGCAAACGATAGAAATAATAGTTATTTTGATTTCCAGAGTGTTGACAAGAATATCTGGTATAACACTTACTGGTCTGACGAAGGTGTTTATATCAACGGTAACAAGCAGTTGATCATCTCCCAGGAATGTCTGTTTAGAGGCGGTATTCCAAATGGGGAAGTGGCAATCGTTTTCTATGCAGATGGTTTTGCCAGAATAGAAAAAACTATCGTTTTGACTCAAGCTTGTCAGGAAACTCCGGCTGAGATTAGTTACACATTTACCGAAGAAGGAGATCTGGTCATTTCTTCCGGTGATCCAAACTGGATAGACCGTTTCAAAAATGAAAACAGTTCAATCAGCATATATAACAACAAAAGCGGGTCAGAATACATATATGTTAATCTATATTACAAAAATTATTATGTGACAGTTACAGATGACCAGATCATCATTGACAGTGACTTTTTCGCAAACAGAGGTTTTAGCAGCGGTTTCTATACAATCAGATTTAAGTTCTATGGTTACGGACAAGAAGATATAAATAATGTCCTGTTTGGCAATTATGTCAATGAAGTGAAGGCTGAGATCACGGTTGTCATGGTTGATGGAGATCTGGTGATCAGCTGTGATGATACCGATTTCCTGGATGCGTTGGTAATACCGTCCATTGAAGAGAAAAGAAATGGAATTTGGAATACTGTTCTCGATGGCTCTTACGTTAACATAAGTGATGATTTGAATGATCACATGGCGAGTATAAGTAACTATAAACAGATTAATTATGATACAGATTATACCTGGGAACGTAATTATCTGATCAGAAGCGGGAAAACGGTAAAAGTAAGTAACGCAGATCTTTCACAGTATAGAAATTTATATGATTGCAATAACGCAAAAGTTGAACTCTTTGTGCCTGGTTATGGAACTTATATCGTAAGCGGTGTAAAGATCGAGGGTGTTCGCAGTACCGATGTTCCGGAGACAGTCGATATCTATCAGGACGAAGAAGGTAATGTGATCATTTCTTCTTCATATTCTCAATGGCTGAAAGCCTTATGCGTTCCTTATAAGTATTCGAATACAGGAAACACACAATATGGTGGTTATATCAGCTTCACAAAACTTGAAGAAAACGGGAGCACGAACTACTCGCGTACATGTCGAAATTATGAAGGATCGACAAACCTCAGATTTGTGGATGACAATGTTATAATCAGCTATGACTGGTTGATCAGCAACAATTTTGGAGCAGGAAACTACAATGTTTATTTTTATGCAGATAAATATAAATTGGTAGTATCAGAAAATGTGACGTTTGCCAAGGCTTGCAAAGAATTCCCGAACAGTGTCAGAATGGAACTTTCTGAAAGCGGTGATCTGTATATCTATGGTGATGAAGATTTTCTGGAGGCTATGGCTGCCTGGACGTCTTACGATAATAAAGGCAATCTTATCTCCAGCGGTTCATATATTGATGCTTACGATAAGAATTACAGCTATAAGACATCCATACAGAATTACAGCTATAAGAACACTATCATCAATCAGATCGAATATGACAAAGCCAATAATAGAGTAGTGATTTCCAGAAAACATCTGGAAGGTTTCTCTGGCAATGGGTACAGGCTCAGATTCTATCCATACGGTTATGAAAGCAAAGACCTGACGATGGATTTCCCGTTGATCTCCGTACCTTCTGCAACAATGGTGGTCGGCTCTTCAATGCAATTTAATGTTAATGCCGTCTATAGTGTGACCTGGTCGGTGGATAACGAAGAGTTGGCAGAAGTTGATAGTAACGGCTTGCTGGTTGCGAAAGGAATCGGTGAAGTCAGACTTTCAGCCAGGATAGAAGGTGTCGATCGTATTGATTCCATACTTGTCAGCATCATTCCGCCTGGAGGCGTTTCCTTCAAGGTTACACCTGCAAAGAAAGATGTTGCGGTCGGTGATACCTGTCAGCTCGAGGCTGTTTATGATAAGTCTTTAGGTTTGAAGGTCAATTATTCTTCTTCTGATGTAAATATTGCCACAGTTGATGAAAACGGTCTGGTCAGCTTCCTGGAGGCCGGGCAGGTCACAATCACTTCAACATTGTATGAGGGTAAATCGGCAAGTTCCGTCTTTACGGTTTATCCGGTGGAAAAGGGAAACAAGCTGACGGCTACGATCGAAGGCTATAACTCTTCCGTTGGCATTGAGGCTTTGGATAAGGTTTCCTTGGCCGTCAAAGCGGGAGGTGAATTAGTCGATGCTGCTGATCTTGAATTCTCTTCGGGCAATGAGGTCCTGGCTACCGTTGATGAAAGCGGTCTTATTAGTACGCTCAAGCCGGGAACGGTCAAGATCACAGCCAAACTGAAGAATGACCCGTCCAAACGTTCTGTGACGTTCTCTCTGAAGATTTATGCCAGGATCGTCAGTTCTTTGGATTTTGAATTGCAGGATGAAACACATGTAATCGATTCTTATGAATATGATGAGACTAACGATGTTCTTTACATCTATATGGATGTTAAGAAAGCTCTAAAGAGCAGTTTCAGGCTGCTGCCTTCAGGCATTGATAAGCTAGGCGATAAAGTGGAAGTTGCTTCTGTGACTTATGCACCGATTGATACTTCCGTATTATCTGTTGCATCAGATGGCACAGTCAGTATCAAAAAGTCCGGTCAGACGGCTATCAAGGCTATGGTTTCTTCCAATCCTAAAGGTTCCGATCCGGTCACGGCACAGGTCATCGTCAGGATTATCGATTATACGCCTGTCCTTGAAGCGGCGAAGATAACCGTCAACAGGTATTATGATGAGGGCAGCGATATAAATATTCATGCGGTCAATGGTTCAAGTATCGAATCGGTTTCTTTGATCAATTCCAAGACAAATGAAGTTGATTTCAATACGAGACTGCTTGATGGAGGTCATGTCATCATTACGCCTACGGCTGCGGTCAAAGAAAGCAAGGCCAAGAGTTATAACGAAACGCTTATCGTTAAACTTGCCGGAAAGGACGAACCATATGAATTCAAATATACGGTCGCTGTTTCCACTACTTTGCCAAAGACCAAAGTAAAGACAAGCGGAACATACAATACTGTTCTTGATGTGAATACTTTGGCTCTGGATATCCAGTGTGATACGCCTGTCAGAGATATCGAATTCGTCGATAACTGGGCTTCGATCAAGGATGGTAAGATCCAGTTAAGTTATAACGAAAAAGGAAATCTTATCCTGAAAGGTGCTGTTAAGATCTTCTTTGAGGGTTATTCCGGAAGTGAGGCTTTCGTGAAGTCCAATATCACTTTCAAGAGTGAAAAGACACTTCCTAGTGCTGCTGTTTCTGCAGAGAACGCTTCACTCTTCAATAAAAACACCCTGATCCTTAATACCGCATTCCTTAGTCAGTACGATCTGTTGCTTACATCTTCCGATGAAGCTTTCCCGATCGAAAATATCGCGATCAAGGAAAGTTATGAAGGCCTGAGCCTCAGCTATGATAAACAGACAGGCAAGCTGCAGGTATTCAGGGATATGAGCGTTGCCATGAAGAATGCGGCTTACAAGTTTACGATTACACCTTATATCAGTGCTAAAGGCATGGCCGTTGCTTTGAAAAACATTACTTTGACTGTCAAGCTTTCTGACGCTTTGCCCAAAGCAAGTCTAAGCGCATCATCAGTCAAACTGAATAAACGCTATGATGAGATTGTTACCTTAGACGTTAAGCTGAGTGATCTGCCGGCTGGTGTCGAGATTGAGAGTTTCAGAACGAATTCTTTAGGTGATGATGTTTTAAATGGCATCGAATATGATGCTCAAAACAATACGGTGAATCTGTCTTTGAAAGATAGAGATAAGACGGCTGTCGGAACCTATAAGTATGAACTGTATCCTGAATACAGCGGCAATGTTGAAGGCAGTGCCATCAAACTTACCATCTCGGTGATTGATAAAGAGGCCAAAGCTACCATAAGTATCAAGGGCAGTTTGAATCAGATGGATCCGCTAAGTGATACCAATTGTCTCGGCACGGTCAAACTGACCGATGTCAGCGGTAATGTCAGTAGCGTTGAGACCGATTCTGAAAATATAGATGTTATTTTGGACGAAAACAGTCAGGTTGTGTTCACTTTGAAGAAACAGGATCTGAAAGACCAGACGCTGAAAGATGAAACGGTCAAGGTTGTTTTGGATAACGGTGCTCAGCTGACGGCTAAGGTCAATGTCAAGGTCGCCCGTAAGGCTCCTGTGCTGAAACTAAGCGAAACGAAGCTGAATGTCTATGATACTTCCTACCAGAATATCGAAGTGGGCAGAATCGCATTGACTGAGCTGCCTTACGGGCAGATCAAAGCGATCTGGTTCTCACCTTCGATGGTTTATGAGCTGTCATATGATGAGGCTAACCACAAGATCGTGGTCGTGCTGAAGGATGCCGCCAATATGAAAGCCGGGGCAAGTTCCAATATCACGATCAAAGTCGACTATGTGGGTGATTATGGAACCTATGAACAGTCTTTGACCGACAAGAGTATCAAGGGTCTTAAGACCACAACACTCAAGCTGGTAATCAAAGATGCTTCAGGGACAGTGAAGGCAAAATAAGCCGGTTCGATCGGTTATAGGATTATATCTGTTAAGGCATATGTGTCTATACGATGCATATGCCTTTTTCGTTTGGCAGTTAAAGCTGTATGTCGTTTATCTTTTTATGGATATGATGAAAAGGGACGAGGTAATAGTAAAGAAAACTTTGCCTTAGACAATATGTAATGACGAAGGAGGTGAATATTTACAGGTGAGTAAAGAAAAGTAACCTCACAATTGTAGATTCGCGGATTTACCCTTTATACTTTGATTAGTTCAATTTCATAGTATGAAGCGGAATTACCGCATACAAGAGGAGGTTACAATGAAAAGAATAATCAA
>JAFRJA010000171.1 GCA_017432545.1 Erysipelotrichaceae bacterium
ATGAGAAGATGACCGTAGTTATCGTTACCCATAACTCAGCCTTAGCTGATATGGGCAACAAGATCATCAGAGTAAGATCCGGACAGGTCGATTCCATCAAACTGAACAAGAAGCCTAAGAAGGCTGAGGATATAGAATACTAGGTATGATGTTCAATCTGGAGACACTTCGTCTGATAAGAAAGACCAACAGACGTTTCCTTTCCTTATCACTGATCGTGTTTATAGGATCGGCCTTTTTAATGGGCATGTTATCTTCGCCGCTGACGATGAACGAAAGTGTTGACCGTTACTACGATCAGAATGAACTTCAGGATCTCACGATCTACTCACCCTATGGCTTTTGCGAAGAAGACTATGTCGCTTTGAAAAATGCGGAAGGATGTGAAAATGTCTCGGCCTCCAAAGAGATTGATGTCTACTCCTGTTGTGATGGCTATGATAAGTACGTGGTAAGGGTATCGGAATTATCCCGCAATCTTGATAAATACGAACTTTTGGAAGGACGCTTACCGCAATTCGCCAATGAGTGTATAGCTCTTTATGGCGGCGATATGTCCAATCACTATGATCTCAATGATGAGCTCACTCTGGAATACGGCTCAGAAGATATTAATGAATTCTTAAACAGCGACCACTATAAGATCGTCGGACTTTTCAGATCCCCTTCTTATATGAGTAAGATGCTTGGACCATCAAACCTTAATAATGAAGACCTCGATTCGATCATTCTGGTTCCTGATTCTCATTTTATCAATGAATACTATACGACCATGTATATGACCTTGGAAGGTGCGAAAAACTATATTTCCAATTCAGATGAATATATTAACTATATCGCTGATCAGAAAAGCGAGATCGAAAATGTCGCTTCAAGTCAGCAGTCCTATCTGCGCAACAAGATCGTTGCTGAAACCACTGCACAGCTCGATGAAAATGAAGCTTTATTCAATCAGATGAAGGAAGAAGGCCAGAAACAGCTCGACGATGCCAAGCAGCAGCTCGATGATGCGAATCTTCAGCTGCAGGTCTATGAAAGCCAGCTCGAAGTGTTAAGCGGGGTCATCACTTCCTTAGAAGCCACCATCAGAAACGATGCGGCTATATATGGAGCGATATACAATACTACGGTCAAAGTTGAACAGGACATCAGCTCAATACTCAATTACTTCGGATTGAACGGGGTCTATACTTTATCTTCGGCGATGGAATACACCTACGCCCAATACAATAAAGCTATCGCGGAATTCAATTCGATCAGTTCAATGATCACCAGCGGTAAGGCTCAGTATGAGGAAGGATTAAGACAATACGAAGAAGGCAAAGCCACCTTCGAAAAAGAGATCGCCGATGGTGAGGAACAGCTCAAACTGGCCCGCAAGAAACTGGAACAGCTGCCAAGCGCCCACTGGTACATCCTTGATCGGGATAAGATGTACTCTCCGTTACTATATAAAAACAACTGTGATCAGATGAAGTCCATCAGTATTTATATGCCGATAATGTTTTATCTGGTCGCAGCTTTAGTGTGTCTTACCACAATGAAACGTCTCATCGATGAACAGAGAGGACAGATAGGCATCTATGTGGCCTTGGGTTATTCAAATACTCAGATCATCGGCAAATATATATCTTATGCCTTGATGGCCTCTTTATGCGGGGGCATACCGGGCATCATCATCGGTCAGCTGTTATTCCCGACGGTCGTCTATACGACCTGGCGGATGTTGTATTACCTGCCGGAAATGATCTTCTCATTCCCGATCAGAAATGCCCTGATATCTTTAGCGGTATTCTCTATTCTGATAGCGATCATCACCGCCTATACTGTGCATAAACTTGTCAAGGACTCTCCTGCTTCATTGATGCGTCCGGTCGCACCACGCAAGATCAAGGAACTGCTGATCGAAAAAATCAAATTCCTATGGAATTCCCTGTCCTTTACTTCCAAAACGACCGCCCGCAACATCTTCCGCTACAAGTCCCGTTTCTTCATGACGATCGCCGGAATCGCGGGGTGCTGTGGCTTACTGATCCTGGGTTTCAGTATCCTCGACTGTGTCAGCGATGTCCTGGAAGTGCAATACGGCAAGATCTTCACCTATGACTATGAAGTACTTCTAAACAGCGATGAAAACATCGATCACAATATCGAAATCCTTTATGAAGATCCCAAGATCGATAAAGCTGAGAAATACATGTTGTATACGACCAAGCTATATTTCGGCGATTATGACAACACCGCCAATCTGATCACAGTAGATTCGGCCGATGCAAAGAATATCTTCGGTCTTTATGAAACAGATACTAAAACACCAATCAAAATGGACAACAGCGGCATCATCATCTCCGAAAAACTGGCCAAAAACGGCAAGATCAAAGCCGGGGATTATGTGACCATGGAATCAGCCAACGGCATCAAAGCCGAAGTTAAAGTAGCCAATATCTGTGAGATGTATGCGGGTCATTACATCTTCATGTCCGATACAGCTTATGAAAACGTCTTTGATGAAAAGATCGGCAACAACATCATCGCTATCGCATGTGATGATAAACAGAGTCTGCTCAAGGACTGTGACAGACTTGAACACTTTGTCTCCGTCTCGGATTTTTCTTCGACCAAAGCTTCCTTTGACAATATGATCAAAGCTCTTGATCTGATCATGTTTGTGATCATTCTGGTCGCCGGATCACTGGCCTTTGTGGTTCTGGTCAACCTGACGCAGGTCAATATCTCTGAAAGAGTCAGAGAGATCGCAACACTGAAAGTCCTTGGTTTCAATGATCATGAAATAAACATGTATATATTCAAGGAAATATTATTATTATCATTTATCGGCTGTCTTGTCGGTATTCCGATCGGCATCCTGGAAAACAAATTCATCCTGTCGGTCATCTCCATGGAAATGATCATGTTTGGCAAGCACATCAAGACTTCTTCATATTTATATGCCATCTTCATAACCATGATCTTTACGGTAATCGTACTGCTGTTCATGAGAAAACCATTACGTAAAGTTGATATGGTCGAATCACTCAAGAGTGTTGAATAAAAGAATCCCGAAGTCATCAGGCTTCGGGAATTTTATATTCTGTTTTGCTTATCAGTTTTCTTCTACCAGATATACCGCATATTCGTTACAGAGACTGCATCTGTAGATCGATTCTTTATCTCCGAAACGGCCGGTCTGATATTTCAGGAAATTAAGTTTTCCTCTTGAACATACATCACACGTTTCCCCGTTGTGCTGAGGAGTGGCACCATCGATCAGGCCAAACTTTCTGAATTGGGCAACATACTCTTCTCTTGTTACACCGCCACTTGCTTTAGCGGCTTCTTCTTCATTAATGATGTTTTTATTCTCGTCCATAATGTTTCGTTTCTTAAATGTCTTCAGGTCCCAGGACCTTACCGGTATATTTTCTCGCGACCAGCACATCCATACAGTGAAGATGCGGGATGCCGGATGAGTTACAACGGAAGATCTCTTCATCAACTCTTTCAAACTTCCAGTCCGAATAATAGGAGAACAGCTGTCCGCTCTTCCATTCCTTTTCATTCTCATCATAGTCCGGTGCTTTGGCGATAAAAGGCTTACTCACAAAGACATTGAACCAGTTGATACCGTTTGGTTCAGTCATCTCCTTGACCTTCGCAAAAAACGGTGCGATTTCCGAATCCACCAGGTACTGGATCGTTCCGGTCGAATAGATGATGTCAAACTTCTCATCGATTTTGAAATTATTGATATCAGCGACAAAAGCGTTGATCTTGACGTTATTCGTCTCCGCCAGCCTCTTGGTCTTGGCGATACCGTTTTCCGTGATATCAAAGGCATATACATCATAACCCTGTGAAGCCATGAAGACTGCATCCTTGCCTTCGCCGCAGCCTATATCCAATACTTTGATCCCGGGAGCCGGTGGTAAAAGTTTTATCAGTTCATGACACAACTCATTTGGTTCGGTACCCCAGAAATAGTCTTCCTTTGCATACCATTTTTCATATTGTGTTATATATGCCATAGGATCACCTCCACTTAAATTATACAGGAGTTAAATAGACCGCATAAATAAAAATCAAGTTATAATAATAGACATGCTGGAAAAGATCAAATTAAGTATCGAAAAAAATGAAAAACTGAAAAAGGCTGAGATAATTATCCTCATCGTTTTACTTGGGGTATCAGCACTCTCTTTCATCATCGGTACCGCTAAAATAAACGCCGATCCCGGCAACATTTCCTATGAAGGTGCAGTGATCATGGAAAGAGATCTTGAAAGTGAAGACTATGATGAAGATTCCACGATCTGTGATGTCATATATGTTAACGGCGATAAGAAAGTTATCGTTTCCTATCCCTATGAAGAATATCTGAAACTTGATACCCCTGTGATCAACGCCTATGAATACAAAACCGAGAACGGGACCCTGATCTGGTTTGATCATCCCGATCCTTTTGAAGATGAAGTAAAAGCTGCCTACAAAATGATAACCGCTGAAAGGATGTCTCCTTTATTCAATATGGCCATCTCCTTTCTGATATTGGCCTTATCGCTTTGTGTAGTCCTTTTCTTTTCCGGTTACTTTACGACCTATGAGAAATCCTGGTTCATGTCCATCATGGTGCTGGCCACGATCTTTGCGATCCTGTTTCCGGAAGAAAGTGCGAACGGAGTCAACGGGATCTGGATCATGCTGCTGTATCTGCTGGATACCTTCCTGAATATATTGTGTGAACTGCTGATCTCCAAACAATCACGTTATAATTTCCTGGTCTCCGTCTTAGTCGAGATCACGGAGATCGCTATCTGCCTGATCCTGATGTATCGTTTTGCGACCATGGTAGTAACCCTGTTCTTCTGGTTGCCGATCGATATCATCTCTTTCATCAACTGGACCAGACACAAGGATGAGATCGATGATGAACTCACGATCGTCAGACGCTTGAAAGGTTATCAGGAAATACTGATCATCTTAGCCATCATCATCTGGACGCTGGTAGTCGGCTATTTCATCAGCGGACTGAATATTCAGACGGATTTCTTTCTCGGTAATGAAAAACTCGAAACGATCGTGGTCTATATCGACGCCTGTGCTTCAGCTGTCGGGATCGCCAACGGATTATTTATCCTGTTCCGCTTAAGAGAACAGTGGATCGCCTGGTATATCTGTGCCCTATTGGAATCCATCATCAACATCATTTCCGGGCAGTATGTCTTGCTTATATTGAAGCTTGGCTACTTCACCAATACGACCTATGGATATATCAGCTGGTCCCGTTATATCAAAGCCCATGGCGACGACAACAAGACATTATTTTAGTGATAGAATATATTTGTTAAAGGAGTAAACAAAACATGAACGATAAGATAAATAAATATGCATTAAGCGATGATGATATGTCCAGGGTCGATGGTGGCCAGCTCCCGATGGGTTGGCAATTTGTGATCAATAAAGGTATCAAGGATTTCAAAGCCACTCCTGAAGCAGAGATCATAGCTATGGGCTTTACCAAGGACGCTAACGGTATGATCAATTATATGCTGGCCCAGGGTTATGCCGAGCAGTTAGGTCTTAATGACGCAGATATCGAAACGGTCAAAAAATACATCCTCAATAATTATTAAGATTTGATACAGCGCATATTATTTAGTAGAATATTAGATATTATAAAAATAAAGGTGGTAATTTATGGCAATTGAATCAGGTGATTTTAAGACAGGTTTAACTCTCGTTATTGATGGCGATCCATGGCAGGTATTAGATTTCCAGCACGTCAAACCGGGAAAGGGTGCAGCCATTTTACGCACAAAAATGAAGAACCTCAAAACAGGTGCGACTCAGGAAAGAAACTTCAACGCTTCAACCAAATTTGAAGCAGCGATGATCGAAAAGAAATACGTTACATATTCATATAACGCTGATAACACTTACTATTTCATGGATATGGAAACATTTGAGACCTATGAGCTTTCTGAAGAACAGATCGGTTTCAACAAGTATTTCATCATTGACGGTCTGGAAGTCGCTTTGATGATGTTTGAAGGCAATATCCTGACGATCTCCGTTCCGGCAACCGTCGAACTGACAGTCGCGGAAACAAGCCCGGCGATCAAGGGTGCTCCTTCTACACAGACCAAGGATGCGGTCACTGACACAGGCTTATCGCTCAGGGTTCCGCAGTTCATTGAAGAAGGCGAAAAGATCCTGGTCTCAACGGCCGATGGCAAATATTCATCAAGAGCTTAATATAAGCTCTTTTTAAAATATGGAAAGAAGAGTTGTACTGATAACCGGCGGTACCGGCGGCATAGGTAAAGCGATCGCCCTTGAGTTGGCCAGAAACAATTATGATCTCGTCATAAATTTTCATAGCGCCCAAGCTAAAGCTGAACAATTGAAACAGCAGATCGAAAATGAATTCGGTGTCAGATGTATGATCTATCAGGCCGATGTTTCAAACGAAGATGAAGTCGATCAGATGATCACTGAGATCGAAAATGAATTTGGTGGGGTCGACATTCTGATAAACAACGCCGGGATCGATGAACCTGATCTCTTCGCAAACAAGAATGCGAAAACTTTCCGCAAGATCCTGGATGTGAATGTGATCGGGGCTTTCAATTGTGCCAAAAGAGTCTACAGACATATGGCTGAAAACAAGTTCGGCAAGATCATAAACATCTCTTCCACCAACGGCATCAATACCTACTATCCGATGTGTCTGGATTATGATGCCTCCAAAGCCGCCTTGAATTCTCTGACTCATGACCTGGCGATGCAATACGGACCATACATCAACGTCAATGCGATAGCTCCTGGTTTTATAGGAACTGAAAAAGAACTCGATGGTTATGATGAAGAGTTCTTAAAAGAAGAAACGGAAAAGATCTTCCTTAAACGCTATGGAAGACCTGAAGAAGTAGCACATCTGGTGAGATTTCTGATCTCTGATGAGGCTGCCTATATAAACAACTCCATCATCCGGATCGATGGCGGACAATACGGTTCTTACTAAAAGATTCTCATTACTGAGGATCTTTTTTACTTATAATCTTGTTTAAAGACATCAGGATGGAAAGCTTTCCATATTCTAAAGATAAACCACCCTGCATAAATAAGGTATACGGTTCCCTGAGTGGCGCATCAGCACTTAATTCAATAGTCGAACCCTGAGTAAAAGCACCACAGGCCATGACTTCATCAAAAGGATAACCCGGCATTGGTGCCGGCAATACTTTCACAAAAGAATCGATCGGCGAAGATTCCTGGATCCCCTGTGTGAAGGAAACAAGCGAATCCTTGTCACCGAGTTCAACGGTCTGGATCAGATCGGTCCGTTTTTCATCATAACGCGGTGAAACATTCTTATAACCAAGTTTATCCAACATATAGGCCGCATAGACACTTGTCTTCAAAGCGCTTCTTACCGCACTTGGAGCCATATAGAGACCTTTGAAGAAAGAATTGTTCAAATTGAAATTGGCACCCTGTTCCTTGCCTATTCCCGGAGCCGAGAAGCGATCTGCTACCATATCTATATACTTTTTCTTTCCGGCGATATAACCACCGGTTGAAGCGATACCGCCACCAAGATTCTTCATGAGAGATCCCACGACCACATCAGCTCCGACATGACCCGGTTCTTGATCTTCAACCAGTTCCCCATAACAGTTATCGACCATGATGATGACCTTGTCATTTACTTTTCTTATTTCTTCGATCAGGTCTTTGATCTGTTCAATATTCAAAGAGGCTCTGTCTGAATAACCGCGGGAGCGCTGTATCTCCACGAGCTTCACATCTTTTTTCTTTAAGCGTTCAACGATCTTTTCCGAATCAAATTCATCATTAATTAAATCTATCTGTTCAAACTTTACACCGTTATTTTTAAGCGATTGTGAAGAATCACCGCTTAAGCCGATCATCTCCTGTAAGGAATCATAGGGTGTTCCGGTCAAGGAGATCAAAGTATCGCCGTGTTTTAAAAGAGCGGAAAAAGTCAGATATAAGGCGTTGGTACCGGACATGATCTGCGGTCTGACCAATGCATCTTCACAACCCAGCACATCCGCAAAGATCTTTTCCAGTTTGTCTCTTCCGCTGTCATAATTTCCGTAACCGTTGATATCCGCAAAATCGGTATAAGATACTTTATTATCGATAAAAGCCTTGAGGATGCGATCGGAATTCTTCAGACAGATCTCATCGATACCTTCATAGATCTTCTTTAATTCTTCATCTGCTTCAGCAGACAGATCCAGCAGCCTTTTATCAATCGTTTCCCGTATCATAACTCACCTTCCTCATCACAAACATTATATCTTCTTTCCGCTCGCACTTTTGAAATTATGTAATTTCTCACATATTTATTAAATTCTGTTACTTTTTCAGCTGAAAATGTAACACTATTAGTAGAAGAGACCGGAGACTTAGTCCTGCCACTTCTTCTGAATATCCGTATAAATATATGCCCAATGATGAAAAAACGGATATCTACATAAATTGACCATTACAGGAGGTAACAATGAAAAAGATTATTACATTATTATTTGTACTGCTGATGTTGGTATCGATGACAGGCTGCCAGAAAAAAGAAGAGCCGAAAGAAGAAGTTGATACCAGCAAACACTATGAGATCAGGATCATCGACAATAACGCTGCCGAAAGCGGCGCCAATATTGCGACGGAAAGCGAAGTCCTTTCCGCTGTACTTGAAGAGATCGCCAAGATCGGCATGCTGAAGTATGAAACGGAAAAAGGTGATGACGGCTGGTATATCAGCAGCGTCAACGACGTTAAAGCTGATGATAAAGGAAACTGGGCCGTTTATCTCAATAACGAACTGTGCAAACAAGGCATCGACAAGGTAACGCTTAAAGACGGCGATAAGATCGAGATCGTCTACATCCCTGCCGCAGCAAACGCTCAACCGGAGACAACACCGATGGTTGGCGGCTGGACCACTTATGAAAAAACCAGCGAAATGCTCGGTGACGATGAAAAAGAAGTCTTCGCCAAAGGTCTGGAAGGGCTGACCGGTGTCGGTTATGAGCCGATCAGAGTATTGGCTATGCAGGTAGTATCAGGCAAGAACTATGCTTTCTTGGCTAAAGGAACGCTGGTAACAGCTGAACCGGAAACCGATTACTACATCATTACTGTCTATGAAGATCTTGATGGCAATTGCGAATTCAAGGCAATAAACAAGATCGATGTCACAAACCTCGAGACCACTACCGGAAAGAACGAACAGCTCTTAGGTGGCTGGACCGTGATCAGCGGTGGCAAGCCCGGTTATTTCTCTGAAGAAAAGATCCAGGATTCATTCGACAAGGCTGTCAAAGCTAAGAAAGACATGGTCTTCTCACCGATCCAGTTGCTGGCAACTCAGCTTGTAGCCGGAACCAATTACCTGGCCTTATGCTTTGGCAAAGTAACGGACGGATCAGATGCGGATGTCTACTTCGTCAGATGGTATGAGGATCTGCAAGGTAACAGCACGCTCGACAGTGTTGAGACATGTAACCTTCAGTACTATATCACCGGTGAATAATAATCACTGAAAAGCGTCATGAAAGCCCGCAATCTCGCGGGCTTTTTGTTTTTAATCTTTCTGAATATCATTCATTCGGGCGTAATAGCCATTTTGTTTTATCAGCTGTTCATGTGTACCTTGTTCGACCACGGTACCATCTTCTATAACAAGGATCTGTTCCGCTGATCTGATCGTACTCAGACGATGTGCTATCGCAACGATCGTCCGTTTGCCGCTTAATGAATTGATCGCATCACGGATCTGCCTTTCTGTCTCAACATCAACAGCCGCTGTCGCTTCATCAAGGATAACGATCGGTGAACGACGCAGGATCGCTCGGGCGATCGAAATACGCTGCTTTTGACCACCGGAAAGTTTGACTCCTCTTTCACCGGTCAGCGTATCATAACCCTCCGGCATTGCCTCGATCTCTTTATCGATATTTGCTGCTTTAGCAGCTTCTTTTATTTCTTCTCTTGTCGCTTCCGGTCTGGCATAAGCTATGTTTTCCGCTATGGTTCCATTGAACAGGAAGGTATCCTGTAGAACCATGGAGATGTTCTGTTTGAGACTGGAAAGGTTAACGTCTTTGATATCATGACCATCGATCAGAATCCTTCCGGAATCAGGTTCATAGAAGCGGGCGATCAGTTCGGTGATCGTGGTTTTGCCTACGCCGGTCGCTCCGACAAGTGCCAGCATCTCTCCCGGCTTGCAGGTAAAGGATACATCGTTAAGCACCGGGATACCGTCAATATAAGAAAAGCTCACATGGTCGAAAGTGATCTCGCCTTTCACATCTTTCAGATCGATCGCATCAGGTGAATCGTGGATCTCAACCGGCGCATCCAGTATATCAATGACTCTTTCCGCACCGGCCAGAGACTGTTGCATATTCTCGACCAGATTGGCGAGTCCTGTTATCGGCTGATAGAAAAGGGAAAGATACAGCAGGAAGGCTACGATATCTTCGACCTGCAATCCTTCCGCGTAAGCCAGATAACCGCCAAAGCCGACGACCAGGATCGTACCTAATGAAGAGATGAATTCAACAGCAGGATGAAAGATCGCACTGACCTTGAGCGCTCTCAACATAGCCACGACCTGTTTAAAGTTCTTTTCATTTTATCTTAAAACCCGCATCGATTGTATACTAATAATGCAAGCATTACAAATTTAATAATTTATATGAAAGGCAGATGAAGATGAAACGGAAGAATGCAGGTATAATAATTGTCCTTATCGTTACGGTGTGCATTGTTTGCGCAGTGTTGACAAACCGTCAAAAGGCAAATGTTGAAGATACAGTGAAAGCCAAGCGAACGATCATGTTGTATGACTGCGGAGCAGATCTCGAGACGGGGTCGGCGATGGCGACTTATAATCTTGAACAGATACTCAGTGCCAATTTCTGCAAGGATGAGGATATAAGATTTATCGTCATGACAGGCGGATCAAACAGATGGCAGCTTGATAAAAACTATCTGGTCTTTCCTGATGACAACAACGTTCCGGAAGATGCCGTAGAGGCATATGATCCTGTGACCAGACTGACTACCGACGTGATCCTGGATAAGTACAGCCAGATCAGCAATGTCTATAACCAGATCTGGGAAGCCAAAGGAATGGATGCGGCTGAAAACGCCGGCAAGCTGGTACTCATTGACGGAGACGGACTCGGTTCGGGTAAACAGGATGTGGCAATGCGTTCATCCGAAGAACTGATGTCCGATCCTGAGACGCTGAAGTCTTTCATCAATTTCTGTGTACAATATGCCCCTGCAGAGAAATACGATCTGATCCTTTGGGATCACGGTGGCGGTCCGATCAGCGGTTTTGCCGTAGATGAACATGAAACGCTTGAATCAGTCTGGAGTTATCGTTCAATGATGACATTCTCGAAGATCGTGGATGCCTTAGCGGATAATGATATAACTGAAAACGGCAATAGATTCGACCTGATCGATTTTGATGCGTGTCTGATGAACTCGGTCGAGCTTGATCTTGTGCTGGCCGACTATACAGACTATTACATCGCATCTCCGGAAACAGAACCGGGATACGGCCAGTATTACACGGGCTGGCTTGATATGCTCGGAGCAGCGGAAAATCATGAAGTAGATACGTTCGTACTGGGCAAAAAGATCGTCGATGATTTTTATGATTTCTATGACAGCGGTGAAGGACAGGGTCAAAACGGTACATTGGCGATCGTCGATATGAAGATGTTGACAGATCCCAAGATTGGCTTTGTCGAGGCATTGACAGAACTTAATAAAACACTGAAAGAACAGGCTTCGACTTACGGCAAAAACAATGAAGTCAATTTCTATGATGAGTTTATCGCACAGGATAATTCCATACAGTACGGCGGCAATGACTATTATGATCTGGGCAACATGGCCTCGCTTTTAGGTGTCAGATATGTGGAAGTTGAAGAGGGCGAGGACAATTCATATATAGAATCCGGTTCAAAGATAAACACTCTGCTTCAGCTTTCTAGACAGGACGACACAATCGATCCTTCAAACATAAAAGGATTCATATATGCCTGCGGTACAGACAACATCGCAACGGACATGCAGCTGTACAGAAATGCAGAAGGTGAGCTTGATTACGACAGTCTCACCACCAGCGGAATGTACATCTATTTCCCGAGTCCGGCGACATCGGGCAGTTTCATTAAATACTTCAATGAGATGGGCGAAGTTATAGAAAAGATGCCCGAAGGCGATTCAAGACGGGAATTTCTTGACAGCTACAGACATACGCTCATCGATTATGCCTTGATCTCAGAGTGCGGAGCTGAAGTGGATTATCTGCTCAATGTATATGAAATGGAGAGAAGCGAGATCGATTATGAAGCCGTAAAAGCGCTTTGGCAGGAGGGAATGGATGATCCTTTACTCGCTGAGACGGCTTATTGGAACAAATGGATCAAGACGGTACTGGATGAAAGGGAAGGAGGAGAAAGTAAAGCTGAACCCTGGCTTTCAACAGTAATCAGACAGCAGGCTTCAGAAGCCCTGCGAAGCGATAAAGTCAGCGCAAAACGCATTCTGACCAAAGACGGCAGAGGCTACGAGATAACGATCTCTGATGCCAAAAAGCGGATCATAAGCGATGTCGTCTGGAACGTGAATGCCGAACTGCCGGCTTTCAATCAGTATATCGAAGAGGCTTTAAATGAAGATGAACAGGCCGTGGTCGAATACTGGGGCAAGCTTTCTTTGGGAGAGATCAAAGGCCATGAAGTATTGACCGATTATCCAAGCCGTTTAAATTATGACAGCGATGAGAAATACAATCAGGCCTTGATCGAATGGCATAACAAAACAGAGAATACCTGGATTCTTGATGAAGTAGAAGATAAGTGGTACGCGATAAAAGATGCGCAGGGTATCTTGCATGTCGCATCATATGAAGAAGATGACGAGAATGAAAACGTCACTATCGTACCGGTAACCGTAGGCATAGGCTATGACAACCAGCTGATAATGCTTTATTTCGAGGATGATAAGTTGACTCAGCTGTATTTCCTGAATGAGGATACCGGCTTCAGACCGACCAGGATACAGGATCTTGTCGGCGAACTGGAAGTGATGCCGGTAATGTATGTGAGCGTTATGGGCATGCTCAGATATTATATTCCGATCAGCAGTTCAACATTCATGCTTTCGGCCGATAAGGCAAAGGACATCTCTCTTGTTTATACGGACATTGAGGATATTGAAGATATCGCCGATGCCGACGGCGACGGTGTCATGCTTCACAGTCAGGCTTCAATAAATGACATCTACGGCTACGAAACAGATATCACGGATAAACTTGATAATCCCGAAGGCCTGCTTATAAGCATAGAACTTGCCAGAGTTACACCGATGCGCTATACCGGAGAAGAACTTAAACCGCAGGTCACATATGAAGGCAAAGCGCTGGAAGAAGGAAAAGACTACACACTGTACAAACTGTATAACGAAGATGCCGATCCTGAGCCCGAATTTATAGAACCGGGCAAATATACGATCATGCTGTTTGGGGAAGGCGATTACAGAGGATATGAAGAAAAAAGTTTCTACATCATACCGTCCGAAGAAAAACTGCTGCGCATGCTGAAGAATGCCCAGGACGCTTTGGCGCAGGCTCAGCTGAAAGTGGATCTGCTGCCTGAAGATGCAGATGCGGAAACAGTTGTAGCGGCATACCGTCAGCTCATCAAAGCCCAGCAGAAACTGCTTGAAGCGGAGGAAATGCTAATACTGTCAAAAGAGATTTTGTAAAGATTCAGTATATATTGAATTTGATGAGACAATTTTGAGACGCAGAAACCCTTTTCTTTATGTATAGTGAAGAAAAAGGAGGATGCAAAATGGAATCAGCACTTAGCATAATAAACGAAAGACTTCTTTCTACCGGAATGAGCCAGAGAGAAGTCGATGCTCTGATGGGCAGGCTTCTTGAAGAGGAAGCATTTGACTACGTTTCAATCATGGCCGATATAGTCAAAAAACATCTTCACAAAACCAATCCTGAAAACATGTCCTGAAATATTTGAAATTATTGTTATATAGAAATAAAGATTACTTTACAACTACATTACTGAGATCTTTCTATATGATATGATTTAAACAAGAAAGATCCCTATATGAATAAATTAGAATACAGAAAGCTTTTCAACAGTATTATTGAAAACAGCAGAATTACAATTGATCCGATCCTAAAAGCCAATAACATCAGCACCGGAAACTTCTATCGTTTTCTTAAATATGATGATAAAAGAGGGGACAGAGCACTTTCGGAAGAGAAATGTGCGCTGCTGTACAAGGCAATCATTGACAGCGGAGTATTACCGACAAACAGAGCATGGATGGAATCTCTGGATAATAAAGAAATGGCAAAGTTCATCAAGAGCAATTTCGCCAAAAAAGATCCTGAAATCAGACAAGGAGATATTGAAAAATGGCTGATCAGAACCAGAGAACCAAAGAAAGATTAAGTTTAGAAAAGCTGCATGAACAATGGTTTCTTGCGAAACCGAAAATGAGTAAAAGAATATGGTAAGCATTGTTGATAGAAAAAAACAGAAATTATGGAGGGTAACCATGAACAAGATTATTAAAACCATTCTACTAATGATAATAGCGATCCTGATCGCGGTTGGCGGCTATACGACAGGAGTAAAGACTACTACAGCCAAGTATGAGAAAGAAAAAGAGATCCAGGCGCTGATCGAGCAGAGTTCTCTGGAAGGACTCGGTGAAATCGAAGGCACGATTTATGTGACCGGTCATAAGATCCCTGACTGCGATACTGTCAGCAGTTCTGTTGCCTATGCCAATCTGCTGAATCTGATGGGTTATGACGCCAAAGCGGTCATGGGAAGCGCTGCTGATCTGCAAACCCAGTACGTTTATGAAAATGCCGGATTGCCTTTACCGGAAATACTGGAAAATGCGGCCGGTCTGAATATGGTCCTGATGGATCACTCTGACTATCTGCAGGCGATAGACGGAATGGCTGATGCCAATATCCTGGGCATTGTCGACCACCATGGTGTCGGTTCTATCACGACCGGCAAGCCGATCGTCTATGAAGCCAAACCTATCGGTTCAACGGCGACCATCATCTGGTCATACTATAAGGAGAGCAGTATCGAGATCGATAAACAGATCGCCCATGTCATGATGGGTGCTGTCTTATCCGATACCAGCAATCTTAAGTCTAACAGCACGACTTATGCCGATCGGAAAGCATTGGAAGATCTCGCGGCTATTGCCGGTGTTACAGATACTGATGCCTATTATCAGGAGATGTACAAGAAATCCATTTCCTATGAAGGAATGAGTGATGAAGAGATCTTCTTCAGCGATTATAAAGTCTATGAGGCAAACGGCAAAAAGTACGGCATCGGCTGTATCAATGCCTATGATGAAGATATCGCCAAGGATCTGGCTTCCCGTATGAAGGAGCTCTACAGCAGCGGCATAGATACGGAAGGCGTAGATATACTCTACGCTCAGATCTCTATTTTCCATGATGACATCTCGATCACTTACCTGGTGCCAAATAATGAGGAAGCTGGAAACATCATCGAAAAAGCGTTTAAAGACGACAGCAAATATGTTCCGGTATTTGATGGTATTTCATATCGTTTTGAACCGGGCTATTCAAGAAAAGCGGTACTGGTACCGGCTATCAACGTTGCTTTAGAAGCGGAATAGACAGATCCCTTTTGTAAATCGGATTCTTACAAAATAATAAACATTATAGCGTAATGATATGGGAACACAGAAAAAAAGAAGTTGAATCGTTTTTAGACGATATAAAAGGAATGGAGTCAGAAGCCGGCTCTATAAAAGCACTGATTGAAGAGTATAAAGAAAAACACAGAAATCATCCTGAAAAGTTCTGCAAAATTGCTGCACTGCAGGATGAACTAAATATTCTTGAAATTCAAATTGAAGAAGGCTACAGAGCTTATGAAATCATGAAAAAAGAAAGCAGGACTCCAGAAGAGATAGAAGAGCTCAGAGAAATCATAAGCATCTTTGAAAAAGAATAATGAACAGCAAATTAACAAATCTGTTCAGATCAAAATTATAAATTAAGTGCGAAAATCATCGAAACTCCCTTTAATTTGAGTGCGAAATACTTTGAAACACCCTTGAATTCAGGTGTATAATTGAAAACGAGGTAGAATGATGTATTTAAGAAGAAAGATAGATGATCAACTTTACCGATGGCTCAACACCAGAGGCCATTCTCCCGCGCTTATTGTCGGAGTGAGACAGTGCGGTAAAACAGAAAGCATTCGCCACTTTGCCACACAGTACTTTGAAAATCTGGTGTATGTCAATTTCTGGACAACTCCTCTGGCTTCAGATAGTTTTAATGGTGAACTGGATATTGATGAGATCACTAAAAGACTGTCACTTGTTAACCCGGATTATGTCTTTGTGCCGGGGAAAACTCTTGTTTTTCTGGACGAAATACAGGACTGCCCCAGAGCACGTCTGTCACTTAAAAACTTTAAAGAAGACGGCAGATATGAAGTCATCGCTTCAGGATCTCATATAGGCATCAATCTTGACTCTGACATCGGAAGCAGTGAACCGAAACCTAACGGTGCAGAAGATATCATCCGGATGTATACGATGGACTTTCAGGAGTTTCTCTGGGCAAATTCTTACAGAGACGAACAGATTCAGGAACTGAAAAAATATTATGATGAAAGATCAGATATTCCTGATGATGTTCACATGAAAATGAAAAGTCTTTTTAAAGAATACATGTGTATAGGTGGCTATCCGGAAACGGTGTCTTTGTTTATTGAAAACAAGAATTTCGGAATCTGCTTCCAGAAGAATGAAAGCCTGATATTTGATATAAAAGGGGATCCTTCAAAAAGAAAGACTGCGGAAGGAAAACCTATGTATACCTCTTATGAAGTTGCACGGATCCAAAACGCTTTTGATCTGGTTGGCTCATTCGCTATAAGCGATAACAGCCGCTTTGTTCTTTCCAGAATATCAGGCGGCAATGGGCTTCAGAAAAAAGACGCCCTGAATTATCTGATCAATTCCTGTACGGTGTTCAAAGCAAACAATGTAACAGTCCCGAGCCTGCCCCTTAATCTGAATAAAATCGAGGCAGATTTTAAGCTGTTTTACTGTGATATCGGACTGCTTGCAACATTATGCGGTTTTGATACGATACGCGGAATACAAAACGAATCACTTGGCACGAGCAAAGGCTTCCTTTACGAGTCGGTAATAGCGGAAACTTTTTACAAAAACGAAATCCCGGTTTTCTACTTTGGCAAAAACAGTGGCTTAGAGATCGATCTTGTCATTTCATACAACGGATATCCGACGCTTGTGGAAATAAAAGCAACAAACGGCAATACCAAATCTTCAAAAACAGTCATGTCTCACCCTGAACACTATGGTCAGACAAAACTGATTAAAATAGGCGACTATTCATCTGTAACAGAGAATGATGATATGCTTACTGTTCCTCACTACTTGTCATTTTTTCTCAGGGATGAAGATTTTTAGAGTATGTGAGCGAAACTATGGATTTTCAGAACCTGCAGACCTTATAGACGATTCAAAAAAGCAGCAAGAATCTGATTGGCAGTATTAGGGTTGGATTAAAAGGGAAACAGCAAAAAAAATTTTGGAATCCGAATATAGTATTTATCGTTCGCCTTGTTTTCTTTGAGTCTTGTTTAAAATACCCAGCAGTTCACAAAGCATGATCCTTGTATAGATAGGGCAGGGGTTTGTGCCATCACACCATGCCTGTATAGTTCTGTAAGGAATAACGAATCTTTCGGCAAATTTGGACATCTTCTGACCGGAATACTTTACTATTTCAGCAGGTGACATATTTAGTGCTTTCCATAGATTGGAAATATCAGAATACATAGCAAACGGTTCATAGACTGAGCCTGGGCTGCCTAAAGGCTTTTCGCTAAAATGTTGTAGCACCTCGGATCCAAATTCGTTCTCAGAATAATCCGGATTTTCTTTTAGTCTTCTTAAATACAGCTTTATAGCGTATTTTCTCTGTTTGTCAGTCATATAATACCTCTATAAAAATTGCATGTTATTTGTGATTTTTTCATTATTTCATGATTGTCTTAATAAAAAGATCGTTTAGCTCATACCAGAAGCTTTCTTCTTTGCTTATTAAAACAGATTCTGTAAGCTTTTACAATCCACAAATAAAAACAATAGATTATTCCTTATTCATCGCAAAAACGAAACTTATCAACAATTTATAACAAAATAACTGTTCCGTAGGGATATAAAATGCAGATCAAACATAAAGACCTGCATTTCTTGAGAAAGAAGACCCATCTTTCAAGCGCCAGCAGACGGATCATTATATTGAATGATTCTGCGTTTATATTGTTTACCTATAACAGTCTTTTGAACTGACGATACATCGAAAAAGGACAAACGATTCCATCTGTTTGTCCCTCGTTGTTTGACGTTTCTTTTTTAGTTTTCTTAGTGTTTATTCAATACCTGTTACAGGTATTCTATAATCCGGATCAGCTGGAGCAGGTCTGTTTATTACCAAGGTTACATCTACAGCAGGAGCACGCACATCATCGAACATGGCTGTAAGTGTATGCTCACCTACTGATAGAGTCTGAAGATATGAAGCCTTCAGTGTGATCTCTACCGATCCGGCTGCAGCTGTATAGTCTTCATCTTTTGTGAGTTTCTTTCCATCTACATTA
>JAFRJA010000172.1 GCA_017432545.1 Erysipelotrichaceae bacterium
ATAGGGCTGAATAACGATCTGACGTAAGGCTTTTGATGGTTATTAAAGCTCCGCCGACCATCGTCGGTATTATTCTTCATATTATTTTCCTCCTGGTAACTTAATAATATACTTTCAGGAGACCTCAAATAAATAAAGGATGTTACTGTTCACAGCTGTTATAAATTCGAAAAAGATTAAATAAAGTTTGAGGCATATTTGTTTCCGGGTTCTTTCCTGGGTCTGCTTTCCGGATCTGTTTCTGTAAATTACCTATAAATTATTGCCACACAGCCACTCTGGCTCGTATATAATGGTGTCAAACAAAGGAGTTTAATACAATGGCAGAAAATAAGAACAATTCAAACGCGAAGATGATTGATGAGGATGATCTCAATAAGGTTTCCGGCGGTGCTTTTACCGCAGAATACAGCGATGAACAATACTGGGATGCCGGTGTTATGCCGGTAAGCTTTTCTGTCTTTTGGAATCATACGTATGTTCTTCAGACCAGCGGTGAAGAATTAGGTTGGGTTGAAGCCGGCAATGCTGTAATATTCAAGCAATTTAAGGGCAGAAAGGCTAACAGCAAGGCTGAAATTAAATATTTCATGAAGAATGAATGGCCTAGATTAGCTGGTATAGATGATAGCTCAAGCGGTTATCCGAATATGCACGACTGAAGAACAGTCTGGTAATTCAAAAAAGCCGTATTTCAATGATCGCATTTACACTGCGGTCATTTTTCGTTGTGAAGTCAGAAGAAGACCTGAAGTTCACTTCAAACGGGCAAACAGTATGTCACCGAAAACGAAACTGTATTTCCTGTGCAAAGAATTACGAATCTGTATTGTCTGCTGTCAGATAGAAGACGGACACTGCAATGACATTGGAAAATCCTTCCTCCATGCGTCAGCACAGGGAGAAGATGAACGTGAATTCAGTAGTTCGGATTCCTTTGAACAGTAACTAAAGGATAACGATTTTCCGATAATATAATCGGACATAAAGAATTAGAAAAAGCCTAGTTTTAAAGGCTTTCTAGGGAATTATGTTGAAACAGATTTTTGTTCCATAAGATACATAATCGGACAAGAGAAATTCTGTATGTTATGCGGGTTTTTTATATATTTATTTAGGAGACGTTGTGGGCGTAGATCTCCTCTATTATCGAATAGATGTCAGGATAGGTTTTATTGTTTACAAGGCCACCGACAAAGTTATTTAATTTATATGTCTCGTTGTAATAATTTCTGACATCGCTTTTATAGATATAGATCTGTTTCTTTAATGCGTAGCACATTCCTATTTCAGCAGCTGTGCCTGAATCGATCTCAATTCCGTTACAGTTTGCTACTATAATAGTACATTGATCGATCGCTTTAAAATCCATGTAGAAACATGCCGCTTTAACTAACGGTGAGCTTTTGGTGGTAATGACGACCTCCTGAGGCAAAAAAGTCGCAAAACCTTCTTTCCTTAAGGCATCGGAATTTAGCTGATTGACATAACGATCACCTTCATTGAATAAAGGACCGGCCATATAGATATTGGCTTTTCCTTCTCCATAAGGATTCAAGTATTTGTTTAAGGCAAGTATATCTTCTTCATTTGTTATCTCATCAAAATCATTCAGGTCGATTTTTAAAGCATCTGAACCGTATTTTTCGATAAAAACAGGGTAATACTCACCTTTGTTGCAATATACGGCTAAAGTAGGGTCGTTTTTGCTTAAATAAAAGATCATTTTGGATCCCCTTTCTTGTTGGTAAGCCCCTTCGCACTATTCAATGGATGAGCCTTAATATATTCATTTCTGATTCTTTCTTCATCAACGTGTGTATAAATTTCAGTCGTTGAGATATCTGAATGTCCTAACAGTTCCTGGATGGCTCTAAGATCTGCTCCCCCTTCCAGTAAATGTGTAGCGTAGGAGTGTCTTAATTTATGTGGTGTAATATGTTTCTTAATTCCGGCTTCGGAAATTCTTTTTCTCAAAATTTCTTCCACATATTCTCTATAAATCTTTTTTCCGAAACGGTTTATATAGAAAAAATTATTGCTTTTCTTTAACCATAAAGGTCTTAAATTATGGAAATACAGTTTCATTATTTCCTTAGTCTGATCAGGAATAGGAATGATCCTTTCCTTATTTCCTTTACCCAAGATCTTTACATATCCCTCATTCAGATCAACCTGATTGGTCTTGAGGTTGCAACATTCACTGACTCTTAATCCTAAACCATAGATCGTTTCAAATATGGCATGTTCAAAAAGATCTTTATTATCTTCATTATTGAATAAAGACATAAGTTTATCGATTTCTTCATGGCTGCCATAGATCGGAAGGCGTTTCTCCCCTTTTGTGACCGCTAAATTCAAAGTGGGATCTTTATACTCATATTTGAAATTAAGAAAGCGGTGCAGGCTTTTTATTGAGGTCTTGATGCGATTTACTGAACTAGGGGCATATTTTTTATTAAGTTTTTCAACAAACGAATCGACGGTAAGATCATCAACCTTTTTTATGTCAGTAATACCATTCTCATTAAGAAAAGTCAGATATTTATTAAGATCTGACTGATAAGCTTTTATGGTATTATCCGACATTCCTTTGGATGAAGAAATCGAGATAATAAAATCTTTTATTGCTGAATCAACATTCATCAGCTGATGCTTTCCTGAGCACTCTGATAAAGTTCTCTGGCTGCTTGCAAGGCTGCTTCAGAGTTTTCAGATGATGAAATCAAAGCTAATTCATTAATTATCTCATCATTATTCAGTTTCCTGATCGATGTTGATGAGTAACCTTTGGAATCATCTTTGTAGATATAGTAATGAGATGAAGCACAAGCAGCGACCGCGGCCAGATGGGTGATCGTTAATACTTGCGTATTTTTGGCGATTTCAGCCATCTTCTGCCCGATAGCCAAGGCAGTTTTGCCTGATACGCCGGTATCTATCTCATCGAAAATAACAAACGAATTGGAACTTAATGAAGTAAATACAGTCTTTAATGCCAGCATCAGTCTGCTTATCTCACCACCGGAAGCGACATTTCTTAACGGCTTAAGATCTTCGCCTTTATTTAAAGAGATATAGAATTCAACATCATCGATACCACTCGAATACATCTTGTTTTCATTGATCATTACTTTGAATCTGACATTTTCTAACATCAGATCCCGGCAATGAGAAATAACGGCTTTTTCAAGTTCCTGAGCTTTTTCAGATCTTATTCCATGAAGTTTCTTAGCCAGATCATAGGCTTTATTATAAAGTGTGTCAAGAGCTTTCTTTTTCTCGTTCAGGACAAAATCCTTATCTTCAAAGAAAGCGATCTTGTCTTTAAGCTCATTAAGCTTTTCAAGAAGTCCACCGGTATTGGTAGCGTGTTTTCTCTTTAATCTGGAATAAGTATAAAGTCTTTCTTCGATATATTCGATATTGATCTCTTCTGAATCAAAATCACTCAAAATGTTCTTGACCTTATCCATTTCATCTGCGAGATTATAGGAAAGATCTTCGATATGTTCCCTTATTTCAAGGATATCGCCGTCATCAATATTAAGATTATGATCCAATAAAGAAAGCAGTTCATCGATCCCGTTTTCACCTTCATAGGTCTCGATAGCCCCTTTTAATGAAGTAATGAATTTCTCTGAATCCTTATAACGTTTTTCTTTGGTCTCCAGTTCATCTTCTTCATTAAGACTTATATGAGCATCTTCAAGTTCTTTCAGATCATAACGGTAATATTCAAGATCTGCTTCATTATAGGTATTGTTCTGCAGATCATTATATTCATTTAAAGCTTCATCGTATTTCTTATAAGCTTCACGATACTCTGTTAATAATTCCTGATTATGAGCATACTTATCAAGTAAAAGCAGATGATTCTTCTTATTCAGAAGGTATTGTGAATCCTTTTGAGAATGGATATCTATGTGTTCACCAAAAAGATTGCTTAAGAAGTTAAGTGTAACATTTGCCTGATTGACTTTGATCGTATTGCGGTTATCTCTAGATATGACTCTTCTGACTATAAGGTCATCATCGTAATCAATGGCCGCTTCATCAAGCGTCTCTTTCATATAATCATCGACGGAAAAGACGCCTTCGATTACGGCCTTATCACAACCCCCACGAATCAAAGATGGGTCAGCCTTCCCTTTAACAAGACAAGATAAAGCACCGACAATAATGGATTTACCTGCACCGGTTTCACCGGTAAACACATTAAAACCATCATCAAAATCGATGTTCAGTTCATCAATAATCGCATAGTTTTTAATATAAAGACTTTTTAACATTTATCCTTTTCGATCCTGGTAAAAAGTTTATCAACACCATAAGCATCCACAAAGATCAGTCGGTCAGAACAGCCTCTGGAATTGAAATACTTAAGCAATAATACATCCAATTTATGACCGTAGACATAGATCTTCTTTTCTGAACTGATCAATTCTTCAGATATTTCCGCATCCAACGGATTCAAGCTGAGTGTATTGATAAGGTCGTAAGGAAATTCGTTCTTGACGATCAGTTCTTCGATCAAAGACAGTTCTTCCCCACTGGCCAGGATCACAACATCCTTCATATCATTATTGACAGTTTTTATCCATTTTCCTAACTGAATTGCCGAAAATTCGTTATTTTCTGCCATTTTTAACAGTTTTTCAGGATAAATTATTACTGTAGGCTGATCAGCGTTCTGTGCAGAATAGAAAACATCCTGCAGCTGTTTGGCATCTTTAGGTTCCTCAACATAGATATCATTGAGTTCATTAAGCAGATCATAATTGAGATTGCCGTCATCCAGTAAACCGATGATAAGCGGTTTATGAAGCTTACCGATCTGATTTCTCAGTATCTTGAACGCATTTGGAAGTTCAAAAGTTTTAAAAACAATAAACGGAACTTTGCCATTTAAGGCCATACCAGATGCAAAACTCAAAGAATTCTCTGCGCTTGATGTCGTATCAAAACAGCGCTGCGGATATTTCGCAAACACGTTAGCTACACCATAATCGTTGATATTTCTCGTGGTAATACAGACAAGATCCTGATTGTCTGCCATAAGCTTTTCGATCAGAGAACCGACGATATTCTTGCCGTAATGCATCTCTTCATTTTCCGAAGCCATCATGGCACCGGTCTCTTTATTGAAACGATAGACTCTGTTCCAGATATCATTCGTGCAGGCTTCCGCATATTTGAAACCTTTGCCTTTAGTTGTAAGACAATGAACGACGCATGGATATTCTTTATCTTTGGCTATTTCAAAAGCCCTTTCCAGTTCCGAAATATCATGTCCGTTGATCGGACCTATGTAATCGATATTGAACTCGGAGAAAACTCCTTCGTCAATAACTGATTTCTTGATATTGTGTTTCAGATTATGAATATTCTCAATGATCTTTTCACCATTTTTTGAAGGCCTGATCATATCTTTGACGTTATCTTTGAGATTGTTGTAGGAACGGGTTTTTCTGACACTGGCGATAAGCCTGTCAATCATCCCTATTCCCCTGTCGATCGTTGTATCATCATTAAAGACGATGATAAGTTTTCTTCCTGAAGTTGAAATAAGATTTAAAGTTTCAATATTTCTTCCTGATAAAAGATCAGTAGAATTTACAACTGCAACAACATGATAATCTTTGTGTTCAAGATCCCTGGCAGTCGCCACACCCAAGGCATTAGCAAGAGAATAGGCACCGTTGGAATTCATCTGTAACTCGGATGCCATACCATTCAAAATCTTATTTGTGTAGTTAATATCGTTACCGTCAAAGATCAGAAAATCTTCTGTATTAAAACATTTGTTCAGCATCACACTGATTTCAACTGAAGAAAGATTTCCGGAAAGATAACCGCCGTTTTCCGAGGTGAAATTGATGATATAATTGCGGATCTCCTCACAGGTATTTCTTAATTCTTCCTCACTCAGGTTCTTGAGAAAAAGAGGATTTTTGATCGTATTCAAATCCATATCAGCGCTCCTTAAGTTTTAACAGTAATTCTTTCAGATAAGTCGTATCAAAATCAGCGTCTAAGAGATAATTATCAAGCTGTTCAAATTCATCATCAATGACTTTCTTTAATTCATCTACGGAATAAAGTACTAAAGCTGTTCCTTTATCGTTTTTTTCATCCGAATGATTTTTGCCCATCTCGGCTTCTGATTTGATGATATCGAAAAGGTCATCCTGATTCTGGAAGATCTGACCGATATAAGTACCAAGCTTTGTATAATACTCTTCCCTGTTGACCTTATTGATATACATCGGGAAAAGACAGGAGATCTTGAAAAGACCACCGGTTTTGTTGTCCTGGATCTCAAAAAGTTTTTCTTCATTGATCGAAGAAGAATCGTTAGTTACATCCAAGAGCTGGCCATAGATCATCCCATCAAGACCTACATACTTGCTTAAAGCTCTGATGAGATTAACTTTAACGGAATCATCATATTGTTCAGATTCGCTGATGACTCTGTACGCGTCATTTAACATCTCATCTCCTGTCAGTAAAGCGATATCTTCTCTGAAGGCTTTATGAAGTGATGGCTTGCCCCTGCGCATGTCATCATCATCCATACAAGGAAGATCATCATGGATCAGAGAAAAAGTCTGAATGAGCTCCAGTGCCAATGCCGCATCATAGCCTTTTTCTTCATCAATACCCATTCCCTTCAGGATCGCAAAAATGATCCGCGGTCTGAATCTTTTGCCCCCATCAATCGCATATTTTTCTGCTTCAGTAATTTCACAAGGCCTTAATGAAGAGAAATATCTTTCAACGTGTTTTTCAAAATTATTCATCATCCTGGCCCAGCTTATCAATCTTTTCTTCAAAAACGCTTAATTGTTTTTTAAGTTCTTTGGAAAGTTTCAGTCCTTCTTCATAAAGTTTGATCGATTCATCAAGTTCGACCTTACCTTCTTCAAGTTTCTCCACGATATCCTGAAGTTTTTTCATCTGTTGTTCAAATGTGAGTTCTTTAGCCATTATTTCACCTCTTGAGCATCTATGTTTCCATCCGCAAAGCGGATAGTAAATTTTTCATCTTTAAGCTGTTTTTTGTACTTAACAAGTTTATCATTCTGTGACACCAGCACATAGCCGCGATTTAAGACATTCTCCACGTTATATGCTTTTAGTAATGTATCTAATCTTTCATGCTTTGATCTGCTGTCAGTGAGCCTGAAATCAAGCTTTACTTTAAGATCATACATAGAGTGATCGATATCATTGCGTGTAAGCTCGATTTTATGAATTAAATCATTTCTGATCTTTAATAAAGTGTTATCGATCTCATTTGCCATTACTTTAAAGTGATTGCCGTAATTAAGCAGTTTCTGATTCAGATAATCAAGCATCATCATCCTGTCGCTTAATTTTCGTTTCATCAGTTCATGAAGACGATCTTCATAGGCTTCAACTTCTAAGTTGACATCTTCGATATCAGGAGTCAGTAATTCAACAGCTGCCGTCGGTGTCGGAGCTCGCAGGTCGGCGACAAAATCTGTCAAGGTAAAGTCCTGTTCATGGCCTACGCCGGAGATGATAAAGGTCTTCAGATCATAGATCGTATTTACGAGATCTTCATCATTGAAACAGAAAAGATCTTCAAACGAACCTCCGCCCCTGGCCAGAATAATAGCCTGATAACCTAAATCATCAACTTTCTTAAGCTGTTTAATGATACTGGCAGGAGCCAGTTCGCCCTGTACCAATACCGGATAGAAATCGGTCTTACATAAAGGCCATCTTCTTTGAAAACAGGTTATTATGTCAGACATCGCTGCCGATTTATCGCCAACCAGGACCGCTATCCGATCAGGATAGATAAAAGGCATTTCTTTCTTATGTTCTTGCGCGAATTTGCCTTCTTCCGCCAGTTTTATCTTCAAAGCTTCGTAGCGCGCATACAGATCTCCCAAACCATCAAGAGTCATCTTCTGTACATAAAGCTGCAGTTGACCTGAGGCTTCAAAGATCGAAGTATTCGCATAAACGATTACCTTATCACCGTTTTTCGGATCAAAGCGCAATGAAACAGCTGATGATTTAAACATCACACAGCTGATCGCAGCTTTTTCATCTTTTAAAGTGAAATACAGATGTCCGGAAAAATGACGATGAAAATTGGAAATCTCACCCTGTACATATATCTTCTGCAGATTGTCATCACTGTCGAGCCTGTTTTTAAGATATCTTAACAGAGCGCTTACGCTGATTTGTTGCATATATTGTCAAGAACTCCATTGATAAACTTATATGATTCATCATCACAATACTCTTTAGCCAGTATAACTGCTTCATCGATAACGACAGCCGGATCATTGAGCTTCTGTTTTAACTCCGATACCATTTCCAAAAGTATCGCCTGTTCAACCAGATTGAGTCTTTCAAATTTCCATTTATGAAGGTACTTTGAAATTTCTTCGATGTAGTTATCCTTATTGACTAAAATATCATCTCTGATCTTTCTGACATATTCATTGATCTCATCTTCTTCAAAATTGTTTTCAAAACAATCATTAAGATTCTTGTGCAGAAGAAGATGCTGATACAAAGAAAAAACTATCTTTTCGCGATATTCATGGCGATTTAACATAACAATATTATATAACAATTAAAAATATAAAACCTCATCAAACAAGGGTTATAATTTTAGAGTGGAAAATAAAATAACGCTTAAAAAATTCTTAGGACATCTGCACACGATCAGCACTCATAAGTTTCTGGTAATGAAGATGTGCTTCAAGTGCGGAATGATCAAACAGGGACTGTTACACGATCTTTCCAAATACTCCTTTTCCGAGTTTATTCCCTCAGTCAGATACTTCCAGGGCAACCGTTCACCCATCACTTATGAAAAAGAATTATACGGTTATTCACCCTGCTGGTTACATCACAAAGGCAGAAACAAACATCACTGGGATTACTGGGTCGATCGCTTAGGTAAAACTACACAACTGGTTAGTATAAAGATGCCATACAGATACATGCTGGAATCATGTATCGATCGGATCGCGGCTTCCAAAGTGTACGAAAAAGAAAACTATACTGATTCTTCTGCCTATAACTTCTTTGTAAATTCCAAAGAATACTCCGTTATCAACGAAACGACTAGAAAACAGATAGAAGAAAACCTGTACTATCTTAAGCAGCATGGTGAAAAAGAAACCTTAAGACACTACAGGCAATTGTATAAAGAACACAAAAACGAAAAGTAACTACTCTTTTTCGATATTTACTTTCAATGAATAAGGAAGCTGGACGAGTTCAACGCCGGCTTCTTTTAACATCTTCTTGGAAGCGACATTGCCATCGGTTCCGTCATATTTGTCAGATTCATAGATGATCTTTCTGATCCCGGATTGAATGATGGCTTTGGCACATTCATTGCATGGAAAAAGAGATACATAAATCGTGCAGTCAGTGACCGGACGCGGCGAATTCAAAATAGCGTTAAGTTCCGCATGTACGACATAGGCATATTTGGTGTTAAGAAAATCCCCTTCTCTTTCCCAAGGGAAATCCGAATCCTTGCATCCCCGCGGCATACCGTTGTAGCCGATCGAAACGACTTTGTGATCGTTATCCACGATGCAGGCACCTACTTGCGTATTCGGGTCTTTGGAACGTAAGGCAGACAGATGTGATAGACCCATAAAATAATCATCCCAAGATATAATCATATTACTAACCCCCATAAGTATTATAGACTTCTAAAAGTCTCCTCATTATATTTTCACCATAAGAATCAAAACCGAGATCTTTGATAATCCTGACTACTTCAAGATCAGTAGCGCGATATAGTGGTGATATATTTCTTATCGTTATATAGCGAATAAACAATCCTAAAATAAGCAGTATCGGTAAAAGAAAACGTTCCTTCTTTTCTTTTGGCTGATTGTAGAAGAAATACATGACATATCCGGCCACAAGTCCGCCCACATGGGCTTTCCAGGCAGTGATTGACAGGAAATTGATAAACAGGTTGACAATAAAAAGAGGAATAAGAGATCTGATGTTGATAAGTCCTTTGCTTAAAAGATCCAGGACAAGGAAGATCAGTAATCCATAAATACCGCCGGATATACCGACAGAGATCGTATTTTCGGATAAGATTGACTGCGTTAAAGAACCGCACAATATTGAAAAAACCAGCAGACAAAAATAAAACTTATGACCGTAGAGTTTCTCCATCAGGTTTCCCAGATAGAAAAGAGAATACATGTTGGTAAAAAGATGAAGGAAACCGCCGTGAATAAAAGCTGTGGTAAATAACCTGTATAACTGTTTAAGACCTAAAGTAAAGGTCATGTAGTCGCCACCGAGAAATACCAGTACCGATGATTCAGAGTATTTCTGCTGTAACAGAACAGATAAAAGCGAAAAGATGATACAGATCGCCATAAAGACAACGGTAACATATGGAAATACTTTTTTATTTAAAGTTTTGCCATGACGCTTAGCGACAACTTCATTGATCCTGGCAGCAGTTTCGGAAAGTTCTTCTGCCGGTTTATCAGAGTTGTGAATGACATTATAGATGTCAGGATAATATTCTGATACATCTACACCCTGCACATAATTTTCATCGATATTAAGAAATGGGAAAGGTTCAAGTTTCTCATCATAAACTGCTTTGCTGATGTGAATATCAAGAAAAGAGATCGGATCTCCCGGATCGGAATTGTACTGATTGATATATTCATGGATCCTGGCCAGATCCTTATCGATGTCTTCTGCTTTATTGGTGGTCAATCTGATCAGCTGATAATTGGGATCATTTCTTTTATGAAGCCAGAGTTCAACAGCCATAAAATTGCCGTATTTTCTGATCAGGCGCTGTTCAAAACCATATCTGACGATAAAGACTTCAGCTAACTGATAAAGTTTATAGAAATCATTAATCAAGATAAGTACCGCCTTTGGAAATTATATAATCACGCATGTATTGAGGCATCCTGGTCTTGAATTCCATTCTTTCTTTAGTGCGGGGATGGATAAAAGACAGGAAATAGGCATGAAGGAACTGCCCTGAATCGTCGATCACTTTTTTCGCATATCGGGAATCATTAACTACCGCATGATTGATATATTGCATATGGACTCTGATCTGATGAGTGCGGCCTGTTTTCAATTCCACATCCAGTAAAGTTGAATCATTATATCTTTCCAGAACTCTGAATAAAGTTATCGCTTCTTTAGAGTTTTTGGAAGTTACACACATCTGTTGTCTGTTCTTTTCACTCCTGCCGATCGGAGCATTTATCTCCCCTTCGTTATTTTCAATAACACCATTTACAATAGCGTAGTATTTTCTGTAGCACGTCTTGTCTTTCAACTGCTCAGATAGAAAATTATGTACTTCATTATTTTTTGCACAGACCAGAAGACCTGATGTATCTTTATCAATTCGATGGACAATGCCCGGGCGGTAATAACCGTTGATATCCGACAGTTCCTTGCAATGATACAAAAGCGCATTTACGATCGTGCCGTCAGGATTACCGACTGCCGGATGAACGACCAGACCTTTAGGCTTATTGATGACGATCAGATCCTCGTCCTCATAGACGATATCCAAAGGAATATCCTGAGGCTTAATATCCGTCAAAGTTTTTTCTTCGTATTCAAACTCAACAATATCATCAAGTTCGGTCTTTACTTTTTTATTCGGTACATTTCCATTAAGAAAGACCTCACCGTTTTCGATGAGTTTCTGGATCGCCGTTCTGGATAATGGTGTATTCTCGGCCAGATAGGAATCAATTCTGATCCCTACATTATCTTCATCAACCTTCAGTTTTATTCTTGGCACGCCTGCTCTCCGTAAAGACCTGAATGATCAGGATAAAACAGCCGATTGTAATAAAGGAATCGGCGATATTGAAGACCGGATAATCATAACCAAAAATGATGAAATCAAGAAAATCAACGACATAGCCATTAACTACCCGATCGATCAGATTACCGATAGCACCGGAAATGATAAGTATATATGAGAATAAAGCAACAAAATCATTCTTTTTAGTTCTATAGATCATAACGGCAAGCGCTATCACCGCAGCTGCAGAAATAACGATAAGAAAAAATCTTTCATTCTGCATTATCGAAAAACCGGCTCCGTAATTCTTAACATAAGTCAGATTGAAAAAGCCCTTGATGACAGGGATCTTCTCATACAGATCGATATTGGCTACGACGGCTTTTTTGACTAACTGATCCGCTAAGACGAGTAAGGCAATGATCAGGATGTAAATTCCGTATATCATAATTTAATAAACACGATTACTCGTGTCTATCTTTCCTCCTTGTAAGCTTTCAAAGCCTGAGCTATCTGATCAGGACAGCTTGTAGGTTTTGGACCGCAACTGATGCCGTCAAAAGCTTCAATGACCTTATCAATATCCATACCTTTAACGATACTGGAAATGCCTTTGAGATTGCCATTGCACCCACCGATTACTTCCAGTGATGTGATCTTGCCGTCTTCGATTTCGAAAGTGAATTGTCTGGAGCAAACTCCTTTTGGTATATATACGTATTTCATAACCTCACCTTTTTCATTATTTTAGCCTATAAACACATGATTTTCTAGTTTAATGAATTAAGATTTGATAGAATTAGCTGGGGGTTATAGCTATGAATAAAGTAAGAACAAGATTTGCACCGAGCCCGACCGGATATATGCATATCGGTAACCTGAGAACTGCTTTATATGCCTATCTGATTGCCAAAAAAGATGATGGCGATTTCATTCTGCGTATAGAAGATACCGATCAGGGCAGACTCGTTGAAGGTGCTGTTGATATCATCTACAATACTCTGAAACAGTGTAATTTAAAACATGATGAAGGACCTGATGTGGGTGGAAACTATGGCCCATACGTGCAATCAGAACGCATGAAGCAAGGGATCTATCATGAATATGCCCATAAATTAGTTGAAATGGGCAAAGCTCACTACTGTTTCTGCAAGGAAGAAGATATTCAGAAGCAGCGTGAGGAACAGGGTGATTCTTTCTATTTTGTTGACCCTTGTAAGAATCTTACGAAAGAAGAGATACAGCAGAAGATCGATAATAACGAAGAATATGTAATAAGACTTAATGTTGACCCGGTAGGTACAACATCTTTTGAAGATGAAGTCTATGGAACAATAACGGTCGATAATAAGACGCTGGATGAAATGGTTCTATTAAAGTCAGATGGCTTCCCTACCTACAATTTCGCCAATGTTATAGATGATCATCTGATGAATATCACCGATGTCGTAAGAGGAAATGAATACTTATCCTCTACACCTAAATACAACCTGATCTATGAAGCCTTCGGCTGGGATATCCCAAGATATATCCATTGCCCACCGGTCATGAAAGATGAACATCAGAAGCTATCCAAACGAAATGGCGACGCATCCTTCCAGGATCTTTTGGCCAAAGGCTATCTGCCGGAAGCTATACTCAACTATATCGCTTTATTAGGCTGGGCTCCGGAAGAAGAAAGAGAGATCTATTCGATCGATGAACTTTGCAAAGCCTTTAATGTCAAAAGGATCGGTTCCACAGGTGCGATCTTTGATATAGAAAAGCTTACCTGGATGAATGGAGTCTATCTCAGAAGCATGGACATGGATAAATACTATGAACTGGTCAAGCCATACATCGAAGAAGTCATCGGCACAGGATTTGACTATAGACTGGTGGCCAACGCGATCCATGACCGTGTCAATATCCTTTCAGAGATAAAAGATATGATCACTTTCTTCAATAAAGCTGATGAATATTCAAATGACATCTATACCAATAAGAAAGCCAAGACTGATCCTGAACTGGCTATAGTGATCCTGCCGATCGTCAGAGAAACGTTAAGTCAAGTTGAAACTTTCAATAATGAAAACATCTTCAATGCCTTAGCGGAAAAAGCCAAAGAATGCGGATATAAGAATATCACGATGATGTATCCGCTTCAGGTAGCATTATCAGGCAGAGCAGTAGCTCCGGGTGGGGCAACGGCGATCGCCGAAATACTTGGCAAAGATGAAACATTAAAACGTGTCGATGAAGCAATAAGCAGGCTGTAAAACCTGCCTTTTTGTTGTTTCTTTAGACTTTGTCTAACTGATATAATAGAAACATGGATGAAATAAGAATAATAGAAGTAAAACAGTCCGTTTTTGCCTCCAATGATCTAAGAGCCAACGAACTGAGAAAAGAACTAAAACAGTCAAAGACCTTTTTGCTTAACGTAATGTCTTCCCCGGGATCGGGAAAAACGACTACCCTTTCTGAAATAATCAATCTGCTTAAAGATGAATTCAAAATCGGAGTCATGGAAGCGGATATCGATTCGGATGTCGATGCCAGGACCATCTCCAAACTTACCGGTGTTGATGCGATCCAGCTTCATACCGGTGGCATGTGTCATCTTGATGCGGATATGACAAGACAGGGAATCGAATCCTTTGATAATTATGAACAGTACGATCTGATCATATTGGAAAACGTCGGTAACCTTGTCTGTCCTGCCGAATTCGATACGGGAGCGGTCAGAAATATGTGCATCCTTTCCGTTCCGGAAGGCGATGATAAACCGTTAAAGTATCCGCTGATGTTTGAAGTATCCAACTTCGTTTTGATAAACAAGATCGATGTATTGGATTATTTTGACTTTGATATTGAGACCTGCAAGAAAAACATTAAATATCGCAATCCTAACGCTGATATCTTTGAGATCTGTGCCAAAGACGGCCGAGGTATCAAGGAAGTAGCTGATTATATACGTCAACTGATAATTGATTGGAGAAACTGATATGCCTGAAATGTCCGACAAATATGTTCCCCGCTATATGGGTGAAAAAGAGCCTAATGAGAAGATCCTGGCTTTAGGTAAAAAAATAACCGATGTTGCCAAACATAAGCTTTTTGGCATAACCACAAACGACCCGGAATACTGGGGCTTAAGAACGATCTGCACTGATGAGATGGCGGATATCGCTCTCAAGATGAAAGTCAGAGCGCATTATACCCTTGATGAAATGGCCAAACTGACCGGCAGAAAAAAAGAAGAACTTGAACCGATCCTGGAAGAAATGGCTCACAGAGGTCTGCTGGAATATGACTATGGCGATCATTACACCAATGACGGTCCTGTCAAAGATGCACCGAAGATCAAACGTTATCAGCTGCCGATGTTTGTACCAGGTTCAGCCGAATTTACAAACATGCTGAAATCACAGATCGATGAATTCCCGGAACTGGCCCAATTTTTTGAAAGGATGACTTTTATTCCTTTAGCCAATTTAACTGAAATGGTGCCCCCTGGCGGGGCCGGAATCGGAATGCATGTTATTCCGGTAGAAAAAGCGATTTCTTTAGAAAACAAGACTCTTGATATCGAACATATCTCCCACTGGTTAAAAAAATATGAAGGCCATCTGGGTGTAGGCATCTGTTCATGCCGATATGGAAGAGCTAAGCTTGGTGAAGGATCAGGAGATTCTTGCGAAGACTGGTGTATCGGTGTTGGCGATATGGCTGATTATTGCCGTGAGACCGGCAAAGGCCATGACATCACCTATGAAGAAGCCATACAGATCTTAAAGAATGCCGAAGACAACGGATTTGTCCATCAGATCACCAATATCGATGGCGAAGACAAGATCTTTGCAATCTGTAACTGTAACGTCAATATCTGTAATGCCTTAAGGACATCACAGTTATTCAATACCCCTAACCTTTCAAGGTCAGCCTATACAGCTAAAGTCGATCCTAAAAACTGTGTCGCCTGTGGCAAGTGTGTTGAATATTGTCCGGCTGGTGCGGTCAAATTAGGACAGAAACTCTGCACCAAGAACGGTCCGATCAAATACCCTAAACATGAGCTCCCTGACCATATGTCCTGGGGCGAAGATAAATGGGACGAAGATTACAGAGACAACAACAGGATCAACTGTTATGATACCGGAACAGCTCCATGTAAGACTGCCTGTCCGGCTCATATCGCCATTCAAGGTTATCTGAAAATGGCCGCTCAAGGCAGATATGAAGATGCTCTGGCATTAATAAAGAAAGATAATCCGTTCCCGGCGATCTGCGGACGTGTGTGTAACAAACGCTGTGAAGATGCCTGTACCAGAGGATTATTTGATGAAGCGGTTTCGATCGATGCCGTCAAGAAATTCATCGCCCAAAAAGACCTTGATGCCACGACAAGATATATACCACCGGTCGTCATTCCTTCCAATGTTGAAAAACACTGGAAACAGAAAATCGCTATAATCGGTGCCGGTCCGGCCGGTTTGTCCTGTGCCTATTATCTTGCTACCAAAGGCTATCTGCCTACCGTCTTTGATAAAAATGAAAAACCGGGTGGCATGATGCATTACGGCATCCCTTCTTATAAACTCGAAAAAGATGTCGTTGCAGCTGAAATTGATGTCTTAAAAGAATTAGGTGTTGAGTTCGTCATGAACACCGAAGTCGGCAAGGATGTTACTTTGGATGATTTAAGGAAACAGGGCTATAAAGCCTTCTATATCGCGATCGGCTGCCAGGGGGGTAAACTTCCGGGCATCAAGAATGATGATTGCAAAGGCAGCTTCATCGCTGTTGATTTCTTGAAGAAAGCAGCTGAAGATCATGAACAGAAACTTGATGGTAAGGTAGTTGTCGTCGGCGGTGGAAATGTCGCGATCGACTGCGCCCGAGTATCACACCGTTTAGGTGGCAAAGACGTAGAAATGTATTGCCTTGAAATAAATCTGGCGACATTATCGGCAAATTTGGCTTGGAGAAAGTTTACGATAAATATATTCGCGGCGTTGACGGCGGGGAGCAAGTTGAAGTTGACGTAG
>JAFRJA010000173.1 GCA_017432545.1 Erysipelotrichaceae bacterium
ATAGGGCTGAATAACGATCTGACGTAAGGCTTTTGATGGTTATTAAAGCTCCGCCGACCATCGTCGGTATTATTCTTCATATTATTTTCCTCCTGGTAACTTAATAATATACTTTCAGGAGACCTCAAATAAATAAAGGATAACGATTTTCCGATAATATAATCGGACATAAAGAATTAG
Source organism: Erysipelotrichaceae bacterium (assembly GCA_017432545.1). GTDB lineage: Bacteria > Bacillota_I > Bacilli_A > Erysipelotrichales > Erysipelotrichaceae > Colivicinus. The sequence goes on from JAFRJA010000173.1 coordinate 181, forward strand.
AAAAAGCCTAGTTTTAAAGGCTTTCTAGGGAATCATGTTGAAACAGATTTTTGTCCCATAAGATAGATTATGCGAAATATAATATATCAAAAGAAAATCCCTGTATTCCAGGGATCTTTGATGTACGATACATTATTTCAATTATTCAAACAAAAGGTTTCATGGCAGCAAGCGGGTTGATCTTGTCATATGGATCTGCCATTTCTATTTTGGCGTTTCTTGCATCGATATCATTATGAAGACTGACGAAGTATTTCCCTGATACACCAAAATACCTAACCAGACAGATCGACGTATCAACTGCTATCTTTCTGCGGTTATGAGGTATGTCCTGGATTCTGGAGACCGGAATAACAATCCTGTGATCAGCTAATTTTGTATACAGATCAGTATTTTGGATTTGTTTTAATCGATCGGCTGGTCATCACCTCATCTTAAAAGAAAAATCCTGATTTGCCTTTTCAAGGAACTCATCCGATGAATCACGCCACTGACCTTGATAATACCCATGTGGCAACATTTCCAATTTTCCATTTTCATTTATTACATATTGGGCATACTGCTGCGTTTTTCTTGACTTTGAAGTATACTGAAGCACAAGAAAATTTGATTTATCGACTTTTACATATTTACCACGGTATGTGGAATGGGCAAGTCTGCTTAATTCGTATAAAAGGACGCCATGCCATCTTTCACCCGACCGTTCCTGTTCCAAAATAACAAATTCTTCCGGAGTATAGCGTCTTGGAGGAGTGTAAGTATATTCTTGGTGTTGTGTTGAAGAAAACAATCCTTTTATTATTTTATTTAAAAACACCATAAGGTGTTTATTGATGTTTAAGTGGAATACTTTTTACTTTTATAGAAATATATGTATTATTCCACTTGCCACAATTCATAGACTAATCCTACTGCTTCAAGGTAATCTGTGTTTTTTTCTTTAAAAACTGAGGTTATCTTCTTGACGGTTTCATCTAATGTCAGACCATTCTTTTTACATTCTCCAACCATGATAGCAATCAATGTAGCCTGAAAGCCATCTAAATCTCCACCTGCAACTTCTTTTAATGCATCATCATTTAATTGTTCAATATCTTTACTCATGATATATTCCTTTCTATGAATCAATTTCTTAACAATATTTTATACGATAATGTTTTGTTTATGGCAATTAACCCATAATCCCTTACTTTCCAAACCGATTTGGACATAATGTACAAATAGCCCTGAACTGCAGTTTTGAGTTTTTGAAGTAGATGGTAAGAATGGCCTTTTCATCATTTCTTTTGCCTACAACGGAGTCAAGCTGCACTACTCTTGATTCGGGATAGGCTTCCATATACTTCTTATAATCGTCATATGTGCGGCCATAAAGGATATTGATATCTGACGGCGGAGTCCTTTAGGCATATTCCTTTTTGGCTCTGAATCTGACAGCTCTTGGCAGATCGACTCTTTTGGCCTCGAGCAGACCCGGCTCAATGTATCTTCTGATCGTTGATTCCGATAAGTCGCAGTTGTTTACGCTGTTTCTGGCCACATGGATCGATATGCCGTCTTTGATGAGCGGACACACCGATCTGTTGAGTATGGCGATCACTTCCTTCCTTCTTGAGAAGTTCTTCCTGGAATCATGAAGATCCTTGTCGGCTTTCTTCTGAGCTTCATAGGCACTGTAGAAGGCTGAACGGTGACTGCAGGAAGTCCTGGCGCAGCCGTTACACACAAAAGGAAAATGATTGAGCTTTTCGCAATAATCCCTGGGATCATTGTCACTGAAGTATTCGGAAGCAGACTTCTTAACGATCATGTGCTTTCTGATCTCGTAATAGATTGAGCTTCTGGATCTGTTTAAGATTCTGGCCGTCCTTATCGCACCGCCATGGGTATTGGTGTTGATCATGTGTTCGAGTTTTACTCTTTCGGAAAACAAAAAATTCTTTTTATTCATTCTGTATTACCTTGACCATCTATAGATTATCCTCCTGTTATGTCTGTAATACACATATATCATGAACAAAAGAACTTTGAATGGTAATCAGGACACTATGTATCAATTAGGGTGAAACATAAGGATATTTGTTTTAATTAATCTTTCAGGGTGCTCAAATTGTTATAATTGAAAATGATAACAAGGGGGATAGATCATGCATACACCATTCAGATATGACTATGTAGGAAGCTTCTTGAGACCGGGAGAACTTAAGGCAGCCAGAGCAGCCTATGAAAAAGGCAATATTACCGCAACAGAGCTAAAAGAGGTTGAAGATAAATGTATAACTGAACTTATCAGAAACATCAAAAAGATCGGCTATCACGTAATCACCGATGGCGAGTTCCGCAGAGCCTGGTGGCATCTGGATTTCTTCTGGGGTCTCAACGGCATAGAAAAAGTAAATACTTCCGATGGCTTACATTTTCATGGCGAAACGACCAGAAATCATTCAGCCGTTATTACCGGAAAGATAAGCGGAAAGGATCATCTGTTTATTGAACACTTCAAATTCGTTAAACAGTTTGAAGATGAAAGCACGATCGCCAAACAGACGATCCCATCACCTGCCCAGCTTCTCACTCAGTTAAGGCTTCCGGAATTCCTGAAACAGAACAAAGAGATCTATCCGGATGACAATGACCTTAAGGATGATATCGTCAAGGCCTATCATCAGGTCATCGATGACCTTTATGAAGCGGGCTGCCGCAATCTGCAGCTTGATGACTGCACCTGGACTCTTTACGCCGACCGCAGTTTCTGGCCGCGCTTCGGTATAACGGAAGAAAAACTGAAAGTCATCGCTGAAGAAGAAGTCGATCTGAACAATCGTGTTATCGCCCACAAACCGGAAGGTATGGTCATCAATACCCATGTCTGCCGTGGTAATTTCCATTCGACTTATGCCAACAGCGGGCCATATGATCCGATCGCTCCGTATCTGTTTGCCAAAGAAAACGTAGATGCTTTCTATCTGGAATATGATGATGCCAGAAGCGGAGGCTTTGAACCGCTTAAATATGTTCCGGAAGGAAAGAAAGTCGTACTTGGCCTTATCACGACTAAAAGGCCTGATCTTGAAGATAAACAGGAGATCATAAACAAGATCACAGACGCTTCAAAGTATGTGCCTTTGGAAAATCTTTATCTTTCGACCCAATGTGGTTTTGCTTCAACGGAAGAAGGAAATATCCTTCTGGAAAATGAACAGTGGAGAAAACTGGAACTGATCAAAGAGATAGCTGAAGAAGTCTGGAAAGAAGATTAGTATATAAAACGAGACCATTACGGTCTCGTTTTCAAACTTGTTTATGGTTTTAATGATTAGATGCTTGTAGCGTTCTTGACGTTCTTTGCCGCAATGAAGACCAGAACGTTGATAATGATACCCACGATGATGCTTACGATATCGCTGGTATTTGCTACACCGCCCTTGATCGTAGAAACGCTTTCCACAACGCAGAGGACTAAGCCGATAATAGAGAGGATCCAGGCTCCGGTCGCATGCTTACCGGTCTTGGAAGCTGAGACACAGAAAGATCCTTCAACCAGGGACAAAATTCCGGCAATAACACCTAAAGCACCACCTGCCAATATGGCAATGATACCTGTCTGTACCTGTTCGTCAACTTCTGCTTCAGGCATGGTAGTAGCAACACCACCAATCGCAATCGACAGAATGCCTATTGCCAAAGTAGCAATACCGGCAATAATAGTAAGAATACCGGCGATCTTTAAAATTTTCTTACTGGTTTCTAAGGTCATTTAATTTATCTCCTTTTTTTCAAATTATTTTTAATATTAAACCTCTTATAATAATATGTCTACCTGTTATTTGCAGCGTTTCAGCACTTCAAGCAGGTTTTCATAAGCCCGATCAAATGATGCAAGATCGAGTTTTTCTTCCGGGGTGTGTTCACCTTTGGCAATCGGGCCGTAAGTGATGATATCCAGATCCGGGATCATGCCCTTGAAGATGCCGCACTCAAGACCGCCATGGGAAGCTCTTTCTTCCATTTCGATACCCTTTTCTTTCAGAACGGTTCTGAGTATTTCTCTTAATGGCGAATTCTTTTCATAGTTCCAGCCGTAGTAACGGTCTGATAGTTCAAAGTTGAAATTGAAATGCTTGCTGAGGATCTCGATCTTTTCGATCATCTCATCACCATGAGAAGCGATCGCACTTCTGATCAGATCGGAAACGATCAGTTCGTCGTTTTCCACATGGATGACGCCCGCATTCAAAGAAGCGATGGTCAATCCTTCGATCGCCATGGAACGATGCTGGAGACCGTTAGGTATGACATAGAGGTATTCCAGGATCTCTTCACTGTCTTTAACTGATATGGCTTTATCAGATTCTGATTCAACGATCTGTCCTTTGAATCCTTCATCGGAGAATTCAAGTTCGGTCTTTATCTGATCAAAGATCTCTTCAGCCTTTTCTTTTAAGGAAGAAAGATCAGCCTTGGAACTGAAAGTGATATCGACTTCACGAGGGATCGCATTGAACTTCATGCCGCCATTGATATCAACCAGACGGAAATCTTTGAATATCTGATTCAGTTTATAAGCTGCTCGAGCTCCGATAAT
>JAFRJA010000174.1 GCA_017432545.1 Erysipelotrichaceae bacterium
ATCTATCACCCAATGGTAATAAACGGTAGAACAACTGTACTGGTTGAAATCCAGGATGAAAACGCTGAAGATGTACCTGAAGCAGCGAAAAATCTTACGGAAAACAAGACGGTAACTGTAGATGGTGTCGCTTACTATAATTTTAACGATCATCTTTATGTGACTAAAACAGGTGAAAACCTTCTGGAAGCAACCAATGACCGTCGTAGTAACTTGATCATTAGTAAGGTAGTTGATGAAAATGATGCTCTGAAAGACGATCTCTTCCCGATTCAGATTACGATTGATGACCCGAACGGACATTATCCGGATGACGATGATTACAGCGATTACTACGACACCATATGGTTTTATATTTCCACAGCATCCAATGATGCGACCACTATTGTAACAGAAGACGTAGTGATAGATGGCGCTACAGCTGAAGAGAGAGATGGAACGCCTACCGGATACTATTGGTTTGACAATGGCGGTACTGCAACCGTTTCTGTTAAAGCTGGATGGTTTATCAATATCATTAACTTGAGAAAAGACACCAATTATACAATCGTAGAACCGACGGCGACGATTCCGGATGGTTACACCTTTGAAAAGGCAAGTTTCGATTATTCAAATTATACAGGAGAAGTACCAACAACTCCTGAAATCAATGACTATACTGTAAATGGATCGATAGATATTTCGAATACCGAATTCAAAGTGAAGTATGATAACAAGTATGAAGGTTTCTACTATGTCTATCATTCTTCTAATCTGGATGTCTACCGCTTCCCGATGGCTGTTGATGGTGTAAAGGTGACATCATTCGATATCTTTGGAATGACTGCTAAGGATACGCTCTATGGCGGCTACTATATGGATTATGCTGGTAAGAGCATAGGTTATGATTCTGCGGATCTGACTTATGATGAAAACAACAAGTCAAAAGACTCGGGAGAAGATGCGAAAGCATATTCATATCAGTACATCAAAGACAGCAATAGAAACGCATGGTCGATCAATAATGCATACGATCAAGATGGTACTGAAGCTGTACCTGTAAAAGATACAACTTACTACCTGAAAGAAGTTCCGAACAGCTACATGCTGCCGTATACGCATTATACATACTATAAGACCGGATACAAGCTCGCCAACATTTGGACGATTACGGCCGTTGATGATTTGAACTACACCGGTGCAGGTTTTATTGTTGAAACAGAAGATCGTGAAGCAACGATAGTTGAATCCTTGAAGATCAAAGCCGCAAACAGCTCAACTACGACGACATTGACACCTGAAAAACTCTATAAGGCAAAAGGAATCCTTGCCGGTTATCTCGGATACAATGATATTACTGAATTCATGAGTGAAGGAACTATCATTATCAAACAGTACTGGACAACCCCGGATGGCATAACCATCAAAGGAACAACCCAGAGAACTCTGACGTTCGGAGATGGGACTATTACCGGCCTGAAGAAGACCGATTCGCCTTGCAAAGATTAGAATAGGAGGAAAATTTCAAATGAAGAAAACTTGGAAAAATCCGGTAATGCTTGAAGGAGGTCTGATACCGGGCGATGACGAAGTTGTCGGTGGAGGTTCTGGTCAGAGTTCGCCTGATATAATCCCTTATTCTTATGAAATGTGGGGTGTCATCTTTATTGATTTCCCAGAATTATATGATTCCGATGGAAATGGAGACGGGGGAACCTGGGCAGACTATGTCAAATGGATGACAGATAACGGTTTTGCAGAATTTATCGATCCGGATGAGAATCCAGAACCATAAGAATCACTAATTATAGAATTGCGTGGGATCAACTCTCACGCAATTCTCTTTATACCAATGAAAAGAATATTTGAATTCATATATGCAGGTATTGCTGTAAGGTATCGGTTTCGAAATAATTCCACTGCCCGCTACTTTGGGAGATGTATTCATTTGTCGGAATCAGAAGATGATGACATATTTATGAATGATGCCTGGTTTGACCGCTTTCGAAAAGTACATCCCGATGATGTTCCAGATGATTATGTTGAATATAAGGGCTTACTTTATCTGACAGCTGCTTATCTTCTATCCTATGGGTGTACGATCTTTCATTCCGTATCTTTTGTATGGAAAGAAAAGGCGTGGCTTCTGGCAGGCAAAAGCGGTGTTGGAAAGACAACACAGTATCTGAATTGGAAGAAACTATTTCCCAAAGAGATCAGGATGATCTCCGGAGACATGCCGATACTCGATTTCAGAAAAGGCAGAATTATGGTGTGTCCTTCTCCCTGGAACGGAAAAGAAAACTTCAAAGGTGCTTCTCCCTGTGAACTTGGAGGAATCGTGTTTCTGAAACAAGGAAAAGAAAATGTATTCCATGAGGCTGATCAATGCGAGAGTATATTGACTCTCTTTCATCAGTTCTGTCCTATTCCAGAAAACAAAGAAGAAATAAGGATCCTTGCATTGATGGTTGAACGCATTGAAAAAGAGGTGCCATTATGGACATTTGTCAATGATGGCACACAAGAATCGCTCAAAGTACTTAGAAGTGCGATTCTTGATTATCTTGAAACGGAGGAACCATGATAAGAGTACGACCAGGTATTATTATGACGCACATCTGTGGCCGATGCATTCTCGTGGCGGCTTATGAAGAACGTTCCCATTGTCCGTATACCACCATATTGAATGATACCGGTGAAATAATCTGGAGATGTCTTTCTGAAGGAAAAGAAAAGAATGAAATTGTTATGAAACTGAAAGAAGAGTTTGATATTCCTTCGGATACAGATGTTGATGCTCTGGTAAGAGAATATATCAAACAGCTTCGTGATAAGGGCTATTTGCTTAATGAGGAGGATGAAACTTTATGAAAAAAGAATTGTTCAAAAAAGTAATGATATCGATGATGACGGTTCTAATGTTGTTGTGCATTCTTTCAGGCTGCAGAAATACAAGCAATCAGCAGAACTCATCCGGAAAAAACGAAGTACAGATCCTAGAAGATGAAGGAGAGATTGAGATTGAAATCCCTGAAGATCAGGAATCTGGAGGATTCTGATAAAAAACCGCTATCGGAAGATCAGGAATTGTTTCTGAATATTCTGAATAGAGTGATACATAACGAACAAGTGTCATTTAATGAAGAAATCGATGCACATGTAAAGGAAATCCTGTACCTTTCGAGCGATCATTTTGTATATCCTCTGATTGTGAATGCTCTTTATTCGTCGTGTTATGAAGGGATAAAGATATTTGAAAAAAGAGCGATCGATCAGACTATAAGACAGGCAGCTAAGACTGCCTCTTTTGTCATGCTTTATAAGAAGATGTCAGAGAAAGGATTAAAACCTCTTATTTTGAAAGGTATGGTCTGCCGCAATCTTTATGCAGAACCAGAATTACGTCCTTCCGTGGATGAGGATCTTCTTATAAAACCTGGCGAAATACGAAAATATCACCAATTCTTTACAGAACATGGGTTTATTCTCATCAATGAAGAAGAAAACCTTGAGAAAGATAGTGAATTATCATACAAAAACAAAGAAAACGGATTGTATCTGGAGATACATCGATATCTGTTTCCCCAAGATGAAATATTTTCTGATTTAAATGAATTATTTGAAAAACAAAACGAATCAATGAAAATCAATGCCTATGGAGTCGAAATGGAAGCGCTGGATCCGACAGATCATCTCTTATATATGTTAGCTCATGCTTATAAACATCTCATATACAGTGGAATAGGGATACGTCAGATCTGTGACATCACACTTTTTTCCGAAAAATATGGGGCGTTGATTGATTGGAAAACGATCGTCGATTCCTGCAGAAAACTACATCTGGAAATATTTCTTAAAGCCGTCTTAAAAATATGTCAAAATACCATATAATGCCATCATCCTTATATTTTTCAATAAAATCATTAACATAATCATATTTATTACCAACAAATTTTTCGATTACATCTAAACAGCC
>JAFRJA010000022.1 GCA_017432545.1 Erysipelotrichaceae bacterium
ATCATGAGGATAGGCTATTCAGACAGAGGAAGATTCATCCTCGACAACCGCTTTGAAAGAAACATTGAGGAAGCCAAAAAAGCCGGTTTAAAATGCGGCGTCTATTTCTTCTCCTATGACGCCAATGAAGAAGAGATGCTGAAGGCACTGGAACAGGTCTTTGAAAAACTGGATGGTGTAGAACTGGAACTCCCTATCGTGTTTGACTGGGAAGACTTCTACTATTTCCAGGATTATGAAATGAGCTTCAAGGATCTGAATCATCTATATGATGTCTTTGAAGAAATGGTCAACCGCAAAGGTTATGAGGCCATGTTGTATGGCAGTAAATGGTACCTGGATACGATCTGGGTCCATACCGATAAAAGAAAGATCTGGCTGGCCCAGTACAGCGATGAACCGACCTTTGAGGATCCATTCGCGATCTGGCAATTGAGCGATCATGGTGAGCTTGACGGCATTGAAGGTCATGTCGATCTCGATATCCTGTTTGAAACCGAATAATTAAAACTGTTTCCCTTGACTATAGAGAAACAGTTTCGTTCCATTCTTTAATTGTATCTTCATAAACTCTGATCATGTTTTCCGCAAATCGCTCGGAAGAAAATTCCTGAGCCTTCTCTAATGATTCTGATCCGAGTTTTTTTCTGAGCTCCTCATCTGTAAGGGTCTTTTTTCCATAATCCACAAACTCTTCTCTGGTTTTGTAGATATAACCATTGACTCCTTGATCCAGGACACCAATTAACGCATCATCTTCTCTGCACAATAACGGAAGTCCCTGAGCCAGTGCTTCAAGATAGCTCATACTGTGTACTTCAAATACTGAAGCCGATACAAAGACATCGCTTAACGAAAGATAGCGCCATATCTCGATAAAAGGTACCCGTCCCGTAAACACGACATGATCCTGAATACTTAACTCTTCGACCAGACTCTCCAGGTTTTTCTTGTATGGACCATCACCTACGATGAGAAGTGTGGTTTGAGGTGATTCCTTGAGAAGATCAGGCAGATAATCTATCAGTTCCTGAATATTCTTTTCCTTACTGACTCTGGTGATCGCCGAAAGGATCTTGTTTCCATCAGGGATACCAAGTTCTTTTCTTAATTCTTTCTTTTCATCTTCATTTAAAGACTTCTGATATTTATCCAGTTCGATGCCGTTTGGCACCACGATCAGACGATCTCTGTAAGGTTGCAGGAATGAAAAATCCAGAGCTTTCTTTGACGGCACGATGATCTTGAAAGCCGAATGGTAGAAGATCTCTCCTGCCAGAGCTGAGATCTTTTCAATAAAGGCTTTATTCTTCATCTGACCAAACACAAAATAAGCATAATCCGTATGGCTGGTCATTATCAGAGGCACATCACACTTTTCCTGGATCTTTTTCGACATCATCAGAGCCGATCCCTCGGACTGGACATGGATTATATCCGGTTTCCATTCGATCAGTTCTTTGATCATCGGGTCATTGATCAGGAAACTGAAACGCATATCCGGGGCATAATAAGCCGGCACTGATCCCAGAAGATAATCATCGTCTTTATGATAAGATTTTGTATTTTTGGACATGGCCAGAACTTTTACCTGATGCCCATAATTACGCAGTCCGGCACGAAGCGCAAAAACAGATGATGTAACACCACCGAGATTGTTCTTGTAGAAATCAGTTGCGATCAGAATTTTCATATTAAATCTTTAATAATATTCTATACAAATAAGATCTAATAATTCAAAAAAACAAACTAATAATAGTTTGTTTTTATTAATAATCATTTCCGGATCAGGGCAGTTATAATCATAAAACAGCCTTGAAATAATTACTGTTCCTGTTTGTAACTTAAGCCATAACCCATTTCCAGCCAAGGCTTATTGTTTTCGATGTCTTCGATAGAGCTGTACCACGGACTCGGCAGCTTGCCACGGAAATCAGTTTTGCCGCAAAGCACATTAACTATACCCTGTCCTTCCGAACCCGGCAGATAGCACATTACCACTCCATCAAAGTCATCCAAATATTTATCGATGAACACGTTACGACCCGCAATGATCAGGGCTACGACTTTCTTGTTAGAAGCTTTGGCCTTATCAATGGCCTCCTTGTTTCCTTCAAGTCCGAATTCACCACAAAGATCAAGGTCTTCCGCATCCCCCAACCATTCCGCATATGGTCTTTCACCGACTGCTAAAACGACTACATCGGCTTTATCTGTTTCATCTTCACCAACCAGTGTATATCCGTACTCGGAAGCTTTCTGTTCAAAGCCTTCTTTTAAAGAAGTAACACCCGGGATATCTTCCAGACCACTTTCACTCCAGTCCATCGTCCAGCCACCGCATTGTACCGGATCGTTTTGCGCAGCCGGGCCGATCAGACAGATTTTCGTTCCCGATTGTAGCGGCAACACATTATTTTCATTCTTGATGAGCACAAGGCTTTCTTCAACGGCTCTTTCCGCCACGGCGCGATATTCCTTGGTTCCGGTTTCCTTCTTAACGGTCTCCAGCTTTTCACATAGCGGATCCGCAATGATACCGGCATCCAGTTTTACCTGAATGATACGTCTGACCGCATCATTGACTCTTTCTTCACTTATATCTTTATTCTGTACGGCTTTGACGATGATATCAGCCGCTTCATCATGTCTGTCCACTTCCATCAGCATATCGATCCCCGCATTGATACCGGTCACGACCTGATCGTAGTAAGTCTTCTTGGAAGTGTTCTGGATCGAATTCCAGTCACTGACGATGAAGCCTTCAAAACCGAAATCATTCTTCAGGATATCGATATATTCCTCGTTTTCATGCATCTTCACGCCATTGAGCGAAGAATGGCTGATCATGATCGTTTTGACTCCCGCATCGATCATGGCCTTGTATACAGCTAAAAGTTCTGCGATCTGCTTATCATCGAGTCTTGAATCGCCACGATCGATCGTTCGCGGATAATCGCTTTTTTCACCGGTTCCGTATAAGACGTTGCCATCCGCAAAGAAGTGCTTGGCACAGGCGATCAGACCCGCATCCTGTAAACCTTTGATGTAGGAGACACCGAGTCTTGTGATGATATCGAGATCTGAACCATAACTCTCATATGTCCGGCCCCAGCGCGGATCGACGGATTGGGCGAGACACGGTGCAAAGTTCCAGAACATGTGGCAGAGCTTGGCTTCATCAGCCGTAATCTGACCTATTTCATACATCAGTTCCTCATCATTGGCGGCACCCATGCCGATATTGTGTGGGAACAGTACGGTATCAAGCGCATAATTTGCACCATGGACATCATCCTGACCATAAATGAAAGGCACACCCGCTTCAGATGAGATGGCAGCCCTTTGGAAATTGTCGACATACTCCTGCCACTTTTCATAGTTGTAATAGAAATTACGGGACAGCACGCTGCCGAAATCGTGATTCTTCATTTCCTTGAGATTGGTATTGTAGTTGGCCGGCTGGACCATCTGATATGCTTTCTGTTCCAAAGTCAGAGAAGAAACGATCTCTTCTGCGCTCATGTTGGCGTAGGTCAGATATTTCGGTACGTTGGCCTTTCCGCTTCTGTTACACGAGACAAGGCCGATACAAAGAGAAACAAGAATTATTAATAACGATATCTTTCTGATTATGTCTTTCATAAGTGACTATATAGTTATTATCTCTATTATCACACAAACAAAAAGCGAAGACTGTGTTAAATCTTCACTCTTTTTTTCTACAGATTATATTTTTCCGGTGTACTCATTATCAGTGAATTAGCCGGGATGACCGAACCATCTTCGATATAGGTATCACCACCTAAGATCGTCGCATTTGCGTAGATGATGACGTTATTGCCTACATTAGGATGTCTCTTGCCTCCTTTGATCAGATTGCCTTCCGCATCCTTGCGGAAACTTCTGACACCCAAGGTTACCCCATGATACATGCGCACATGATCACCGACCACAGCCGTTTCACCGATCACGATACCTGTTCCATGATCGATACAGAAGTATTCTCCGATCTTTGCACCGGGGTTGATGTCGATCCCGGTCTCCCGATGGGCGTATTCACAGATCACACGCGGAATGATCGGCACATACAGTTCATAAAGCTCATGAGCGATACGATACATGAAGACGGCGAGAAAGCCTGGGAAAGACAAGACGATCTCAGAGTAGGTCTTGGCTGAAGGATCACCGTCATAGATGGCCTGGATATCCTTGAAAAGTTTCTGCTGGATATCCGGCAATCTGTTTATGAATTTGCCGGTTATCTCCAGATAGTTGACATCGACCTTCTTTATCTCATCTTCCAGATCCTTCCTGATCCTTTCAAAAGTCTTCTCATCATTGTCCCAGTGGTCAAAATACTTCGGGAAAAACAGGATCAGAAGATCATTGACCAGACGGCGTATCTTATACTTGTCCAGTGAAAAACTGTCGCGGTTATTGAACCCGTCGTAATTATCGGTGATCTGTTTCAGTATCTGCAGATTATCGGCCATTACTCTTCTCCAAATAAAGCAGTTGAAAGGTATCTGTCACCGGAATCCGGCAGGATGATGACGATATTCTTACCGGCATTCTCTTCTCTTTCAGCCAGCTTAATTCCCGCCCATAAAGCTGCTCCGGCCGAAATGCCGACCAGTACTCCTTCGGTCTTACCAAACTCAGCACCTGTTTTAAGCGCATCATCATTTTCAACAGTTATTATTTCATCATATACAGAAGTATCCAAAACAGCTGGCACAAAGCCGGCCCCGATACCCTGGATCTTATGCGGACCGGGATGACCACCTGATAATACCGGTGAAGATGCCGGTTCAACTGCTACGACTTTGATATCCGGATTCTTTTCCTTCAGATACTTGCCTGTACCGGTGATCGTACCGCCTGTTCCAACACCAGCGACCAGGAAATCAACTTTTCCATCAGTGTCTTTATAGATCTCCGGACCGGTCGTATCATAATGAGCCTTCCAGTTAGCCGGGTTATCGAACTGGGCCGGGATGAAAGCGTTAGGAATTTCTTCCGCCAGTTCATTGGCTTTGGCGATCGCCCCCTTCATTCCCTTGGCACCTTCTGATAAAACGATCTCTGCTCCATAAGCCTTGATCAGTTTTCTTCTTTCGACCGAGAAAGTTTCCGGCATTACAATAATTACTCTGTATCCCTTTGAAGTACCAACCGAAGCCAGACCTATACCGGTGTTGCCGGAAGTCGGTTCAATGATGACCGAACCTTCCTTCAGGATGCCTCTTGCTTCAGCGTCTTCGATCATCGCTTTGGCAATACGGTCTTTGACCGATCCCGTCGCATTGAGATATTCCATCTTCCCTAACAGTTTGGCCTTGAGCTCATATTTCTTTTCCAGATGTACCAGTTCCAGTAACGGTGTATTTCCAATCAGTTCAGTTGCGTTGGTTTTTTTTAATGTTTGACATATATTTTCCTCTTCTTTCTTTTTTGTTTACGACAAATAAAAACCGGGTTCATGACAACACCCGGATAGCACGCAAAGACTTAGTCTATAATGAACTGTTATATCTTAAAACAATCCAGACGGCTATCCGGGTTATGACAGATACAACAACAATTCATATTTCTGTAATTTTTCATAATTCGGTTTCTTTCGCCGTCCTTTATTGATTTTACTATAATCCTATCGAAATTATAATTCAACCGATATTATCTGTATTATTTCTGACTTACAAAATCTGCCAATCCAAGAGCGATTTCAAAATGGTTCGGATCGTGTTGGGTATGCCTGATCTGACCTTTTTCTTTTCTGATAGTCCACTCCGGTGCATCCAAAAGATCGCCACCGGTAAAAAACATATACACTTCAAGTCCTTTGAAATCACATACGGCTTGCACAGCCGCTCCTTCCATTTCGACGGAAATACAGCCATCAGCTTTGTGTTTTTCAAAGTTGTTTAAAGTTTCTCTGTAGAACGCATCAGTGGTCCAGGTCTTTCCCAAGACATAAGGGATCCCGTTTTCTTTTATATACTCTTCAACAATATTTGAATTCTTTATGGTGATATAGTCTGCCGCTTTGGCGTAATGATATGAAGTCCCCTCGTCTCTGTAAGCCTCGGTCGGAACCATGACCTTGCCTCGGGCAATTTCTTTATCGAGACATCCCGCTCCGCCAAAATGAATGATCTTCTTGGTGTTCAGTATCATTCCCAGTTCTTCGATCGTCGCCACACAGGCAGGTGCTCCGACCCAGGTCTTGAAGAAACCATACTTCTTTCCGTTATATTCAAAAACAAAGACCGAAGTAGAACCATGGCCCATCTTTAATTCGCCGATTTTTTCACAGTCATAGTTTTCCACTACATATCTTTCTATCTCATGGGAAAAGGTCAGTATCGCAGCTTCGACTTTCGGTGCATCTTCATTGATTTTCGGATTGATCTTGGCGGGTGACAGGTCAAATGAATCAGTTATCATGATCTTTTCCTTTCTGTTTCAGCTAATAAAAAATGGTCGGAATATCGGGATTTGAACCCGAGACCTCTTGAACCCCATTCAAGCACGCTACCAAGCTGCGCTATATTCCGATCATTTTCTATCTTTATCCTAACATTAAAATTCATATTTTAAAACTTATGGATCTTTAAGCCCGGATGTGTCTGAACTATATGAAGTCCACAGGTATCTTATAATGTTTTTGTAGAGACGGAGAATAAAATGAAACACCTGGTATTTACTTATGGCACCTTGATGAAAGGCCAGCCAGCTTATGGAAAATTCGGCGCATGTGAATTTGTGGATGAGGCCACTCTTTATGATTATGCCATCTATGAGGTCGGTTTATATCCGGCAGCTGTACCTTTAAAAGGTTTTAAAGTTGAAGGCGAAGTATATGCGGTTAACGATGAACAGCTGAAACTGTTTGATGAATATGAAGATGAAGGCGATCTGTACATCCGCAAGATCGTCAAAGTTGAATTAGCTGATAAGAAGATCATTGATGTCTTTTTCTATGAATACAACAAAAACGTCTCGAGTCTTGAACTGCGTAAACCGGAAGGCAAATGGAGTCTAATCAGAAATCCATATAAAAAGGCTGAATGAACAGCCCTTATTCCTCGATGATAACTTTAAGTACTACACCTTCACAGATACCGTTTTTCGCAAAACTCAGATCATAGTCGAGTTCACTTCCATCAGGCAGATAGATGTGTACACTTTCCATGGGTACACTCTGCTGGAAATGGATACAGGCTCTTAAGGACTTTGATGGTGTTCCCTCTCTGCCGGTACAAGGTACCCAGTCGACCTTTTCACCCTTACGGAAAACATCCATTGAGAAGTTGAACATTTCACCGGTACCGACTCCTCCGGCGATCCTTTCCAGTTCTTCTAAGCTTATTCTTTTATCTAAATCTCACCGCAATATCCCTTGCTTCAGCTATGGGGATGTAGCGGTGTTCTTTAAAATCTCTTGTATTAGATAGCTATTTGTAGTATAATACATGTATGAAATATAGGAGCAACAATAACGTCATATATAGTTGCAAGTACCATGTAGTATGGTGCCCAAAATACAGACGAAAAGTTCTTTTTGGCGATGTAGAAACAAGATTTAAGGAACTTGTTCAAACTGTTTGCGAGGAACTTGACATTGACTTACTTGAGATGGAAGTCATGCCTGACCATGTGCATCTGCTGCTTGAGGTTGACCCTCAATTTGGGATACATAAAGCTGTAAAGACTATCAAGGGCAGAACGTCTCGTGTTCTGCGATCTGAGTTTAAACACTTAACAACGAAACTTCCTACCCTTTGGACAAACAGTTACTTTGTTTCAACAGTTGGCGGTGCTCCGCTTTCTGTCATCAAACAATATATTGAAAGCCAGAAGACTTCCCAAAGAAAGAGATAATATGCAAAAGGGATATAAAGCCAGGATCTACCCGACTACAGAACAACAGACTATCCTGAACAGGACATTTGGTTCTTGTCGTTTTACATACAATTTTTTTCTTGCAGAGCGTGTTCGTGCATATAAGGAAGACGGCGTATCTCTTACATATAGCAAAACCGCAAATATGCTTACATCCATCAAGGGAGATAAAGATCATCTTTGGCTTAACGAGGTTGACAGCATGGCTTTGCAAGAAGCTCTTCGCAATCTTGATAGGGCATACCAGAACTTTTTCAAAGGAAAAGCAAAATTTCCGAAGTTTCACTCTAAGCACAGCAAACAGTCTTACCGCACAAGAAATCAGGGCAATGGTATTCGCATAGTTGAAAGAACTATCAGGATTCCCAAGGTTGGGTTTGTTAAATTCAAAGGCCTTAAAGATTTTGATGGTCGGATTCTTAATGCGACAATTTCAAGATCTGCAAGTGGAAAGTATTATATCTCGCTTTGTGTTGAGATTGCAGATACTACTCTTTCTAATAATGGTTGCACAGTCGGCATTGATGTCGGGATTAAGGAATTCTATACTGACAGCAACGGTAACACAATCGCTAATCCAAAGACCTATCGCAAACACGAGAAAAGACTCATTCGTGAGCAGCGTAGACTTTCCCGTAAACAGAAAGGTTCTAAAAATTCTAATAAGCAACGAATTTGCCTCGCTAAAGAACACGAGAAGGTAGCAAATATCCGAAGCGACTTTCTGCATAAGCAGTCCTTAAAACTCGCTAACGAAAACCAAGTGGTGTGTATTGAGGATTTAAATGTGAAGGGAATGCTTCGTAATCGTCATCTTGCCAAGGCAATTTCTGATGTTTCATGGTCAGAGTTCTTCCGTCAACTTGAATACAAAACAGCTGAACACGGCGGTATCGTTGTGAAAGTGCCGACCTTCTATCCAAGTAGTCAGACTTGTTCGTGCTGCGGATATCAGAATTCACTGATAAAAAATCTTTCAGTTCGTGAGTGGGATTGTCCTAAATGTGGAAGTCGTCACAATAGAGACAAAAATGCGGCAACCAACATACTAAACAAAGGCTTAGCGATATTTGCATCCTGAGCAATGCATAGTACCGTGGGACACACGGGAACAGCCGTAAGGCTACGCTTGTGGACACCGTGTAAGACGTTCTACAGAACGCAGTGGTGGTTGAAGCAAGAATCCCCTGCCTTCAGGCATGGGGAGTGTCAATTGGTCGGCTAATAACCTTAACTCTTTTACATTATATATACTTACAGTAATTCACCTGTGACAATTATTTATCCGTTTTCGTAAAGTCCTTTGAACTCTTCCAGGAATTGACGTATTTCGATGTGCTGCGGACAGTTGCCTTCACATAGGCCGCATTTGAGACAATCTGAAGCTTTGCCTCTGTTCAACGCATAGCGCTCATAATACATGTTTGATTTCTGACCAGTCACGGCGTGTAGATTCAATAAACCGAAATAGGCAGGAATGTTGATGTTCATCGGACAGACCTCAGTACAATACTGACAGCCCGTACACGGGACTCTGATCGTACTTTTTAAGATCTGCGTTATCTTATCGACCAGTACCCTTTCTTCTTTCGTTAATGGTTTGAATTCTTTCATGAACGAGGTGTTATCCTCAAGCTGTTCATAAGAACTCATACCACTTAAAACCATCATTACATCATCTAATGAAGCAGCATATCTGATCGCCAAAGATGCCGGCGATACACGATCATCCTTATAGAATTCTCTGAAACATTTCATCGCTTCATCAGGAAGCCTTGCCAGGGTGCCGCCTTTGACCGGTTCCATGACTACGACCTTCTTGCCATGTCTTTGCGCCATCTCATAACACTTACCTGATTGGGCAACTGCCGAATCCCAGTCCAGATAGTTTATCTGCAGCTGTACGAAATCAACTTCCGGATGATCATTCAGGATCCTTTCCAGTGTTTCGGGATCATCATGGAAAGAGAAACCGATCTTTCTGACTCTGCCTTCTTCTTTCAGTTTTCTGATAAAACCGAAACCATCGAATTCCTGCGTCGGGATATAACGGTCTTTACCCAGATTATGCAAGAGATAATAATCAAAGTATTCGACGCCGCACTTTTCCAGTTGTTCATTGAATAAGCGCGGATAGTCAGCAACCGACTCTACTTTCAATAAAGGCATCTTATCTGCCAGTGTATAGGCATCTCTGGGGTATCTTTTTACTAATGCTTCTCTTACCGCCAGCTCCGATGTCTCGTGATGATAAGGATAAGCTGTATCAAAATAAGTAAATCCTCTTTCTATAAACGTGTCGACCATCTGCTTGAATTGTTCAAGATCGATACTGGTACTGTCCTCTTTATCAAGAAGAGGAAGACGCATCGTCCCGAAACCAAGTTTCTTTGTGCTCATCGTTTCTTTCCTTTTTTAATACCAGTTATAGATATAGTAAGTATTTCCTTCTCCTACCACATGAGAATTGATCATCAGTGAATATCTGATTGGATCGACCTCGATGTCGCTGTAGGTGAACTCTAATTTTACTGTTTCCACCCAATTGCCATCATCACTTTTGTATTTCTCTACGACTTCTTTTACCAGACTGTTTTCTTTTGCGGCTTCATAGACTGTTTCCCGATTAGGCGGACCGGCTCTGAATACAGCTGATGGTGAATGAGCGATACCGTCTTCATCATATTCCATCGTATATGTTCCGTTGAACCTGTACCAGATACGATCTTCCCCAGCGATCCAGTTACTGTATATGCCGTGGTTGACGGTCTTTTCTAACAGACCTTTTTCATTCTTTATGATCAGGACCTCATCAGCTTCTTCACCGCAATCGGAGCCTCCCTGTTCTTCAGGAATATAGTTGAAAGAAGAATGGAAGACCAGCGTAAAGTATTCATCTTCATTGGCGTACTGATAAAGTTTGACTTTATGATCGTTTTTATCTGAACCCCAGAATTCGCTCCTGTATACCCTTCCGTCATTATATTCGACCGTGGTCTCACTGTTACTGTTGAGATCTTTTCTGACCATCGAGACCGGTATATCATTTTCAAAAGTATAGCTGAACTCGGTCTTTATAACCGCGCCGCTATCGGCTTCCTTTCTGATCATGGAAACAGGATAAGCATTCTCATATTCGTACTTTGTCTCTCTGGTCTTCTTCCAGCTGTTATCTTCACTGTTGTAGCGGTATTCATCAACTTTACTGACCAGATATAAATGTTTATTATCTTCCATCGTTTCTTCCTCTTTTTCTTTCTGAGCACAAGCGGCACATAAAAGGATAACTGTAATCAAAATCATTATTTTCTTCATGTTTCTGTTCCTTTAAAATAATTGTACCTGAAAATGGTTTTTTCTTTATTATTAATACTGTATACACCAGATGGAGGAGCACATGAAAGAATTCTATATCCCTTCCGATAATATTAAATTACATGCCAAACTGGAACTTCCTGAGTTTGAAGACAAATGTCCGCTCGCCATTGTCTTTCATGGCCTGACCGGGCATATGGAAGAAGAACATATTATTGCGGCTGCCAACACCTTTGTGGAAAAAGGTATCGCTGCCTTGAGAGTTGAATTATACGGTCATGGCCAGAGCGAAGGAGATTTTTCAAAACACAATCTGTTCAGATGGATCAATAATGCCCTGGATGTGATCAGCTATGTGAAGACTCTCGATTATGTGAGTGATCTTTATCTCTGCGGTCATTCCCAAGGTGGCTTACTGACGATTATCGTTGCCGGTATGAAGAATGATGATTTCAAAGCCATAATTCCGATGTCACCTGCCATCAATATCGTGGAAGGGGCAAAGATCGGAAATTTCCTGGGTCTTGAATTCGATCCTGTCCATATCCCTGATAAAGTGTGTTTTGCGGAAAAAGAACTTGATGGCGATTATTTAAGAGTTGCACAGATGATCGATGTAGATCAGTTGATCAGTAGATATAAAGGAAAGGTCCTGATCACCCATGGTGATGAAGATGAAGCAGTTCCTTTAGCGGTATCGCTTGAAGCCGCAAAGAAATATTCAGACTGTAAACCGGTCATAATAAAAGGTGACGATCACTGTTACACCCGTCACCTTGATGAAGTTGTTGAAGCTATAAGAGATTTTATTTAAGACAATCTTGAGTGTACTGAAGGTTAGCGATCTTGCCATCAAGGCGCCGGCCTTTTTCATTTGTCTTTTTTGCGATATAAGTCACTGCATCAAAAAGACCCGGTCCCTCAATGTGATCATCTTTTCCTTGGAGGATCTCATCACACAGTTCGATCATTTCATTCATCACTTCCTTGCCACCGTAATTGTGCGGATGAGAATAGATCATGTCATCAAATCGATCACCATAGTTTTTTAGTGCTCTGATCAGATTATCATGATACTCACTGATACAAAGAGATTCGCCATTGCCAAATAATAAGGTGAATGAGCAGCACGCGTCACCCGCCAGCAACAGTCTTTCTTTTTCAAACAGCACACCGACACTTCCCGGGGTATGACCGGAAAGATCAACGATGATCAGTTTCTCATCTCCGAGATCAAACTCATCCCCATCATTTAAAGGCAGATAGCCATCGCTCTTTTCATCGCAAAGATCTTCTTCGTTTACTGTTCTTCCCGGTCCTTCCAGAAATTGCTTGCGCATTTTCCTGCTGGTATGTTTTTGGGCGATCGGAAGATCTCTTTCGTTCATATAGACCTTGTCAAAATCGGCGGCTCCGCCCACGTGATCAAGATGACCGTGTGTCAATATCAGTTCATATGGCTTGTCATTCAGTCTTTCTTCGACAAATCTCTTATATGGGCCCAAGCCAAAACCGGTATCGATCAGGATCGCTTTATCTTTTCCCTGAGCTATATAGGAATAGACATTTTCCGGTAGTGAATCTCCCATTGACTGAAGATCAATGGGCTTCGTAAGAAGTCTGCTATTATTGTCAACCCCGAAGGGAAGCCTTATTCTTACAGGCTTATCCACTTAGCCGCTACCGTATTGAGTTTACACTCTTTACGCTACTTAAT
>JAFRJA010000175.1 GCA_017432545.1 Erysipelotrichaceae bacterium
AACGTCAGACATATCAAGCTGAAAGATTTTTTAATGACCGGTCTGGATTGATCATATAATTCAATTTATTCTCAAAAAGGAAACGAAACCATCAAAAAAGTCTTTATTTAAAGAAAGGACTTTTTGATTTTGGTGATTATTCCCATTCGCTCCTGCAAAGCTTTACTTAAACAGTTTTGTATGAGCGATTTGGTACAGAGTGTTTTGATTATCTGTATTCTCCATCGGATATGGGCTATCCGATTTTTTGTTGCCATATTGTTGCCAGGGAATGGCTGCTTTAAAACAGATCGCTATGGCTGCCGGTACGAATCAGCCAGAGGATCAATGTCTCCTTCAGAACCTTATACACAAGAAGCCAGTCCGGTTCAATGTGACACTCCCGCATGTCCTTATAAGTCCGGGAATTCGTCAACGCATGATCTCGGTATTTTTCCGGCAGGGGCTGTTCATTGACAAGCAGAGTGATGACTGCTTCCAGTTCCTTCGGATCACAACCCCTTTTGATGGCGAGCTTATAGTCCTTTTTGAACTGTCCAGTAAACTCGACCTTAAGCATTTAGAGCCTCCATCAGATCAGAAACGCTGTCAAAAGGCCCATACAGGTCCTCTCCTTTTTCTGCTGCATCCATAGCCGCAAGAGTGACCGCATTCGGAACATTCTTACTCACCTGGAAAGGAATCTGCTGTTCACGGACTGACTGTCTAAGGAAAATATTAAATGCAGTCGTCAAATTCAGCCCAAGTTCGGAGAAGAGGGTTTCCGCCTGCTTTTTCAAGTCTTCATCAACACGAAGAGTTACATTTACATTCTTCATAGTATCACCTCCTCATCTATACTATAATCGACGCAAAGGAAATGTCAACATATTTATGTGCATTGCACATAATTCTAAACGGACTGTTTGCATTTCCTCCCCGTGTTATGAAATGGTTATGAAATGGCTTCCTGTCCCACAGTATACATCCATTTCCCGTCGGTACCTTTTTCAACAGTACACTGACCAAAGAAATAAGCGCCTAATCCACTGCGCCATTTTTGCGCATCAAACGTTGTACGTTCCGGAGCTGAACTACCGTCTTCATTTGTTTTTATTGAGAAGAACAACCCATGGGTGCCTAAATGTTCCCACTCGAAACCATAGCGTTCCATGACCTGGGCAAGCTGCTCTTACGATCAATGGCGTTACTACTATCCGCGATATGACGACACGCAGATCACGGCAAAAGTGCCATCGCAAGAACTGAGTGACGCCCTGGTCAAAGCATTCAAGGGCAAGCTTAAGGACTGACATTTACAATACCTACCTTTCGGAAGCATAGAAAAAGAGCTACCTGACTTTCAAAATCAGATAGCTCTTCTTTTTCGTTATTCGATGGAGTTATTTCAGATGTTGCCAAAACGTTGCCGAACGCTGTTTTGAGATTTCAGAAACCCAGTATTCATGCGGGTTTCCAGCGTTTTCGTGATTATTCCCACTCAATTGTTGCGACTCCTTTTTCAAGTTCAGCAGAAAGTTCTGTTTCACTCATTGCGGAAATGTCTGAAGGAACTGTTTGCTGAAGCACAACATCAAAAGGAATCCTTTTTCTCAGAATGATCTGTTTATAGAACATGCTGATGGCGCAAGACGGTGAAATCCCTAAAGAGGAAAGGATATCTTCAGCTTCTTTCTTGACATCTGGTTCAATTCCGGCATATATATTTGCGGATTTCTGTGTCATAAGCGAACCTCCTTGCACTATGATTATAAGTGATTGTGAGTACCCCGCAATACATATTGAGACGGGATACTATCGCTTACTCTATCTTCGGTCAGGTTTCAGAAAAAACTGCCGATGATGCCCAGCACCCCACCGAGCAGAATGACATAGATCGGATTGGGTTTGTATTTATAGAGCAGGAAAAAGGAAAGCAGGAAGATCAGTGAATTCCAGATCTTCAAAGTATTGTTGACATAGATCGAGCCAAGAGCTAAAGAAATAGTCGTCACAGCCAGAAGCGCAATAACCAGACATCTGAGGCTTCTGAGTTCATTGATAAAAAGCCTGTTCGACAGATATTTCTTATACATCCGGGAAAAGATCAGGGCGATCACACAGGATGGAATGATGCATCCCACTGTTGCAGCGATCGATCCCGGTACACCGGCGAGCTTCTTTCCCACAAAGGTTGCGCAGTTGATCGCCAAAGGTCCGGGCGTGATCTCGTCCATTGCCAGAAGGTCAGAGAATTCCTGCATCGTCATCCAATGCTTGATCTCGACGACTTCATTCTGAACGACCGGGATCGAGGCGTGTCCCCCACCGAAAGACAGCAGTTGGATCTTTATAAAGGTTATGACTATATCCAGAAGCAGCTTCATCGGAAAAACCTCGTAAGATAGACCGTTCTGATATAGGTGACGATCATGGCAAAGACAAACAGGAAAAGCAGCGAGAAATCAGTAAACATCGCATAGATAAAAGCAACGGCCATAAGCACATAGCCTTCAGTCTTGCAGTCTTTCTTGTTCATGCGGAATGACTCGAGAGTTACAAACAGCAGCAAGGCAGTAACGCTGGCCTGCATGCCGCTCATGAAATAAGTGACGGTCTGGTTGCCTACGATCTTTTCATAGAAGATCGTTACCAGCAACATGAAGGCAAAGGGAGGGATCGTTGTCCCGATCATGGTGACGATCGCTCCCGGAAGTCCGGCGACCCGATAGCCAAGGATGACTGAAACATTGATGGCGATAGAACCCGGGGTGGCCTGTCCTATCGAGATCAGATTCATGAATTCATCTTCTTCAAGCCACTTGTATTTTTCAACAAAAAGCGATTTTAAAACAGCCGTAATGGCATGGCCTCCACTGGTCGTTGCGCTCACAGAAAAAGTCGCTATAAACAGTTTCCACAATTGTTCGATCCGATTCATATAAATGACATTATAACCCTTTTACTAACAAAGTCAATTTAAAATCAGAAACAGTTAAAATCAGAAACATTTAAAATCAGAAACAGAAAAACAAGCTGGAAAAAGCCAAAAATCAGAAAATTAAAATCCATTCTGATGGTGTTTTGGTATCACCAGAAATGAGCGAAAGAAGATATGAGTTTATAAACAGGAAAAGAAAAATCTGAAAAGAATACGCGGATTAGATAAGATCGGTTTCAGTGTATACTTAAAAAGAAAAAAGGAGTTTGCATGAAATACAGTATCGATACTTATTCGCTATATAAAGACGAGAAAGGATTTGCCTTTGTGGTCAGGGCAAAGGTGAGAATGAAGGAAACGGTAGATATAGAGATCTTAAAAACAGCTTTCAACAAAGCCATAAAAAGATATCTTATTTTGCCGTGAAAATCAGGATAGATGAAAACGGTTCTTATGTTCGAGTACATAACGATAAGGAGGTTGTAGTGCTTCCGGTGCAGGAAAAGACTCCGAATCTGGGCAGCAGGGAAGTAAAAGAACACCTGCTTTTTCTGGAATGCGAAGGAAAAGATATCTATTTCAATATTTCCCATTCGATGTGCGGAGGACGCGGACTGCAACCCTGGATCATGACGACAGTATGGCAGTATGTGGCAGATAAATACGGCATTGAACCGTATGCTCCATCCATCCGCAAACCGGGTGAGCCTTTGCTGGAGGGAGAAACGGATGAACCGAGCCTGGATATGCTTCCTGCCGAAAAGCCGATCTACCGCTACAGAAGCAAACATCCCAAGATATTGCTTGCCGACTATATGAACGGCCTGTTAACCCTTTTGCCCGCAACAGCAATTACCGTGTGCTGACTTTTTCCCAGCAGGAGTTAGTGTCTTATATTAAAGGAACGATTCCAGTGTTGCCTCGTTTTTTCTGATTACCGTGGCCAAGGCACTTGATAAACTGCTTCCGGATAAAGTCGCCGTTATCGGTGGAGAAATAGCTCACAGTATCTCGGCAGACATCGACCTTCCCAATGCGCATTCTGATATTCTGGGCCATGTCCATATCGATTACACGAGGAAACAGCTTAAGATGGATATGGAGAAACCGGGAACGATGACCAGAGGCCAGATCATCCTGCAGACAGATCCTTCCGTCAGCTGCCATGAGTTCAGGAAAAAACTCGAATTATATGAAAAGATCGACGGCGTTCAGGGTCTCAAAACCAAGAGAGAATACATGAAGAAATACGATCCGTCGCTGAGAAAAGACGCCAGTCACGGGACCTACTATGTAAACTATACCGGCCAGATGGATTGGGGAGAAGTAGCAGACTATATTGAGTCATATGTCCTGATCGTGGAAGGACACGTAATGCTTGAGGTCACTTCGGCAGGAGACAGGATATTTGTATGCTTCATGCAGATCATAAATAAAGACAAATATATCAGGGCCTTCTGCGATGTGCTTGACGAACTGGGAATTTTCTATACCGTGGAAGGCCCCTATCCTAAAAAGCTTCCGAAGCATGCGCTGCCTCAGCAATAAGAAACATAACGAAAACGGAAGTATCATTTAGAGCCGTATTAAAGAAAACAATTGTTAGGAAAAACTGCTTTTCAGCCATTGACAGAAATCAGGCAGCAGAAAAGCAGTTTTAATAAACTTTCAGAAATGATTATGCTTCGCTTTTGGAGGATGCTTCTTTCTTATCTGTTTCTACGGGACGGATTTCCTCTTTCCAGATGTTATGAGACTTGGGACCGTACTTTCTGCCGATCAGGAAGAAAGCCAGACAGACGACATAAAGAAGGATCGTGGAAAGAAGTGTTCCTTCGATACCGAAATCAACGTTGTAGGCAAAAGAATTTGTCGCGGAAGCAGTATCCAGCTTGAAAAGCGAAAAAGGCACGACAGCTCCGCTGTTCGGTAAACCAAGAAGGATGTTCTGAGTGTAATTCCAGGCCGTATGGATACCAAAAGCCATCCAGAGGGAATCAAAGTAATAGACTGCCAGAGAGGCCATGATCCCGGAAGCCAGTATGTTCAGAAAAGACATGAAGGTAAAACCGGGATTAGAGAAATGCATCAGAGAAAAGATCAGGGCATTCATGATGATCGCAAAGAAAGGACTGCGGTAGCCTTTACGCAGACACTGATAGTAATAGGCTCTGTCGACGACTTCTTCACTTGAAGACTGGACAAAGACACAAAAGAACATAAGCAGTAAGCCGAACAGATCAAAAGAATCAAAATGAATGTGGATGTCTCTGTTTGCCATCGCTACAAGAGCACAGGAAAAATTCATCCCGAAGCCGATAGCCAGACCGATCAGGAAATTCTTCAGAGTGTTGCCTTTGGTTTCAGAGCTAATGGCCTTAAGGATCGGACGGCGTCTTCTGACGATCAGAAGAA
Source organism: Erysipelotrichaceae bacterium (assembly GCA_017432545.1). GTDB lineage: Bacteria > Bacillota_I > Bacilli_A > Erysipelotrichales > Erysipelotrichaceae > Colivicinus. The sequence continues at coordinate 5,336 of JAFRJA010000175.1, forward strand.
AAGCTATCATGACAATCCAGGTGCCGATCGTTCCGAAATATCTGATAGCTGTCGTTGCCAGCGGTGCCTCGCCATCAGTTAGCCACTTGAGCAGGCCTTGGATAAAAAGCCCCAGAACCTGACCGGAAAGAGCCAGAACGAGAGAGGCAAAACCGGTCAGAAGAAAGTGGTCATACCAGCGGAATTCATTGCTGCGGATCTTTTTCAGCCATTGTGTTATGTTTCCCATATTAAAAACAATCCCCCTTCAATCCTTGTTTATCGTTATTAATCTAATTATAGTTTTCAAAAATGGAAATATCTTTACTAGTTGATATATTCGCTGTTGGAGTTCCTTCAATAGAATAGCCCATTTTTCCCATGCTGAAATCATTTGCGGTAAGTGTAAATATACTTTCCCAGACAAGCTTCAGGGAAACATCCTGAGTTATGGAATTGTTGCTGAAGTCGAAGGTTCCCTTACCTGGATCAGCGATCGTGCTGAGATGCCAGCCATTATTGAATTTCTGGTGATAGATCGTCCAGTCACCATTTGTATAAGTAGTACCAACAGTCAATTCTTTTGTCTGAGCTTCAGCACTAATGGCTTTATTAAAACCAGGCAATATGCAAACAGCCATCAGTATCGGAAGAATAATATTCATTATTTTTCTTGTATGTCTGTTTATTGATTATGGCCCCCTTAATCTCTATTTATATATTAATAACATTAATTCTTAAAACTCCAAGAACAAAGACAACACTATTCTATATAAGAAATTCTTTTTTTTATTCAATTCCAGTTATCGGAAACCTGTAGACGTTTGATGAAGACTTGCTGGATTCACCATCACTGCTGCTCTGTTTCCTGATGGTGAATTTGACAGTTGAACTCATACCGCCTTTAAATAAAGCAGTCAGAGCATGATCGCCTTCAGATAAAGTTTCCAGATAGGAAGGTTCCAGTTTTATGATCCATGAACCTTCTTCTTCGCTGTAATTATCTTTTGACACCTCTACACCATCAACTTTTATGCCCTGTCTTAATGCAAAGGCGTTATCTTCTGGTGACCCTCTAAATTCAAATTCAATTCCAGATGAAGAACCTTTTTGCCATTCGGCATTATAACCATCTATACAGTTATATTCGACAGCAAGCGCTTCAATATCACAGAAGAAAGCCAGATATTCTTTCTTGAAACTTTGAACGTCTTCAGCCGGTACATTCTCCCCGTTTACAGTAAAATTAACCGTTGTTGGGAAGAAGTAACCGAATGTCGGTTCAAGCATAGCGTACACAGAATAAGATTCGCCTGCCATCATAACTTTATCTTTATAATAATGAGGACTATCTTCCAGATTTTCCGCATAGAAAACTCCATATCTTTCGCCGGTACCATCAATTGATTTTTTCACCAGGTTATACTGATTGCTGTCGTACTTGAAAGACGGAACCGGAGTCTGATCCAGCGCATCATCTCTGGTATATGTTATCTCTGTACCTGCGGAAGGATTATCGATGGTGATCGAAATTTCCGAAATCGGATTAAGCCAGATGGCATTTAGCGTATATGATGTTCCTGCTACAAGGTCATTTGTATAATAATTCTGCAGATCCGCTGTTATAGCTGCTGTTGATGAATAAGAACTGATGGGATTTGGTACAAACTCAAACAAATATTGGTCATTATCTATCTTATCCGATCCCTCAATCGCATCAGTAACCGTCTTACTTAAATCATCGTGAAGGTCTTTCCACTTTTTGGTAGCGGCGCTGTAATCTAAAAGCGGATAGGTCTTTGTGATAGCTGTTGCGCCATCGGTAACAGCGCTGTCTGTTTTTTTGGCGAGATCCTCATGCCCGCTTCCGAGGTCAATGGTCACGCTGACAGTCGGCATTTCTACCAGTATAATTTCAAATCTGTACGGATCGTCTTGTGTACCCGCTCCGGAATAACACCTGATGCCGGTAGAGTAATATTTATCTCCAAATTTCTGAATATAATAATTATCAAAATACAGATCTACATCATCGTCAGCAGTATCTTTAAATAAATCTTCAACAAACCAGGAACCATATCCAATATAAGGCGGGGAAAATCTGGGCTGGGGCATAGTATATGTTCTATTCCCTTTTATTTCTGTTTTTGAAGTATCACCCCAATTGCTGGAGTTCACCCAGACGGTATTATTGCTGATTCTTATTATGTCACCTACGTTATAGGTAACACCTGCCTTAAGGTCTTTTGGTGCATTTGTTTCTTCCTCATTTGCAAGCACCCTGTTATTTATCCCCGGCAGCATCATAAGCATAAACGCAATAAGAATTGCTTTCATACCGTTTCTGATGATCGTCTTCATTAGTAATAATCCCCCTCCAATACAATAAAATAATAACTTAAAATTTTAATCTTTATAATATATATTCTCAGTTCTGCTTAGTCTTTGTTCTGTTCCTGATCTTAGGTGATGCCAGAATCAGAAGAACCGCCAGCAACACAACAAGTATCAGTATTATCGTCTGAGTATTTATCCTGTTTGAATTATTATAGACGAGCGCAAAAGTATAAGGATCTTCCAGGGTCCCCTGTCCCGAACATCTGATACCTGTTGGAACTTTATCTTTGCTTACGGTGTCTTCATAGCCAAGGCGCAGTTCAAACTTATCACTCGAACTTTCGACAGGAATATACCATTGCAGAACCTGTAAATCAGCTCCGCTCAGTTGAGCGGCCAGAGTGTATTCACCTGCCGGTAACTGTTTAGGCTGTCCTTCTTCATCATCGATCACGACATATACCGTATCGCTCAATGTAAATGTATCGCCAAGAAAATATGTTTCACCGGTTTTCAGATCGGCTTTTCCAGATTCAGCTTTGATAGTGCTGTTTAGTCCGGAAAGAAAGCAGAGAGTCAATATAGTAATAATCGGTATGCTGAAGATTTTTCGGTTGTGTTTTTTCATGGATGAATGACCTTCTTGTATCTATTATTATATTTCAGAACCAGTCTAAAAATAACGGCAGAATCTTCTGACTCTGCCATTACTGATAGTGATAATAGTATCTGCTTATAATTCTGAAAACTAGTGGCTTTTCTTATGATGGAACAGAACCAGATACGCGCCATCACCTTTTGTCAGCAAAGCAGTAATGGAAGAATCGGTCTCGTGGGCTGTACCGAATATGCTGTAGCCCCGGGCTTCAAAGTAAGAAACGCCTTCTTCATAATTATCGACATTCGCGCGCATTCCCAGATAGCCTTCCTTGAAAGAGTCGGCCGGAAAGTGAGAACAGACAAGATCGATGCGTCTTCCTTTCTCGTTTTCCATGACGACATAATCCAGGAATTCAATCTGTGGTCTGTGTTTAACGGTAAACCCGAGATCTTCAGTGAAACGCTTGGTTTCAGCTTCAATATCGTTGGCGTAGAAGATCGGATAACAATCTGTAATCTTCATATATATTTAATCCTCAAGATGCTGAGAAACAGAGAAGATGGTTCCGGTCGGCGATACCATGATGTTGAACTTGGATGAACCGGTATCAACTGTATCGCGAGCCGCTTCGTGTCTTGCCTTGTGGTATCCGTGAGCCTCGAAGAAAGCGACTGCTTCTTCCAGATTATCCACATTCATTCTGATCATCGTCCATTCGCCAGTGCCCTGTGAAATATCCACACGGTGTCCGTCAGAATCTTCCATGATGGTATCCGTGACGTTATCAATGCTTATGTCTTCCTTGGTGTGAAGCTTTTCAAAGCCAAGAGCTTCAAAAAGAGCGATTACTTTTTCTGCGTCTTTCGTAACGATCAATGGGTTAAAGCTTGTGATTTTCATATTGTTAATTTTCCTCCTTAATATGCTGAGCAAGCGCAATAATATAACCTGACGGCGAGATCATGCCGACACCTTTTCCTGTCTTGTCTTCAGAGACTGATCCGTCATTTCTGGTGTTTTTGAATCCATTTGATTCAAGCAGCTTGTAAGCTTCATCAAAATCATCAACATTCATTCTGATCTCCGTCATATCGCGGGGCAGCTGATCCACCTGGGCAATATCAACATGGTATCCGTTTTCATCTTTCATTCTGACGTCTCTGCTGGCAACACTGTCAAGCTCCTTCTTTTCGTGAGTTATTTTAAAACCGAGTTCTTCAAACAGCCCGATGAGATCATCGGAATTTGCAGTTACAACCAGCGGGTTAAAAGTCGTGATTTTCATTAATCTTTTCCTCCTCGAAAATTACCCTGTAATAATAAGTATAAATTTTATGGTTTAAAATTCAAAACGATTATGGTTCAAAGGAAAATGAAGATTTCTATATTTACGGTTCATTAAGAGTGGTTTTATTGCTTAGTGAATACATTGTTATGTACTGTTCTTGATTAATTATTTTTTAAAACTTCTTTTTTACGAAATGCCGTTATTGAGAAACCAATTTACTATGTTTTTTAAATATAATTTACCAGAAAAGTCATATAATTGTTTGTTCATGCTGATATCGTATAATATTTTTATTAAATTGGAAGAGAAAGTAATTTTAAAAGCTTTCACTAAATAAATATCTGTGCAAGAAGGTCTGAATATCTAAAGCTTGCGCGCATAAATTGATTAGAAAGATGTGGTGCTTTTGGAAAGGAATGTTTTATGTTTGATTGGCTGAAGTACGATAACATTGTTAAAAAGGGTTATGAAAACGAGGAAAAACAAATAAGCGAATTTTTAAAAAGACATATTGAAAAAAATGCCCAGATCAGGGAATTGCCTATATTCAACAAACCGGATCAGGAGATATTAAACAGAATTGAAGCCATGGATATTCCGGCCCATGGCAGAGATTCTCTCGAAGTAGCAAGGGAACTGGTAGATGACGTCTTTGAACACGCTATGTTGATACAGCATCCCCGGTTTTATTCCTTTGTAGCTTCTGCCGTATCGCCTTACTCATTGGCAGGCAGTATCCTTACAGACATTTATAATGTCCATGCTGGTGGTTGGGAATTAGCTCCTTGTGCCGGGCTTATAGAAGAAAAGCTGGTTAAGTGGATGGGAAGCTGTGCCGGATATGGCAGTGATAAAGTCGGAGGTGTATTTCTATCCGGTGGTTCCATGGCAAACATGAGCGCAATGGTTGCGGCAAGAGATTCGAGGCTTACTCCTGAAGAGTTTTCAAAAGGCATGGTTTATTTCTCTGACCAGACGCATAGTTCAAACGAGAAAGGCCTAAGGATCATTGGCTTTAGAAATGATCAGATTGTAAAGATACCTACCGATGACAGATTCGTGATCAGAACCGATCTTTTGGAAGAAGCGATTGTTAGAGATCTGGCTGCGGGGAAAAGGCCGTTTGCCATTATCGGCAATATTGGCACTACAAACACAGGAAGTATCGACCCGCTGGATGAGATGGGTAAAATTGCCAAGAAATATAACCTTTGGTTTCATATTGATGGTGCATTTGGTGCTTCCATATTGATATCACCAATCTATCGCAATCTCGCTAAAGGCGTTGAATTATCCGATTCATTGTCTTGGGATACACATAAATGGCTTATGCAGACATATAGCTGCAGCACATTGGTTGTAAAAGACAAATCTACTCTTTTGAATTCTTTTACTGAACACCCTGAGTATCTGGCAGATGTGAATTCCAGCGAACATAATGACAGCTGGGATCTTGGACCGGAAATGTCAAGACCTCATCGTGCTATTAAGTTGTGGTATACCATTCAGGCTACAGGTACAAATATGTTAGCGGAACTGATCGAGTATTCTTTTTTCAATGCCAATCTTGTAAAAAAGGATCTGAAGAAATTACCTTGGTGGAAAATCATTTCAGAACCATCATGTGGTACGATCAATTTCCGTTACGAGCCTGAAGGATTTTCAGATGAACAAATCAACACCTTAACCGATCGTATTTCCAAAGAGATTATTGAAAGCGGATTTGCGTATATCGTCACAACGACATTAAGAGGAAAGAAAACTCTAAGGATGTGTATTATAAACGCCAACACTACAGAAGATGATCTTCATAAAACCATAGCACTTTTAAACGAGATCGCCGTCAGAGAAACAGAAAAGATGCGAGCTTCATAATTTGACTTATCACGATCTATTAAAAATTTCGCTGAAAAAGTTATTATTGAGATGCTTTTTGAAAGAAGAAAAATCGATTCCCATAAAAAACATTTATAGATATTTGTAATTAAGACATTATTTCTAAATAAGATTGGAAAGTAACAGTAATATTATATTTGTAACCGCCCAATAACTCGTACCTTGTGGAATCCTTTAGGTTTTCTGGAGAATTGAGGTGAGAGAATCTGGATTCTTTAGAGTAACGGGGGTGATCAAATATGGATGAAGCGGTTGATATGGCTGATACGGTTAACAGCGAAGTTATTTCTGTTTCAACAGAAAACAAGCCAATAAAGGCCAGGGATATCAGAAGAGCCAAATGGGCTTCAATTATTGCGAAATGTAAGAAAGAGACAAAAGAACTGGGTATCACCATACCCAAATGGTGTGAAGACAACGGTATCAGTGAAAAGAGCTACTGGTATTATCATCGGATCATATCATCTGAACTGATCATAAAAGCGATGAATGAAGGGATCATCACTGATGAAGATCTTCAGACAGCCGATTTTCTTGAGGTCGATCAGGATTTCACAAATAACAGAAATAAGGAAAACGTAACACTTATCATCGGAAACACCAGGATAGTGATCGATGAACTTGTCTCTGATTCCTTTCTGATCAGGTTATTAAAGGCGGCATCTCATGTTTAAGGAAGGCTTTGGAATAAAGAAGACTTATATCGCTGCCGGATATACAGATCTTAGAAACGGAATAGACGGCTTCGCTTCCATCATTCAAAGCAGATTCCATCTTGATCCCTTTGATGAAGGAACACTGTTCCTGTTCTGCGGCAGAAAGTCAGATCGGATCAAAGGCTTACTATGGGAAGGTGATGGCTTCTTACTGCTGTATAAGCGCATTGAGAAAGGAAGATTCTGCTGGCCCAGAAACAAAGAAGAATTAAGAAACATCACCAGAGGGCAGTATGAGCTGCTCATGAAAGGACTCACCATTGATCCCTTGATACATAAGGTTTCATATGAACGTTATGAGTAAAAAAGTTTTCCACAAAATGATTTCATAAATGACCTGAATATATCAGATATAAGCACCGCAAAAGCGAAGATGATTCAGATTTCAAAGGCGATCATCTTCGCTTCCTACGGTGTTTTTATATGGCTTTAAGCCGCTTTTCTGAATGAGGGAAGGACTGTCTAAAGCGCTTCATAATTTTGAAGTTTTCCACAATTTAGACCTATTGAAATAGTCTTTTCTATAGGTTATACATAAGGTATGGAAGCTTTGAAAATGAAGGAAGAAGAGCTCATTAATCTTGACAAGAAGATCCTGGTGGAAATGGTTTTAAGCTTACAGGGAACAGTTGATCAGCTGAGCGAAAACATGAATCTTCTCTTGGAACAGATAAAGCTCATGAACTCCAGATCCTTTTCAAATAAAGCAGAGACAGCTTCATCGCTCAATGTCCAGCTCAGCCTTGACCTTCATTTCAATGAAGCGGAAGCACTTTGCGATGAAGAAACAGATGAACCTGCAAT
>JAFRJA010000176.1 GCA_017432545.1 Erysipelotrichaceae bacterium
ATTATTGTATATCTCCGGATCGTCCGTTACGAATACGGTGTCATCGGAAAGATCATAAAAGTATACGTCCTTCTCTTCGGGTTTCCCTTTCTTTTCAATATCGCACAGGAAAAAGTAATTGTAATCCAACATGATCAGTACCCCATAGAATAATTCTGCTTGTTCAAAAAAGGAGATTATTCCATTCAGTCCAAGCTAAGCTTTTTTTGTTCAGATGATGATTGCCAGTATGAAGTTAGTAAGGAGGATGCGGTTCAGGACAAGTCCTATGAAGGAAGTGACATATTCATCCTCCTCCCTTCTTCCCAGATGGCCAAGGATGATGCCCGCAATAGAAATCACGGGAATGAGCCAGATCATGCGGGGATATGCTCCCAGGATCAGACTGAGGACAGTGTTCAGCTGCGCCAGAACATAGGAGATCCCGCCCTTTCCGATCGGATGCCTCTCCGGCTTCTGTTTTTCCTGTTCCCCGGATCCGCTGGCGTTTCCCGGACCTGTCAGTTTGAGTATCCTTCCTGAAGCGGAAGGCAGGGAATCCATGTTCACCTTGAGGAAGGCGCAAAGCACGACAGGAAGCGTGTAGATCAGAAGGATCCACCAGCGGCATTGATAGGCAACAAACGCATAGTACAGGCATGAGAGCGTCACTCCGAGCAGATCCCTCTTGAGATATTCTGAGCCTTTCCCCTGCTCGTACAGCCTTCGCAGCTCATCCCTGTCCGGATCAAGCTTCACGGCTTCGTCCTTTATCTCCATCATGACCTTCTTTCTCTTTTCAGACTCGATGTAAAACCAGATCAGGACAGAAACGGCGATGACGATCAGCTGTTCAACAAGCCATTGCCAGAACCGGAAGGAAGAGTAGTCCGGATAGTAGTAGTTGATCCCTCCAAGATATGCCCAGGCCGTAATAAACACCAGGGCAAGGACAAAGCAGACCGCCGCTGCAAGGATGACATTCCTAACGGTAGTGTTTCTTTCCTCGTTGACGGCTTCTTTGTGCAGGTCGGCTCTTTCGTCCTGTGTCCTGAACACCGTATGATCCGTGAAGTCATAGAAATACCAGCAGTGTCCCTCTTCCTCGTCAGTATCGCATAAACGGTAGTACGGATAGATCATTTCTTCTCCTTTCTGGCTTCTTTCCACAGATAGAGGTGAAGTCTTAGTATGTTATGAGGCAGACAAGGGATAATACTCCAAGATGAAATCAAGACCAGAGAAGGCAACTCATAGATCCAGTCCATCCTTCCTTTCATGAAGAATCGGCTGATGGAATAGTAGGCAAGATAGAACAGAAAGCACTCTATCAGCATTATTGCAATTCTAGGCTTGTCGCCTGTTATATAGTATTCCCTGATCTGCTTGTAATCTGCCTCAACGATTTCTGAATTTTTCTTTATTTCCGGCATAGGTTTTACTGAAATATAGTGAACAAAAAGAATAACAAGGAAAATGACTATGATATCAATCGTTATGTATAAGTTTATAGATGACGGATCTCTTGGAAGAGAATTGAAGAAACCGCTCATTCGCCTTAACAGCAGGCATCCAAGAAGTGCGGATCTTTTTTTCAATATGAAATTCCGGAACCTGTCGCTAAACATATGGTCTGATATTTCATCTCGCTTGCTTGAATGGATTTTATACAACCTTTTTTCTTTTAAATCAAAAAAATACCACATAAAGTGATTATCTTTTTTTTCTAAAGCACATATATAAACCGTATTGTTTAGTTCCATTTTTTGCCTGTTTCTATCTCTTTTGTTGGTCTAATATCCATATGAAGATTTATAAACCGGATCGTAATAATCAAAATCATATGAAAGTTGTATATTCTTTACTCTTTCATCAAATACATTATATAAGATATTTGTTATTGCTATCTCTCCAATATCACTAACAATTGCACTTAATAAAGATGGTGTTGAATATGAAGTTAAGAAAAAAGCATTCCTTAATAAACTAATAGTTTGATTCATTGTTTTTTCAACACCTTCTCCAATTGCCGCGTGCACTCCAGATTTTGCGGCAGCATTGACTGGATTCTCTCCTCTCACAACCTGCTGATAGAAGTCAGCGGCAACGCCGAACACAATAGGATAGATCACAGCACCTGATGATAGTGCTCCGTAAAAGATCAGAATATCTACTCCCAATGAAAAAGCTTCAGAAACCAGATCCAATGAAGAAAAGCTGTAATTGCCTATCACATAATCATACTTTTCATTAGATATCGTTTCCCGAAGAGTAATCCCAGAGCTTATTGCGTACGAGGGTACTCCATAAGGCCCGTTACTGTATGGATAAGGATTTACGGAGATCTCCGGACCGTTTCCTCCCTTTGCCGGTTCCGGCGTCACAGTCCCTGTTCCCGTCTCCCCGTCGATGACGCTTACCAGGTAGTGTCCCGTAGGATCGATGAAGCTGACAGGGTTGTTTCCCGCATAGGAGTAGAGGTTGTGGGTGATGGAGGAATAGATGGAACCTTTATACGTATCGTTTGACAGGAATACGCCTAATGACGGATCGTAGTACCTGGCGTTCATGTAGTACAGGCCCGTATCCGTATCCAGTTTGGCTCCCGTGTAGGTCTCTTCGTTGAAGAAGGTACTGCTGCTTACGATGATGATGTTGCCGTATTCGTCGTAGACGTAGTTGTTGGCCTTGTATCCGTTGTGCTTGATTATGGAGGTGATCGATCCCCGGATGTCGGTGTTGAAGGTGAACCAGTCCGAGGTGTTGGAAGAGGTGTACCGGTAGGACATCAGGGTGGTGCCGTAAGGGTCAGGTATGTTCTCGATGAGCTTGTTTCCCGAGGAATCCGATTCAAACAGGATGGTGTCTCCCGTGTAGCAGTACTTCCTGACGATCGATGCCGCATAGGTGCTTACCTGGTCTTCCGTGATGTCGTAGAACAGGGTGCTTACCGTCCTTGCCGTTCTGCGGCCGCTTCCGTCGTAGGTGTATGTGCCTTCGCTAGAGGAGATCGTGTCGTCGATCTGAAGGGTCTTGTTATGGGAGGAGCCGTTGACGGTGTAGGAGGTCATGGTGCCGGAGAGATCGGCGCTTCTTTGCGTTTCGATCAGCCTTTGCCTGTCGTCGTAGATATAGGAAGTATCCGTATCGAGCAGGAAGTCCCCCACCAGGGTGAAGCCCTGAGGGTAGTACTGGCTCGTCTCCTGGTAGGAGGATACGGGCCTTCCCGTTTCCGATACCGAGGACAGCGATCCGTTTGCGCTGTAGGTATAGGTAGAGGAGACGTTGTAGGTCCTACTTTTGTATTTGACTTCCTCGGTGCTTGAGGTGAGCTGGTTGAGGGAGTTGTAGGTGTATGTGGTCACCAGGCTGTCCTTCGTTTTCTGTATCCTGTTTCCCGCATCGTCGTAGAGATAGGAGGTGGTCGAGTTCATGTCGCAGGACTGCACGGCCTGGATCAGCCTGTTGAGGGAATCGTAGGTATACCTGTTTACGATGACCTTGTTCAGGTAGTCGCTGTTGATGATCTCCTTGACGATGTTGGAGTTGGAATCGTAGGTGTAGGTATACAGTTCTCTGTCGTTTCCGGTGTCGCTGTAGCCGATCTGCTTCGTCCTGCCGAATTCGTCGTAGGAATAGGAAGCCGTGACGTTGGTGGCGCTGGCGTTGAGGAAGTTCCTGTAGATCTTTCTTTTCTTCAGGGTGCCGTTGCTGTTGTACGTGTAGACCGCGACCTGATATTCGTTGATAAGCTGATCATTGCTGTCGGTCTGATCCAGATAGATCGACGAGAGCCGGCTGTCGGAATCATAGGAATAGCGGATGATCTCCTTTCCGGTGGAAGAGATTGCCGTATTGCTGTGGTTTCCATAGGAGATCGATTCGACCAGACCGGTAGGAGTGTAGGCGTAGTCGATCGCTTCCCCTGACTGGACGTACTGTACCGCCCTTCCGAGTGAATCGTAGCTATAGGATACGTCAGTCCCGTAGATCAGGGTATCGTTACCGTCGTAGTCGGCCATAGCGGTCAGCCTTCCGATGCCGTCGTAGGTATATGCGGTATAGGAATCCGATCTAGTCTCTCTCAGCAGCTGGTCGTATGCGTCGTACGTATACAGGATCTGCGAATCGTCGTTGTTGGTGAGAGCCAGAAGGTTGGAATTGGCGTCGTAGGAATAGCGGGTCTGCATCGAAAGAGAGTCGCTTCCGACCCGTCTTTCCCTTACCGTTCTTCCCGCCCTGTCGATGTAGGTCTCGTAGACTAAGCCATTGGGATCGGTATAGTAGTTCAGGATCCTGTCGCTGACGGCGGTGTTGCCGTAGGAGTAGGTCGTCGTGACCGATCCGTTCCCCTCGATAAGGGCTGTCAGTCTGTTGAGCAGGTCGTAGCGATAGGTCGTGACGTTGCCGTTGCCGTCAGTGGAGGAGATCACGTTTCCGACATAGTCGTAGGCGCTTTCCGTAGAGATGGTGCCGTTGCTGGTGCCCTTGACGATGGTCTTCAGGACGTTTCCATTTGGATCGTAGGAATACAGAACGGATGTGCCGTTGCTGCCGGTGATCTTCATTACGTCCCCTCTGGCGTTGTATTCCGCCACAGTGGTCTTTCCTTCCTTCTCTTCCCTGATCAGTTCGCCTGCACTGTTGAAATAATCGATGCAGGAGACCACGGTGTTGTTTCCTTCCTTTTCCGATGCCGTGACCTTGTAGACCAGAGATCCGTTCAGGGTCACGTATTCATAGCTGTACAGCGTTTCATGATTCAGCTCGTTTGTTGACTGGTTCACGGTGATCCTGACCGGTCTGTTCCGGGAATCGTAATAATAGGTCGTATACGTGCCGAGGTTGTCGGTCACTCTCTTGACCGTGCTGTTAGGATAGTACTCGTAAAAGGTGAAGCGGCTGACGTCCCTGTATGTGACGATGTTTCCCTTCTCGTCGTACTGAAAATAGCTGCTGTTGCCTTTCGGATCGCTCGTCTGTAAGGGTCTTCCCATCGGATCATACAGACCGATCGTCGAGGTGATGTACGTTTCGCTGTCGAGTTCCAGAGAGGAACTGACCACTCTGCCGTACGCGTCGTACTGATAGGTCGTCTCACTGCCGTATTCATCAGTTGAGGAAGTCAGCAGATACGGCTTCTGCGTATCGTATTCGAACTCGGCGATCCTGCTCAAGGCATCGGAAGTCGAAAGCAGATTGCCGGTCTGGCTGTCATATGTGTAATCCGTTATGATGTCGGATTGTTCGTTCTGCGGTATGATCGATCTGGTGACGCTGTATGGATTGTGGCTGTCTGCGTATACGTATTCCGTTTCATTGCCCATGGGATCGGTTGCGGAAATCAGATTGTGCAGGGAGTCGTATTCAAAGCCGTAGCAGATCTGCCTGCTCTGGATCGTGCCGCCGGAGTCATAGTACTGTTCGTCATAGCAGATGGACGTGATGTTCTGCGCGGCATCATAGGCATAGTAGATGGTATTGCCAAGAGAATCGGTCGTGTTTGCGCACAGTCCGTCATTGCCGTACTGGAGAGAGGAGGTCGAAAATACCGCTTCACCGATCCGGCTGCTTACCGTTCTGCTCAGACCCTGATACCCAAACTCCATCTTCTGATCATCCGGGAAGAGGATCTCCGCTATCCTGTCTCCGTCATATGCGAATTCCAGTTCGGTGAGGTTGTTTCCTCCGCCGGCACCCGGCACCTGAAGCAGGCTCAGCAGCCCGTCTGTATACGCATAGCTGCTCGTTACCGCAAGGGCGCCGTTGGCGGTCCCTGCAGTATACGTCGTCAGGGATTCCGTCACGGAGATCAGCCTTCCGCCGCTGTAATCGTATTCCACAACGGTATTGTCCGGGAAACTCAGCCGATAGAGAAGATCCAGCTTGTCAGACTGGGAGTAGTAGGTGAACGCGATCTCCTGGCCGGAGGAATTGCTGACTCTTGAAATGTTCCCGCGTCCGTTGTAATAGAAGGTAATGCAGTCTCCCGAACGGCTCCTCATCTGATAGAGCCTGTTGAGGGTATCAAAGACGTAGCTGACCCCGTCGTCTCTTTCGACTGTGAAATGATCCGTATCGTAGACAAGCGAAAGCGTTTCGCCGATCGGCGAATCATATCCGCTGTTTGTCTTCTCGAAACGATGGAACGATCCGTCTCCGTCCTTGAGCAGCACAGCCTGCTCTTCCCCCCCGGAGTATTCCACCATGATCGACGTATTGAAGCTCAGATCCCATCCGTATCCCAGGATCGTCCTGCTGGTCGACCTGGAGTTGTACGTCCTTCTGGCGACCAGCGAGAAAAGAGACGAATCGACCCGTCCGTCCGTGACGCTGTAGACGAGATTGCCGTCGTGCAGCTCCACATAGCCGTTTCCGTATCCGTCGGAAAAGCTCTGATATCTGTAGTTTTCTTCAAGACCGAGGTGCTTGCTGACTTCGTTTTCCTGCGCGAACCAGGCGCTTACCGTGTTGGAAGGAGCCGACTCCCTGCCGTTCCTGTTCGCCGTAACATAGTAGCTGAACTGCCTTCCGTATTCGATCTCCCGGTCATAGTAGTAGGAATCGGCGATCCCTGATGCGATCTGGCGGTAATCGCCCGTTCCGTATGGCGCCCTGTATACGCTGTAAAGCGCGCTCTGATCGGCGATCCCGTCCCATTTCAGCGGAACGAGGAAGAAGGAGCTTCCCTGCACGCAGAGATTCTGCGGAACATCGACTGTCCTGATCCTGAAATGATCCGCATCGAGCTTCACGAGCTTGACGGAAGTCAACGTAACCGAATCGATCGGCCCCGAGAGCTCGGCAGGATCGCCGCTTACAGGATACGTGATCTTTATCGTATAGAGGCCTTCCGAATCGGAAAGAGGGTTCTGACCGTTTCCATTGTTGAAGAGTACATCCACATAGTAGTCCGTATCCGGAACAATGGAGACAAAGCTGCCGTTCCCCTTGGCGACGTAACAGCCGATCGCGGAACTTCCGTACTGCTGCAGGAACGAAGCGGACAGCGATACCGAGATCCTGAACCTATCGATATCCCCGTTGTCGGGAACGGTGGCCACATACGTGCCTGAACCGGCAGACGGCGGATTGCTTGCGGGAACCGTTTCCTGCGCCTGTTCTGCGCATCCGTACACGGGAACGCTGTAATAGTCGTCGGTACTGTCCGATATTCTGACATACGGAAAGTGAACGCTTCCGTCGGAAGAATCGCTCAGGTCGTCAATGTCGATCTCGCTCGAAAGAGGCATCGCCTTCTGATCGACGATCAGCTTCGCGGTTCCCTGAGGTACCGTCCCGCTCAGCGTGATCGCATTGACCTGGCTTTGCATGTACCAGATCCCGCCGGTAACAGTGGCCTTGCTTATCGAAAACTGCGGATCCACGTAGAGCGAACCGCTGCCTTTTGTATACGTACGAACTGTTTCCGTTTCGTTCCCCGCGCTGTCCTGAGCCGTGATACGGAAGGAAAGGACTGTGTTTGCCGGAATGCTTCCGGCATCGAAAACGGCTATTATCCCCTCAACGGGTTCGCTTCCCTGAGCGACCGTCGTCCTGATACCTGGGGCGGATTCATGTTCGATGCTCCAGGAAGCGAGCTCGCAGCCGTCGGCGATCGATCCGGAGAAAATGACGTATTCACCGGTCAGGGAACCGTTCGCAGGCGATATGTCGACTGTCGGCGAACCGGTATCTTTGTAGTAGGACGTCCAGGAAGACTCCGAAGCGTTTCCGTCCATGTCCTTCGCATAGACTTCGATATCGATCATCCCGTCGTTGTACGGCGAAACGACTATGCTGCCGATGCCGGACGATCCGCAGCCGATCTGCGTCTCGCCTTTTATCATTACCGCACTTCCGTTCTGGGTCTGATACAGCCTGTAGTAGACGTTCGGATCCGCGTCCGTCGGATCGTAAACACCGGACCAGGAAAGCGTCACGCTTGAGGAATTGCTCCAGGTCGCTGCGTTCAGGGAAACGGCCGGTCTGGAAGGCGACGCTGCATCGATGATGTTGAAGGAGGCGGATCTGGTATAGATCGCAGGACTGTTGCCGTTGCTGTCGAACGCCTTGATCTCGGCATACGCGTTGTTCTGTCCGTTCTCCACCGTGAAGATGCAGGACAGACTGCTTACAGAGGTGTCCGGTTCGACTTCCTGCTGGGCGATCATCAGTCCGCCGGGACCGCACAGTCTGACCAGGTAATGGTCTATCCCCGATGCTCCGTGCAGCGGAAGATCGCTGATCTGGTCGAACGTCACATCGACATCCGTGCTGCCGTTGGTGACCGTTTGAGAAACAAGGATGCTGCCGGAGACCGCATTGGGCGGGGTCGTATCCGAAAAGACCACTTCCGTGTATTCGGAATAGGTCGTTGAATTCGCATTGTATGCGCCGACGGCTATGTAGTACCTGTTCGTCGTGCCTCCCAGCACGACTGCCGCATCGTTTGGAAAACCGGTGTATCCTGCAAAGACCGTCTTTCCGGTAGAGTTCCAGGTTTTTGTGTTCCCGTCCGTCGACAGCTCGCCGGTAAGCGTCCTCTGGATGATAGTTCCGTTATCGCCGGTGATCTTCAGCTTGTAGCCTGTGGCGTTGTTCACTTTCCTGAAGGAGATGCTGAGGTCCGCTGTACCCGAGTTCTGCATCTCGTTGATCTTCGTGACTGAGATCTGCGTAGGTGCCGAGATCGGCGCTGTATAGGTTATGCTCAGATACGGCTTTTCGTTTTCGTATTCGCTCTGTCTTGAGCCGTAGAAGGAGCCGTAGGTCCCCGATGATTCGCTGTCCGATTTCAGCACGATGCCGTAGTTGTCCTTCAGTCCCTGGGCCCAGGCCTGTACCAGGGAGGTGATGTTGAAGTCTTTCTTCGCGTGCGCCGTGCTGCCGCAGGCCTTGGAGGCGTAGACGACGCTGCTGAACAGCGGCTGGCTGTTCCAGGTTATCGCGGAGGGACTCCAAGGGCTTTCCGGCGAATGGATCTCGACCGTAGAGGAAACGGAAGGCACCGTCTCCAGATATGCGTTAAAAACGGCATTCGAGACCGTTATGCCGGATATGAATTCCTGAAGCCCTTCGAAATAGACGTACGTGCGCGATACCGATCCGTCCGCCTCGCTTCCGAAAGGCATCGAAAGAGTTGCACTGTTGTAGTAGTTCTGATTCGGAGACTGACTGCGCACATAAGCGTCATAGACCTCGTTCTCGTCGATAAACTGCAGGGTTGGGTCGATCCTCAACGGATACGAGCACGCGTCCAGATAGTCTTCGTCTATGGTCAGGGAAAGAATTATGCCGTTTCTGCCCTGATCTTCGGAGATGCCGTATGCCGCATTGCCGTAATCCGTTCTTCCCTCCGCATCCGTAAGACTAGGCGCCTTGATGTACGCGAAGGATCCTTCATCATCCCCTATGGCGACCGAACCGTCGCTGCACAGTTCAAAATGGCCTTCGTTTACGGAAACAGAAAAGGAAAAGACATTGCTGAGCGGTTTTCCGTCGAGTATGATCTCCTCCTTGACTCCCATGTTGCCGGCATAGTACCTGTATTCGGCATCGGACGATTCATCACGATAGGTGATCGCATTCCTGCTGACATCCTCCCTTTCAAGCGACATTGCGGATCTGCCGTCTTCCTGCCCTTCCTCATCCGCATCAGAGAAAGGAGACATGAGGATCGTCTTTCCGCCGCTGCTGAGCGAGATGCCGTTTTCATCATTCAAAGACTCAGGAAAGCTGATCCTGGCCTTCGTGCTTGCCGCCGTGTACGAATCCTCGCCTTTAGATACCAGACTCAGATCGATATCGTGAAGCTCGCTGTCCTCGTCCTCGTATCTGATCGGACCAGCATAGTAATCCAGGGTGCTTGTTCCGTCGGAATTCTCATAAAGGGTATAGTAGACGCCTTCCCCGACCTTTTCGGACGTGAACGTCTCCTCTTCCGTCTCCTCTTGCGCATAGACTCTCTGGGTAAGAAGGCACGAGAAAAGAAAAACGCATGTCAAAACCGAACATGCCCTTCTGAAGAAGTGAAAATGATGCCGATCCCGTATCATATGTTCTCCTTATATACTGAATATACTTATCCTGCTATTTTTATGATACACCCTATGAAACGTTTATTGTATTAGTTTCGCTAGTTGAGAACTGCCCCGCTTCTTGAATTATTACATTTTCTTTAGAATTATCAATCTTTAGATCTGTAACTTTTATGAAGAATGAGCGATTATCAATTATTCTTTGGCTGAATTGATTTTGGTCCTCTTTTAAATGAATCTGTATCCTTTTTTGCTGACTTTTTTCCTCTTATTATCATTATACTTTTATTCACAAAAAAAGCCTTTTACAAGGCTTTCATTTCTTTTGGTGCCTTAGGGGGGATGAAAGCGAACCACCTGCCCTTTTTTGCCTGTTATATACGACCTTAAAAGAGATATTGCTTATCTAAGCACATAATAACATGAAACTGATCGTTTGCAATATGCTCAGATATCAGTTTCTCATGTTCAAAAAGCGTTCGTAAATGTCCCTACAAAATATTTTTGTACAGACCCAAAGGGTCTTAAGTATTTTACTCTAACACTTGTCCTGTGTTTTATCTGGCTTGATTTCTCAACCAGCGATTTTTATTTCTGACTTAAGGATAACGCCATGCACCCCTGTTCACAGATGAATGAGGTTTTATAGCTGAAATGAATTCATTCTGATTCAATTGTCAAAACGAACGTAATACGAGTTTCTGCCGGATCCTTTCCTGATGATGTAGCCTTCTTCGGTCAGTTTTTTCAATGCGGATAACACGGATGATCTGCCAAGGCTTGGGCAGCTGACGATTGCTTCTGCTCCGGTAAACCTTCCGATCTTTCCTTCCACGTATCTTTTCACGATGTCATAGGATGTGCTGCCCGCTCCTGTCTCAGACATCATTCCGACTCTTTCTTCAAATTCTGTATAGCAGGCAAGGATCACCTGAAGCATGTATCGAATAAACGGAGTCGGATCGTTTGCTTCTTCATACCATCCCTGATCCGATTCTTTCAAGACATCATAGTAACGGTCCTTTGTTTTTTCGATCTGCTTTTCGATGCTGATGTACTTTCCTACACTGTATCCGTTCTGATAGAGCAGCAGCAATGTCAGCAGTCTGCTCATCCTTCCGTTGCCGTCATTGAACGGATGGATACACAGGAAATCAGAGATAAAAGCCGGAATCAAAATCAGTACATCCAATTTCTCGTTTCCGATCGCCGATCCGTAGGCATTGCACAGATCATCTACCGCCTGAGGCGTATCAGAAGGTTCCACCGGTACGAATCGCGTAACGGTACTTCCGTCCTCTCTTGTTTCACTGATGTAGTTCTGGACATTCTTGAAATGTCCGCCGAAAGAAGATCCGGCTCTTTTTAACAGATCGCGATGAAGCTGCTGGATATAGGATGATCTGATCGGAATATATTCGTAACTTTCATGGATCGTGTTCAGAACATCCCTGTATCCCATGATCTCGTCTTCATCCCGGTTGCGAGGCGTCGTCTTCTCTTCAAAGAGCTTCTTCATTCTGCCGCTTGTCGTAACGATTCCTTCTATTCTGTTGGATGCCTCCGTACTCTGTATCCTGGCAATTTCAACCAGACGGTCCAGTTCCACCGGTTTCTGACGGATATAAAGATCCTGCCTGCCCTTGCATTCATGTATCTTGGCAACAAGATTCAGTATATCTGTATCCCATGTTTTATTGGCTAGTGTATTGTAATCAAACGATCTCATCGAAGCTCCTTTCGTCCAACTATAATCATTTTCATCCAAATTATATATTATTTTGGATGAATAATAAACTCATTGGACGATATAAAAGAAGAATTTGATTATCTTCATTAATCAAAACTTCTTATTGTTTGCTCTGTAAATCATCCATCCTTTGATTATTCAGCGATATATCCTTTTAATCAGTTCGTTGATATGATAGATAAACTATTGTTGCTTATTTGATTTACGAAAGAACATTTCATATCCGGTTACAACAACCGCTACCACAATAGAAATAATCAGATTTGATAGAGAATAGGTATACGGTTCTCCTGAAAGCAAGGTCGGAATATAGTCCAAAACTGGTGTAATAAAAACAAAAACAACTACAATCAAACAAAACTTCAATACTTTATCCATTGGTTCTATCTCTTATCTCCTTCTTAACCAAGGATTTTATTTTCTCGTTGTTCATCGTATGAATATATTCTGCTTTGGGCCTTATACTGTAAGACTTAGTTGATTGTAATGTTTCCATTTTCGAAATTATCCCTTTCTAATATGACTATTCCATTTCAGCGGTCGCCTCATCTACAAGATCACACAATTCATCCAGCTTATCATTATTCACTTTATAAACCAAAGGCAGTCCTATATCTGATTCAGGATCCTTAGTACCGATGAATCCTTCTTTTTGATAAACAGTGATATTGACTTGATTCGCATCAAGAATTAACAGACGATATTGCGATCCTCCTCTGGTCACCACTGATGGCACTTCTTCAAATTCTTCATCTGTCAGTATTGATTCAATTTGCTTTATTATTCTTTTTTGATCCTTTGGATCCAGATCAGCAAGAACCGCTTCTTTGCAATAACTATGATAGAGACCGTCGTCCGATTTAGATTCAGAATGTTCCCAATCATAATAGATCGTTATTTTATCGGTATCTTTCCAATCAAAGTTATCTACTAAATATGATGCATCAGGATTCTCATTCATTTCATTGATTGTCTCATCACTGGATACCGTTTCATCATAGTGCAGACTCAGCATGATGTTCTTCAACTCATTCTGATACTTCTCAGGCAAATCGCTTCGAAACTGCGCGTAAGCCCAGTAATCATTGCCTTCTGCCGAGTAGAAACCAAAATAGAACGATGAATCTTCTTCCTTGTGATCGGGATAGTAGACTCTGAATACTACTCTGTCTTCTTCCTCGACAACATCCGTCCAAAACCGATGCAGCTTTACCTGAAAAGCTTTCTGTTCGTTTGCTGATTCTTTCGCAGAGCCTTGCCAATCCGCTCTTGCCAGCAGCAATCCCAATTCTTTTTCTTTATCAGTAAGGGTATAGACTTCGCTTGCCCAGACAAGATATTGGGCGGATTCGTTGTCATTATCCTGCTCCAGATCAAGTATGCCTGTCGTTTCAAATGAGAAGTTTCCGACAAAGACTGTTTTCTTGCGTTTCGGATCGCTCAGAAAACATACAGCAGCAATGCAGCATACAACCAGGAATCCGATGATCAGCTTTTTGGATGGCTTCCTATAATTCAGCACGTTTTTTACTCTGTCCTTCACGCCCGTTTCTGAGAACGCCAAAGGGTAGGAAAACACGGTTTTCTTATCTGCACTACAGCCGACAAGCGTTGTGGAATAGGCTTTCCTTCCGTTCAGGTCCATGTCCCGGATTACCGCTTCGTCGCAGGCTTCTTCCAGGTCTTTTGAAAACAGATGATAGGATAGCCATACCAGCGGATTAAACCAGTGAATGATGGAAATCAGATAAGCCAGTGGTTTGATCAGATGATCTTTTCTCTTCAGGTGCCTGAGTTCATGAGCTAGGACATGGCTTCTTTCTTCTTTGTTGATTCCAGAAGGCAGATAGATTCTCGGTCTGATTATACCCAATATGAAAGGCGTTTCGATACCGTCACAGAGATAGATTCCTTCCGAATCCTTTATCGATTCACTTACTCTTTTTTTCAATGCCAGATAAGTGACTATCCCATAGATCGCCAGCAAAACTGCGCCGATAATCCACAGAACCGAAAAGATATGGTTCCATATCTGCAGCGGATTGACACTTGCTGCAGGATCCGGCCGGAAGGATTCTGTGAAAACAGGATTAACCACATTATCAATGACTTCAATTCCGGAATCAATCGCTGGCTTTTCCGATAGCAGAACAGAAGGCGCGATGATCTGAGAACTTGGAATCAGAGACAGGACGGATTCAAAATGAAACGGAAATACAAGTCTTAATCCGACAATGCTCCAAAGGATCAGCACAATCCATTTCGGAGCGCTTTTGAAAACAGCTCTGAACAATATGACAAACAAAATCAACCAGCTGGCAGCGATAGATAGATTCAGAATCTTTAAGAATATGTATTCCATTAATCCATTGCCTCCTCGATCATTCTTCTGATCTCATCGGCTTCCTCTTTAGATAATCTTCTATTTTTCGTGAAAGCCGCGACAAAGGCCGGCAGAGAACCTGAGAAAGACTCCTCAACATATTTTCTGCTTTGCAGAGAATAGAATTCTTCTTTTGAGATCAAAGATCTCACAATTCCTTTTTCATTGATGAAGATTCCTTTTTCACAGAGTCTCTTGATCACTGTATGTGTTGTGGTTCTCTTCCAATCGAAAGCTTCTTCAGCCAGTTTAACCAGTTCTGATGTACTGACCGGAACATTATCCCAGATAATATCTGCAAACTTGCTTTCAACGATTCCCATCTGTATCTCTGCCATAAAGACCTCCTGTAGACTACATATTGTAGTTTATAGATTCATACTACAATATGTAGTCGCATATGTCAATCAGCTGCCTGATTAATGGAAACTGATGAAAACCGTTTTTTCAAGAAATTAAACAAAAAAGAATCTATTTACTTGAAATAGATTCTTGGAAAACCTCTGGTGCCTTAGGGGCTATGAATGAGAACCACCTGCCCCTTTCAGCCTGTTTAGCACGACCT
Source organism: Erysipelotrichaceae bacterium (assembly GCA_017432545.1). Lineage (GTDB taxonomy): Bacteria > Bacillota_I > Bacilli_A > Erysipelotrichales > Erysipelotrichaceae > Colivicinus. The sequence continues at coordinate 14,718 of JAFRJA010000176.1, forward strand.
TAAAAGAGATAAGATAAAACTATCCTTCTGTATCTTTGAAAAGATATGTTATACCATGGTTACAATAACTATACTTATTGGCTGCTTATTTGATGTTCTCGTTCTGTATGATATGGGACTTTACGAAGCGTTGATAGGAATCATAATCAGACTGTGTTATCGTGCAGATAGAAGGAGGAGATTATGGACAGCAGAAAGACCGGCGAACTGATTAAAGAAATACGCATTGAAAAAAACATGAAGCAGAAGGATCTGGCTGATCGTCTTTTTGTTTCGGTAGCGGCAGTGTCCAAATGGGAGAACGGACATGGTTTTCCAGATGTTTCTGTTCTTCCCGATCTCTGTAGAATTTTGGATCTTTCAATCGAAGAATTTATGAAAGGAGAAAGGAATTCCATGGAAAACAAACAGAACACAGTCATAGATGATGTTGTAGAAATTGCAGGACATCAGCAGAAGCAGAGGAAGAGAGTCATCAGAATTCTGAGTATTTTACTGCTGCTGTTGATTCTTGTGAGTATAATGCAAGGCGCTTCATCTTATATGCGCGGCAAGAAGACCTATGTTCCTTTAAAGGCAGGCTCTGATTTAATGAGTACAAACATGTATATTGAAAACAACGGCGATACGCCGACCCTGTTCTACAAAGGAAAGAAATTCAAACAACTGTACGATGATTTTATAATTGATCCAGATAAAAACGAATACCTAATCATATCAATAGAAACCAATCTTTGGAACGAGAACTTCGGAACATCAGGAACCGGACAATATGCCTTTCAATCTTTTAATGAATTGGCAGGAAATCATATCAACATTTACGACTGGTATAAACCGGAGCATTTTAAAGGTGTTTATCTGTATGAAGGTGATTTAAGAGAATTATTGGATCATTTTTCCGGTACCGGCGGTTTTACCCGAGTCAATGTCAAAACTCTTCTGAGCTATTGCACATATATTCCTTATTCAAAAGAAATTATAAAGACACTTATACAATCTAATTGATCATTCATATCTATTCCAAAAAAAGAAGGTATTATTCATTTTTACAAAGTATATCCAAGTGTAAAAAAGGATCTATTTCCTTGAAATAGATCCTTTATTTATCCTTGGTGCCATTGGGGCTACAAAAGCAAACTTTTTGCCCCTTTCAGCCTGTTATATACGACCTTAAAAGAGATATTGCTTATCAAAGTACATAATAACATGAAATCAGTTTATTTCAATACACTCAGATATCACTTTTTCATGCTCAGAAAGCGTTCGTAAAGGTCCCTACAAAATATTTTTGTACACACCCGAAGGGTCTTGGGTGTTTTACTCTAACATTCTCATTCAATTTGAAATCGATTTATATGAGATAAGCTCATGAATGAACTAAACACATAGTTACTTATTCTATGAACTGATTCTTCTCTGTATACTTCTGTATTATATTTCTTTTGTTTTAATCTGCTTTAATAATCTGAAAACATTTAAAATGCACATATCAGCATTAATTACATACAATAGCAAAGAAGAATATGGAATAATTGTAAACCATGTAATGCTATTCATATATATACAATCGATGACGGCTTTGACAAGAACCGCCTCTAAAGAGACCGAAAAAATAAAGCTCAGAAATATCGCTACCGTATTTGAATGAATGATTCTTTTTGCTTTTTCTATTTCAATTGTTTCTGGTACCCCCTTCTCTATTACTAACACTCTTTTTTCATCGATTCTCTTGACGGATATAATCATCAGAAACAAAAAAAGAAGAGCAATAAGTACGAGCATTATATAAAAGGTAGTATTCATCTTGACCCTTTTAAAGAATAACGTGATTACGCGTAATAAGACTACTTCAAAAAGAATTGCTCGCCCTCCTGATATATTCTTAATCGTTGAAATATAGCGATTATAGTCAAGCTTGTATACTATAAAGTCATCCACCAAAAACAAATAGAGGTTGTTTTCATTCTGATCGAAGTAATGAAAAAGGCATGTATTCTGTTTATTCTCCATACTGAAAATCTAAATAACCCTTTCTGAAATAGTCATGATCCAGCATATAGTCAAACCGATTAGAAAACAGGTTTGTTAATCTATCAATAATTATAAATTCAAGAGGATACTTAATAACAGGAATCTGAAGAAAAGGATATTTCATAGAAACTAAATCGTATGTAATTTCGACTATTTCTGTTGTTTTTACACCTATTCCATAATGCACACTCGTCCTAACAATTGATAATGGCAAATCATCTGTTTCACAAAATTGAGAATAAAAATCGACACCAATCCCAAAAAAATCATAGTATTTCGAAAAAAGTGAATCAGATAAATCTATCTTCTTTATGCCACTTCTTAATGCGTATATTAGTCCAGTACCAGAGTAAGCTTCACTTAAAAAGAAGGAGTATTTATCATCCGATGATTCCATGTTTTCTTCTTCTTTGGATAAATAGTTTTGATTAGTTTCTCCGCTGTTCCCCTTGCTCTCTTCCGGTTTCGGTGCCACCGTTCCTCCGTATGATCCCGGATCATCGAGTATGGATACCGTCCTGTGTCCCGTAGGATCGATGCAGTTCACCGGGTTGTTTCCCGCATAGGAGTAGAGGTTGTGGGTGATGGAGGAATAGAGAGATCCCTTATAGGTATCGTTTGACAGGAATACGCCTAATGACGGATCGTAGTACCTTGCGTTCATGTAGTACAGGCCCGTGTCCGTATCCAGTTTGGCTCCCGTGTAGGTCTCTTCGTTGAAGAATGTGCCGTTACTTACGGTGATGATGTTGCCGTATTCGTCGTAGACGTAGTTGTTGGCCTTGTATCCGTTGTGCTTGATTATGGAGGTGATCGATCCCCTGATGTCGGTGTTCATGGTGAACCAGTCCGAGGTGTTGGAAGAGGTGTACCGGTAGGACATCAGGGTGGTGCCTTCGGGATCCGGAATGTTCTCGATGAGCTTGTTTCCCGAGGAATCCGATTCAAACAGGATGGCGTCTCCCGTGTAGCAGTACTTCCTGGTGATCGAGGCCGCATAGGTGCTTACCTGATCTTCCGTGATGTCGTAGAACAGGGTGCTTACCGTCCTTGCCGTTCTGCGGCCGCTTCCGTCGTAGGTGTATGTGCCTTCAGAGGAGGAGATCGTGTCGTCGATCTGAAGGTAATCTGTTCCCTATAACTGTTATCTACGCTTTATTTCTGTACATATGACTATGTATACATGACAATCATATCCTTTCCTTTTGAGTTTTCTCTATTCTGTTAAGATGCAGAAGGAGACGGAGACAGTTGTGAGGGAGACTGTCAAGACCGGTGATTTGATCTACTGATAATATTGGGAAAGGAACTGCGACAGAAAATAGAATTTCCGGAAGATAGAAGATATAGTCCCATTGATGTTTGTGTTTCCTGAACCCTTCTTTCATGTATTCCCTGACGGTCCGGGCCTCTATGTTTTTCGATTTCTGATCAGGATCATCGTTTGTCTTTACGACAGGAAGGACTTTTGATCTGTTTTTGAGTTTCAGTGTTTCCCTGTTGCACAGGATGCAGAGAACGATGTAGTTTACCAGGATATTTGTCCAATGAAAAAGATAAATAAACATGATATCGTGAATGTTTCTGAATTTGGTAAAAAGGAAGAATACAAAGAAAAACTCAGCACCTTGAATCATGAACAAAATGTGATCGATTCTGTTGTGGATCCTTGTAATACATTTTAGTCCACCAGGCCCGCTGAGTCCTTTGAACAGATTATTGTATACCTCAGGATCTTCCGTTACGAATACAGTGTCATCGGAAAGATCGTAAAAGTACACATCCTTTTCTTCAGGAGCGTCTTTCTTTTCAATATCGCACAGGAAGAAGTAGTTGTAGTCGAACATGATCAATACCCCATAGAATAGTTTTGCTTATCAAGGAAAGGATTGTAAATGTGGTCAAAGATATAATCGATTCCTTTGTCAATATAAGGTTCGGCGAACGAAATGAAAGCGTATGTCGCCACTTCGGCAACAGCGTAGGCAATCAGACTCGTGCCAAGACTAGAGATGCCTAAAGCAGCAGCTATGTACAATAATTATAGCATTGCAATTGAATTACCATTTTTTGTTTTCAATATAACTATGTAATTTCTTTGTAATAAATCCATATTTATATGGATTTAAACAAACTTTTAGTTTGCGATTAATATGAACATAATCATTTATTTCATCTAGTAAGCCTTCATCTTTTAATTCGTCTTCATAATTTTCTCTAAGTAAAAAAGCTTTTTCTATAAGACTATAATTGCTTATATCTCTATGTATAGGATATGTATAATAAGGAATAGTTATATTCTTTAATTCTGAGTTATTATTCTTTATCTTTTCTATTATTGCTTTTTCAGTTTGACCTTTTTGAACCAATAGTTTATCAACTAGATCTTTGCTTTCATTATGAACTATTGCCGATAAATACCCATATACTATAGAGTGGCTACCTTCATACAATAAACGTAAATTTACTATTTTTTGATAGTAGTCGTCTGTATTTTTAATTCTGTCAATAACAAAATCGTAAAAATCTCCAAAATCATCTTTGCCTATTTCAGAGAATTTTGTATTTCCACCATAGTTTTCATAAAAGTATATTCTACCTCTATTTAAACTTGTGTCTGCTAATGCATATTTTGCAAAAATACCATCATGAGACAGAATTAATACTGTTTTATTTTTCAACTCATTTTTAATGATTTTCAATAATTGATTTCTTCTAAAGTCATCATACGAAGAAGCGGGGTCATCGATGATAACCAAATCAGTCATCTCTGCCTTACATTGGTAAATGAAGAGCAGTAAAGATATCATATTTTTTTCACCATAAGATAATGATCTGGGTCTATCGATCCCTTCCGGATCTGAAATATGTATTATTTTATAATCTTTTATTGTTCCCCGCGCATACTGCGCTTCAACTTTATACGGTATAGACATTTTATCTAAATAATTGTTCAGTGGAGACAACCGTCTAGATAACACTTTCTTTGCTTTATTATCCGAAGCTATAGTAAGACCTTTTATTCGATTGATATTTTTAAATACTTTTTGTGCCTTATTATAAACATCGCCAAATAATTCCTTAAATTCTTTTGATAACTCTATTGGTTTGATGTTTGTTATTTCCAGATTGAGAACATTGTTAACGAATTCTTCAGTTCTACTATAATCATTAGTAGCTTTTATCATTTTTATTAATTCTTTTTCAAATTTCTCAATGCTTTTTAACGTTAGATCAATATTGTTAATAAAGCCCGATGCAGCGTGGGTGTTGTTAACGTTATGCAAATTTTGTAATGACTTGCTTTGAAAACTAGCGACCATTTGTATTTTTCTAATTCTTCTTCTCGATATGATCTTTTCACAAAATGGGCAATTATCATTATCACCTTTTATTTCCAATCCTTCTTTAAGCCAATTAATCTTAGGTATTGACATTTTTTCGATAACTTTTAAGCTCTTGCTGTGTGAAACACTTTTTAAGGATTTCTTTAGATCGTTGATTTTAGCATTTGATTTTAGTTTACCTGCATTAGTTAACGGAGATCCCAAGTCACCTTTTATATTCATATATGAATCATATATACTCCTGTTTACTGATAGACTGTTAGACAATTCTTTTATTTGAACCCTTAATTTGTCCTCTGCATCTTTAATTTCCTTTTGGTTATCTATTAAAACTTTATACATCCCGTCGGTATCTTTAGATGAAATAAAAGAATTCACTATTTCGTTATTATAGATTAAAACATTAGACGAATTCTCTTCTCCATTAATTAGTATTTCCTGTTTTATGTTTTTACCTAATGTGCAATTTTCTTCTAAATCCTTTTTCTGTAAAGCTTCTGCAATTGAAGATTTTCCGCTACCAGACATACCAAACAGCATATTAATCTTATAGTCGTCTATATACATTTCAAGATTCTCTATGTTTTTATATCCAGAAATTTCTATTTTCATATAATACCCTCCAATTTATTCAATAAACAATTATACTTTTCTAGGCTTTTCTTCTTTATCATTATTATACAAAAAGGACCAGTAATGGTCCTTTCATAGTCTCTGGTGCCATAGGGGGGATTAAAACTAACTTTTCACCCCTTTTAGCCTGTTTTACACAATTCAAAAAGAAGAATCGCTTGTTCAACCTCATAATAACATAAATGTCTGTATTTGCAATATCTCTAGGATACTCTTTTGATGTCAGGAAAAGTGTTCGTAAATGTTCCCTGCGAACTTTTTTAGTAAGCCCCCCTAAGGGTAAGGTCGAACCTAAATCCTATATCGTTTATCAATAGCTGTAAAACAACTTGCTTCTGTATTTCTTCGGCGAGAAACTTACCTGCAGTTCTGTAACATATTTGTTAATAATCTCCTTCTGCATGTTTGTGTCAAGATTACCGAAATAGCTATTCTTCAGATTGATTGTTTCTATCTGATCTTCAAGGTTTTCAATCTGGCTGCTGTAATGGATGAATACGTCATAAAAAGTATCTACATCAATAAGATCGCGTTTTGCATTCTCGGTCAGATTCTTCTGTTTTTTCTTTATTTTTTCCAGTTCAGACTTTTTTTCATTCAAACCAGACGAGTCATTGAAGTATTCGTTCGTCAGTTTCTGCAGATATACCTTGTTCTCTTCTAGCAGTTTGTCTTCTGAAGCATATCTTTTGCAGACAGGGCATCTGTAGTATGGATATACTTTTTTGTATTTCCCTTTGCCTGAAGTCTGAATCATCATACATCTGCAGTTTCCACATGTTACCTTGTTCTTGAAAAGATAATTGACACGCCAGTGAGATTTCTTTTTTATTTTGCAGTTTTTTATGGCCTTCTCAAATACTTCCTTGGAGACGAGAGGCTCACAATAATTCTCGTTGACAATTCCTCGATATTCCATTACTCCGATATAGAGTTTATTATTCACTGTATCTCTGACAGTGTCATCCTTCATGATGTAGTTGAACTTCTTTTTGATCTGCTCAGAAACTTCCACATAATTTAGCGTATTTGATGCGATATTGCTGAAGATGAAATCAATGATCTCCAGCTGCTGCTTGTCCTCGCTGGGATACAGTTTCTTGTCGATCTTGTCATAACCGAGCGGACATCTTGGAAAAGGATACTTGCCTTCAACAATAGCCTGCTTATACGCTCGGATCGTTCTTTCAGAAGTTCTTTCCGATTCAAGCTGTGCATATACACCGGAATTAAAAACATGCGATCTACCTATGGCAGTGCTCAGATCCAAACTCTCCATTACGGATACGAGTTCGATCCTGTTCTTGTCAAAGAATTCGATCAGCATGTATAAGTCCTTTATATCTCTTGTAAGCCTGTCCAGACTATGGAACACCACTTTATCAGCCTTTGCCTTTTTGACCGTATCCAGTAGATTCTGCAGTTCTGGCCGGTTGAGAGATCTGGCAGATTTTCCCATTTCTGTGAAGATCTCAAGCTCATAATCCTGATAATGGTATTTGCAGTATTCAGTAATTACCCTCTTCTGCTCTTCGATGTTGTAACCGAAGAAAGCCTGTTGCACCGTGCTTTCTCTCACATAGCCAAAAATCTTAATCATAGATTAATTACCTCCTTATATGAATTCCATTTCAAGTTTTGGCAATCATAATCTAACAAACAGCCGATACTTAAAAACCGACTAATAGCATTGTCGGCTTGCCGCTGTGCTATATGTTTTATTCAGCCTTCTACAGGCTCATGGAATAGTCCTTACCCTGATTCAGATACTGCTCGATCTCGTTCTCGATCTCTCGTTGCCTCTGGGCAAGCAGACCGTTGATCACCCTTTTTACCGGAAGTGAGGAATTCCTTCCGGACAGCCTGGATCTGACGATATCCGTGTCCTTGTAAATCCTTCCTTTGTTTCCCTCGGATTCCTTGTGGTTCGTATTCTCAAGGATCTTCTCATAGCTGTTTTCTTTCTCGTATCCCTTTCTTCCGGAAAGAACAGTATTGGCAATCTGCTCCTTTATTTTGACGATCTCTGTGTCTTTCCTTGATGAAACATTTCCACCTGCCTTTGCATTTATTTCGGATTCATACCGATCCAAAGCAGTCAGATAATTATCCCATTCATCCCTGCACTCCTTCGACTTCAAAAGACTATCCACTACATTCAATACCGCTTCTCTGTAGGGGATCATGTTGACAGAATTGATCTGAAGTCTTCCGGAAGAAGGGAGGACGGCATAAAGATCTTTAACGCTTTTCACTTTGCTGAGATCGGTATGCTTTGTTTTATCCAGGATGTCCCGCCTGGAAACATTGATATCCCTGAAAAGCTCGGTATATCTTCCGGAATATTCTCTTTTCAGAAGCTGGTTTGCAAACATCCTCTTGAAGTCGTCCAGACTTTTCTTCGGAAGTTTGCCATAGGTCCTGTCGAAAGATCCTGAAGGCTCATTCTCAAAGAAAAGGATATGGACATGAGGATGCGGGATCGTGCTGGTCCTGTTCTCCGGATGAAAGTCCTCCCACCAGGAGACATTGCCTGGATCCAGACCAATCGACTTCAGATAGGAAGGCATAATTGTTTTGATAACGGATGAAAACTGCTCCTGGTTCACGATATTGTAATTGGATGCTGTATCATAATCTTTCATGCTCAGAACAAACTCATAGCAGATCGCTCCGTCTTTGCTAAGGGCTTCGATTCCTTTTTCCTTGAAAGCTTCGATCTTCTCTCGCGTATCCAGATTCCCTTCAGATGAAACGGTATATCCGTATCTTCCTGTATAGTCCATCATGGAATCAGCTTGTTTTCCAGCATAGCGCTCTGTGTAATCGAAATAGCTTCCTGCTCCTCCGAAAATCGACTGCGGTGTGACAGTTCCCTTGAAGCAGCTGTTCTTAGGTGCTGACTGCCCTATCCTGAAGTATCTGGCCTTGTTGATAAACTGTATAGGCATTATTCCTCATCCTCCTCTTCATCGTCGTCTTCCGTTATTACATGCGTGTGTACATCTTCTTTTTTCCATTTGATGTGCATATATTCCTCAAGAGCCATATCCCATCTGGATTCCTCTTCAGTAATGACATCGATCGCCTCCTGTCTGCTTTCCGGCGCTGGAAGTACACTGGGACTTCTGTAAAAAACTTTGTTGCCCAGATCGTTCTTTATAGCCAGAAACAGGATCTCTTCTATATCCCTAAGGACCACATTCATTGCCGCCTTAACCTGATCTGTAATCAGTTCATTGATTCTCTCAACAACATCCGGATCCTGTGTTTCGTTGAGCTTCTTGAAATAGTAGAGTTTGACCGCTTCCTCGATAATCTGGGTCCTGTTCATGGGATTTACTCCAGTTCGTCTGGAAGTTCTCTCGTCCTCTTCCCTTAGCCAAGCGAGTTTATAATCGATATCTGGATTGAATCTTATTGATGTTGTCTTTTCACTTCTTTTCATGTTATGTCCTCTCTTTTTCGTTTTGTAGCAACTTGCTACAAATGTATGGAATTCGAATTGTAGCAACTTGCTACAATTCTCTTTTCCGGTTTGCTTCATACGTTTTGTAGTACTGATCTGTACTACAGAAAGAATTGTCTCGATATACGAGAAATGGCTTAAATAAAGCAAAAACTCAGCAGAGCTGAGTTGTTCAAATGGGTTTGTAGTACAGACATGTAGTACAAACCCTTTATCTTGCTTACGAATCAGTGCAGAAACACTGGATTCGTAAGATATGAAAAGGTTTTATTGCGGTGGATTACAGTATACATAGCCGACTCCTTTCTTGTACTGGTGCGTCGATACGATCCTCATTGCCCAGTCCGGCAACGAGATGAATTCTTCGAACGTATCGTTCTTGTGGTTGAAGTTCGCTTCGACGATGACCATGGTATCCTCGTCGATCACGCCGGCAACGATCCCGGTATGGTTGAAATTGGTCGTCGAGAAGATGGATCCGGGCGTCGGAGATTTCGTGAACGTCCAACCCTGATCCTTCAGATGCAGATAGGCATCATAGGCAGCATTCTGTCCTCTTCCTCTGAATCCCGGATCGAAACCGTAGTGCTGATAAAAGAGTCCCCAGGCAAACCATGTACACTGCCCCATGTGATTATCACCATACGGGTTGATCCCTCCCTTATCAGGTCCGTACCAGAGCTTCCTATTGGAGAAGTCAGGAGCGAAGTCCTCCATACCGATGACGATCGTTCCATTGCCCAGTCCCGGATAGTAATCGGATCCGAAGGCGAAGAGCGCAGGATTGATGTATTCATTAGAAGAGTTATAGACAGACAGTTTCGTCTCCCCTTCGGAATAGCCGATCACCTCTGTCGCTTCAACGGTCTCTCCAACTTCAAACATCGATTCCAGCCATCCATCCTTTGATTCGTATCTTGCATAGAGATCAATACCGTTTGCATCGATCTGCAGCAAAATCTCCTTCGAGCTGGCTTTCAGGATCGTTCCCTTCGAGAACGCATACAGCATATCTCCCTGCCATACCTGATTCGTGTTGAAGCTGATCTCATAGGATTCCGGATCGACATTCAGACCATAATTTCTGATCATGTTGAAAGTGATCTCCTGGTAGGGATATACCCATTCATCCTCCAGGATGATGTTGCAGGCAGTCGTATCATCTTCGACACATTTGCCTCTTCTGATCTCCGGGTAGTAGACCCAATCGTAATCATCTACTGTAACAGTCACGTTGTTCTGTGTCTCTTCATGTTCTCCAACTTTCTCGTATTTGAAAACAGTATACTTTCCAAGAACATGGATCTTTTTGAAATAGGAATCGTCATAGGATCCAATATATAGCTTATCCTTCATATCGAGAAGCTTCTGGTCATGATAATCAGGATCCAGCATTCCTGTATCTTTATTCACATGATCAAGGCATTCCCCTGGATCTTCTTTCGCTTCATAGAGAACGCAGCCTGTCATGGCATTGTAGTCGACTGATACCTTGTTTTCATGAATGAAATAATCAAGATCGTTGGAGAAGTCCGCATCGTAGGATCCGTCGAAGTTTTCCCTGAGCGTGCCGAACGAATTGCCGAACAGCGATCCCAGATATGCGATCGGTGCAAAGATGCAGCATACCGGTATTACTACCAGCAGCGCGACAATAAAAAAGATGCCCATGATCTTTGCAGGCATCCAGAGATACTTATTTTCCAATGTCTAGTTTGTTTCCTTTCTTTTTTTTCATTTTCCTGTTTTTCTTTTTTACTAAAGCAGAAGCATTCTTTTCATCATCTGTCTTTTCCGGTTCCTTCTGTTCTACAGGTGGATTCTTTTTCTCCTCGGTCGAAACATACCTCTGCTTTATTGCTTCAGCAATATTGAATATCGTCGTTTCAGGTAGTTCCCTTTCCTCAGGTTCTGGAGTTTCCGGGAGTCTGAATCCGTATCTGTTGAAAGGTCTGAGCCTTGCCTTGTACGGATTCTTCCTCTGCCTGATGATGACCGCTTCACCGAAGCTGAGTTTCTGCAGCGCATCCGTGGACATCACCGGAACGATCTCCTTCTCCTGGCGGTTGTGGTTCCATACGATCTTGGATCCGCAGAGTTTGGAGATCTCCTCCAAAGTCTCGCTTTCTCCAGAAAGAAGATAGTAAAGATTCTGACAGTTGGATCTAATAGTGGATGCCTTGTCCTTTCCATATCTAGTGTTCAGCTGTGCGAAGTCCTGGATGACGAGATAGAATCTTACTCCTCTGGAAAGACCGGCAGTCAAAGCATTGACGACGTTGTCCCACTTGGCTCCGTTTGCGAATTCATCCCAGACAACATGAACAGGAATCCGGAGTCTGGAATCCTTCTCCTTCCTAGCTGACTTGATCAGTTCCTCGTAGATCTGCGAAATCAGGATGGAAGGAAGTTCATGATAGGTTCCCTTCTCGTCGTGAATCGCAATGAAGATCGCTGTCTTCTTTTCTCCCAACTGTTTGAGATCGAAATCGGACACGGACGTCATCTTCAGGATATCCTCGTTTGTCAGGAAATACTTGATCTTGTCTGCAAATACAGCGGATATGGATCCTCTTGTATTCTCCGGCGCATTGATGAATTCGTTCAGTTTCATGAATGACATGTCTGTCGGTTTCCTGCAATGCTTCAGATAGTATTCCAGGTTGCTGCAGCATCCTGCTTTCTTTGCGGTATCGCTTCTGTTTCTTCCCATTTCATGCAGCATCTTCACAGACCGCATATTGATCATCTCATCCGGAAGGAACTGTTTCTTTCCGTTCCTGTCATCTGTCTGTTCTTCCAGGAGGAAGTTAATATATCCCTCCAGGATCGTTGTAGCAGATGAGGACCAGAAAGGATCCCTGGCATCCTCTTCATGGCAGAGTCTCATTGCGATATCCGAGATCAGTTCCTGGGCTTCAGAATAATTGGGTTTAGGCAGTCTCTCCTGCAGTTCCCTGTTTTCTTCTTCAAGAGCTTCAATCTTCTGCCTGACAACATATGTTTGTTCAACTGATTTCAGATCGTTGATCATAACGCTGTTGACCGATATCTCCTGAGCAATCTTTCTGTATTCCGGCTGCTGCAGCAAATCGCTGTATCTATCATAGGCTTCCCTGTATTTCCTGATTATTATTCCGAAGGGATTCCATCTCAGCGATTTCTTAGGTTCAATGAAGTCCACTTTCAGGACATCATATCCTTCATCGATAAAGGATTGGGCATGGGCCAAATAGTGTTCTCCCTTGACGTCCATAATGATCACTGACTCCCTGCACATCCTGATGATCTGTAGCAGGATCGAGATGATGAAGAAGCCCTTGCCTGCTCTTGTCGTTCCAGAGATCATGGTATGCGTGTCTTCCGCATCCACCCAGACGGCATTTTTTCTGGTAACGATCGGAGGGCCTGCTCTTCTGTGGACCTCTCTGTCTTCTTTCATCCAGGTCTTCAGCGTATTGAGCTTTCTGACATCCGGCAGATTAAGCAGCTCGATGATCCGGTTGTACAGTCTTTTTGGCCCATCAAAAAAAAGGTCGATCTGACCTCTGATTGTTTTGTCTCCTTTGCTTTGCCCCCTGTGATCGAATTCGATCCTGGTCGTTCCCTTCTTGGCTTCATGGATCCAGGCAAGATGGGATACTCTTTTTCTTTCCTCCATAGTCAGTAATCTGTGCTTATGTTTCTGTCTGGCATTATAAGAAAACAGAGCATTCCACAGGAAGGAAACAACCGTCATCAGCGACAGAAACAGGACCAGATACAGGAACTCGGGATAGTCATGATATCTTGATAGGTCCGTGATGATTCTGAATCTGTCTGTGAATCCGGATCTGACATAGTCTCCCAGAGATATCACCTGAAGCCCCAGGAACAGGCACAGCAAAGGTATGATCACGATTGAGATTAATGCAAATATCAGCAGCATAATATCCTTCCTTTCCTAAAAAGAAAGAATTGTAGCAAGTTGCTACAATTCAGTGTGTTCTAGTTTTGTAGCAAGTTGCTACAAAGTAATTAGCCCTCAGTTCTTTCTAGAGCCTTCTGAATGTTGCTGTATACAACATCATCGCCATAGGCTCCTCCATGTTCCATCCTTCTTCTGATCGCTTCATCGGCCTTTGCGAAGTAATATCTGGCTTTGATCAGGTCCTTCTCAACTCCTTCACCGCTCTCATAGCAGTAGCCCAGTCTCAAAGCGATATCGGCAATACTCTCTCCAAACCCATATTCTTCATAGTCCTCGATTTCGCTATCATAAAGCTTCTTGTAAATCTTGAACGCCTTATCGGCATCCTTATCTGTTCCATGACCTTTTCTGTACATATCAGCCATTTTATATGTAGCCTGGACTACTTTTTCTTTCGCAGCTTCAGAGAAGAACTTAAATGCTTTATCATAATCGGCCTGTCCCAGACGGTTGCTGTAATAGATATACCCAAGGGCATTTGCTGCAGAATACTTGTTGATGTCAAGTTCATACATTTTCAGAAGACATCTCTCTGCTTCTTTCCAGTCGCACTCAAGAAGTGCATTTCCTCCATATGATCCCCAGGCTTTTCTTTCGATTGCCCAATGAACTCCGGAATTGATTAGTTCGTCCATATACTTCCTGAACGCTTTTATCTGTTCCGCGGAAGGATACCTTTCATCTGAAATGCTTTCAAGATATCCGCAGAAGTCCGTCTTCTGTTCGACATCTAGTTCCATTTCACTTAGCAGTCTGCCCTTGTTTGTTTCATAAGCCTTGTACCAGCTTGGGAAGAAAGCGAGATCATCTTCCTCGAAATCGTACCAGGCGAACTCATCGGTGAAGATATCCCATATCGTATCGACAGTCAGATTCGGTTCAACGTTCTTTTGGGTGTAAACATACCTTTGATCTGCGAAGATCTTGTGCCAGGCAAACAGTGTCCAGGCATCGGCATTTTCAACTCTCTCGCAGAAACACTTCAGATCGTCTTCATTTATCATTACGCTTTCAGAATCGACAGCGAAAGGATATTTTCCTTCTCTGGCAAGCTCCAGTGTAGAAGTATCCAGCCTGAATAGCCTTCTTACCGTTTCTCCATCGGCACAGAAAGGTTTCATCAGTTCAAATTCATTTTTCTTAACATATATCGTTTTTTCCTTGACCGATCCATCAGAATCTGGAGATAAATCAAATATGAGTCCGTAGATCCCTTCATCCTGTTTCAAAAGATCACTGGCTATCATCGCTTCGCCTCTGCATCTGACATATGAACCGTATCCGAAAGTATCCTCAAAATAATCACAGTCGTTGTAGATGATCTCAAAATCGATATTCCACGGCATACCTAATTCTTCAAAATAATGATGCCTCTTGCTTAGAAGATAATTATTTCTCTTTCCGATCTCGAATACTTCTTCATCAAGTTTAAAGAGTTCTTCCATGCTAAGTTTCTTCAAATCTGTATCACACGCACCTGTCTTATCAACCAGTTGATAGGAAGTTATGTATCCCCGCATATTGTTTCTAAGATATTCAACGATTTTTTCTTCATCCAGTTTCATAACACAGCCTCCGTCTTTTATTATTATTATTGGTATTTGATTTATTATGGTCGTTTCGAAAGTGACATCTGAATTTGTAGCAACTTGCTACAAATCTAATTGCGAGTTGTATCTGTTAATCGTGTTTTCATTTTCTCTACAATATCAAACAGTTCCTTATCCAAAACAAATGGTTCAGTAAAAGCATTAATAACAATGCCTTTAAGCTCCTTTTCATTGTTTCTGGCTAGATTGATGGCATGAAGAAATTCTGTTTCTATTTTTGAAAAGCCATCCCCATATTCGCCCATTTCTTCATCACTGGAAAATACAGGGAAAAAGAAATCGTCACCGTTCTGAAGGATATCCGGAATCATCCGAATCTGGTCCTTGTTTGAAAACTCCATGCCCTTCATTGAAGACAGATCATCACCCGCCTCATCAACCATCTTTTCGATGGCAGTCTGATCGTTTTCAGACAGCACACAGGTACAAGGAACCCAGACATCGCTGTCTCTGAGCAGCTCAAGAATGTTAAAGAAGTTTTCTTCGTTTCTTTCGTTGTTGAATCTGCCTATAGCCTCTTTCAACATCAGACCATCTTTGAGATCTTCTCTCGTAATCTTTGCAGTCGGGTTCATATCGCATACGCAAATAATCCTATCATCGTCTGTTTTTTGAACGAAAAATCCGATCGTATCTCCGATGTGATATCCGAAATCCTGATAAGGTTCATTCAGCATCTCTCCAACGATGAAGTGCTCCTGCAGTCCGCTGATCCTGACCCAGCAGGCTTCTGTCTGATTTCCTTCTTTGTAAAGAAGCACCTGCACGTCATCTATACAGATCGGATCCCTTGATTCATCGAGGAATTCCATGGTTCTGCTGTTCATGATCTCTTCATCACATTCATATCCATCGATTATGGAGTCGATTGTTTCTTTGTTTGCAGCACATAGTTCATCCCTGTTCTCCAGAACGATAGCGTCAGTATCATTCAATACTTCTGCCTTAATGAAAACCCTGATTCCCTCAGGACGGTCATTGAATATCTGTGGTGTTCCGTTTTGGCTGCTTGCAGTACTCAGTACTTCAAAACGGAAACCAGTTTCATGATCAACATATCCGTAAGTCAAAACGCTGTCCGCTTCATGCGAATGCTCGAAATCCTTTACAGTGTTTCCAATTGCATCAATAGGAAAAAGAGCGAACTGGTGATAAAAAGGCCTGAATCCTTTAGCAGAATACTTCATTTTGCTCCCCCTTTATATAACTTCAATATTCAGCTCTTCAGCTGTCTGCTTTCCAAGTTCAAGAATCTTGTCATCGATAATTGCAAAGATGATCTCGATCTCATAATCAGGGTTTTCATTGATCCAGTCGTTGCATGCCTGCAGAGCTTTTCTCCACGCTTGATCCTTTGGATAGGCAAAGATTCCTGCAGAAATCAACGGGAAAGCAATCGACTTGATGCCGTTTCCTCTGGCGATATCAAGGGATGTTCTGTAGCAGCTGTAGAGATCCTGCGGTTCATGATGATTGCCATCCTGATATACCGGGCCAACAGCATGGATAATGTATTCGCAGAGATCAAAACCCGGAGTAATGACAGCCTTGCCTGTTTTACATCCTCCGATCTCATCGCAGGCTTTCTGCAGCCTGAGAGATCCCGCTTCTTCAAATATGATCCCGCAGACTCCCCCACCTTCCTGCAGCCTGGTATTGGCAGCATTGACAACACATTCAGCGCCGGTCTTGGTAATCCCTGCTTTTCTGATCTCGATCGTAGACAGGATCTCCGGCTCATAGTCCGGATCTGCTTCTGCTACTTTTTGAGCAATAAGATCACACAGTTCTTTCAGATAATCCACCTGTACGCTGTACTGTGTCATTGGAGTCGGAAGCATCGTTGCATCACGATCATATACAGGATCAAGTTCGAACTCTTTCAATTCTTCAATCAGCTCATCTCTGGCGGCAATGCACTGCTCCAGAGTGCAGTTCTTATACTGAGCAACATAGGTTTGTGGTGATATCATCATTTTTGTTTTATCCCCTTTCTGTTTTCATTATCAGATAATTATTCATAACATGGTCGTTTCGTGAACGACATTTATATATCTGTTTTCCTATTATTATGGTATCATTCATTTCTGTGCATAAAACACGACAGAATAAAACCGTCTGAATTCCTTAAATGTTAAACTAAACGCTATTTTTATAAATCATTTACTCTTACAGACTTGCGTTTAACTGTACAAAGGATGTAGGTATAAGATGACGGATGTCTGATCAGTAAGGAGTTTTTATGAAACATCTTTCTCTTAATGA
>JAFRJA010000177.1 GCA_017432545.1 Erysipelotrichaceae bacterium
ACAAGTATTCAGTAATCCTAAAACAGTAAAATTAACGAATTGTGAAAGGAGAACAGCAAGATGTACAACTTTAGTTCAAAGGATGGCAATTCATCCCATCATCTAAAGACTGATGGGTTTTCTTGCCAGAAAATATATAAAGATGTATTCTTATTATCGGTTGGAAACGGATGCCTTCCTGAATACGAGGATTTTGTTCGGTTTGTTAAGGACATTAAGCAAGACATACTAAATACCGTTTCACAGATTGAAGGTTTTGACAAAATGAGCATGGTCGAAAGGCAATACATGTTTATAAAGGAAAGACTGTTCAGAATTGTTAGAGAATACGGATGGACTTATAAAGGTGGAAAGCTGGATGGAAATGAATAAGTATGACAAGGAGTTTGAAAACATTTTCAATCAGACCGCATTATTCAGTAAAATGTGGGAGCTTTTTGATACGCATCCTGAGGATAAAAAAGAAATTTACGAGGCTTTTTCAAAACAGGTTGATGTTCTGTTAGACATAGAATTAAATGATTCTGGCAATTGGTTGACCGAATATTAATTATTGTTTTTTATCTGTCTTTTGTTGCTTATGTAATTAAGATATCCTGTCCGATCAAAGGGCAGGATTTTTGCAAATATCTCCCGTGCTATTTTAAAATAGAGACGTAAAAAAGAAGAGGTGCAAGTATGTTAAACTGTACAGAAATCAAACCGGGAAGTTGCTTTACCTGGGAGAATGAATTATATCAGTGTATCGATATCCAGCTGAACAAGACGGCTATGGCTAAGATGAAAGTCAAGGTCAAGGTCAAACAGCCCAGGACCGGTGTCGTCAAGGAATTATCTTTGATCGGTTCCGATCAGGTAGGGGAAGCACATATCGATAAAAGACCGATGCAGTTTTTGTATGATGCCGGTGATATGATGGTGTTCATGGATTCCGAGACTTATGAACAGATCGAGATCCCTAAAGAGAGACTTGAATGGGAAACAAATTTCCTGATCCCGAATCTTGATGTCAACATCACGGTATATGAAGGTGAAATATTGGGAGTAATGCTTCCGGATAAGGTCGATCTGGAACTGGTGGAGTGTGAAGCGGCCGTTAAAGGAAATACGGCGACCAGTGCTTTAAAGAACGCTGTTACCGAAACAGGTTTGCAAGTCAAGGTTCCGCTGTTCATTGAGAATGGTGAAAAGATCACTGTTTCCACGATCGACGGCAAGTATTGCGGTCGCGCATAGTTAAAAAGAAATACCACTTCATCGGTGGTATTTTCAGTTGAACATTTTCTTGGTTGCGTTTTTGATCGCTTCGAAGGATTCGTCTGAGAGATCATGTTCGATCAGACAGGAATCTTCGTAAGCGGTCTTTTTATTGACACCAAGCTTCATTAAGACCCTGGCGATATATTCGTGTCTCTCATACATTGCCAGCGCTATATCAAGACCTTTCGAGCTTAAAACGATATTGTATCCGTCAAGCGAGATATAGCCGTCATTTTCCAGTTGCCTTAAGGCAATCGAAACGGTAGGCCTTGAGAAATTGAGATAGTTGACGATATCGATGGCCCTGACATTTTCCTGTTTTAAAGAGACGATGTGGATCGCTTCCAGATAGTTCTGAATCGTTTCTTCCTTTTTCATTGTTTATCCTTTAAGAAATTTTGCTGCACTGTCTGCGGCGATTGCTCCGTCATTACAAGCCGTGACGACCTGGCGCAGGTCCTTGACGATACAATCACCTGCCGCATAGATGCCTTTGGCTTTGGTGGCCATTTGAAGATCGGTGATGATATAGCCTTTTTTATCAAGAAGTTCATCCGGGACAAAATCAGTCATCGGATCAGCGCCGATGTAAGGGAAGATACCGCTACATTCAACAGTGCTTATTTCATCCGTATCGACATTTCTGATCTTTAATCCTGTGATGCGATCATTCTCGATACATAATTCATACGGCAATGACTTGGTTATGATTTCGATCTTATCGTTGGCTTTGACTTTATCGACGACACTTTCTTCGGCTCTGAAGACATCACGTCTGATGATTATAGTGACCTTTTTTGCTAAAGAGGCCAGATAGAGTGCTTCTTCAAGGGCGGAATTGCCGCCGCCGATGATGACGATATCCTTGTTGCGATAGAAGAAACCATCGCATACCGCACAATAGGAGATGCCTCTGCCGGTATATTCATCCGCATGGTCAAGATCTAAAGTTCTCTCTTTTGTGCCGCTGGCGATAATGATGGCTTTAGCTTCCAGTTCTTCACCGTTTTTAAGTGTTACTTTTTTGATTTCTCCGTCTTGGATCTTCTCGACTTTACCAGAGATGAGTTCTGCGTCGAATTTCAGAGCGTGCTCTGTGAGCTGATTAGCCAGTTCAAGTCCGCCGATGGCCTTGATCCCGGGATAGTTTTCGATCTCATAGGTCTTTGAAAGCTTGCCCCCGTTGACCTCAGCTTCAATGATCAGAGTCTTCAGATTAGCTCTGGTCGCATAAATCGCAGCGGTTAGTCCTGCCGGTCCGGCGCCGATGATGATCAGATCATATTGTTTGTTCATGATGTTACCTCTATTCGAGATTATATCACGCTCTCTTGCATTTCCACATACCATTTGCCCCGGTCATAGTAGAGATGTCTGATCCGGTTATAGGAAAACATGCAGGTATAGCGAAGTCCCGAACCACCGGCTTTAAGGGAAGACGGCACTTTGACACTTCTTCATTGATCAAACCTTCAAAAGCAGCTTAACAGCTGCTTTTTATGTGTCAAGCAGGAAAAATATATGTTGGGTGGATGTTGTATGGTGTTGTGTGGTATGGTAT
>JAFRJA010000178.1 GCA_017432545.1 Erysipelotrichaceae bacterium
ATGAAGGAAAACAAGAAACTTTCAATAAAGTGGGAATGATATGACAGGATCTCAAAGCGAGATCCTTTCTTATGCAATAGATTGATTTTGTTTATCACGATTTGGTTGACAAAGTGTAGAATTGCGAACGCTTTTCATAATAATTGATAAATGTCTAATATTTGATATAATTATATTAGCTAATAAAGGAGGTGTTTTCTATGGTTGAGGCAACAGCAACTGCAACAGAAATGAAAAACAACTTTGGCAAATATCTGGAAATGGTGATCCGCGGAAATGAAGTGATTATCACTAAGAACGGTAAAGAGATCGGCAGGTTTATTCCAAAGTCGAAATCGATCTCCTATCTTACCGACTCTCTTACCGGCATCATCAAAGATGATTATGATCTGAAAGAGACAAAAAGGAAGGCTTTGAATTCCAGATATGCGCTGTCTGATTGATGCCAATATTCTTCTTGATGTTCTGGCAAACAGGAAGTCTTTTGTCGAGGATTCCTCAAAGATCTGGAAACTGTGTGAGACCGGGCAGATTGAAGGCTATATCTCTTCTCTGACGTTTGCCAATCTTGTCTATGTTCTCAGGAAGGAACTGAATCCCGGAAAGATCGAAGAGGTACTGAATTCACTGAAACTTATCTTTTTGTTTACGGAATTAAGTGAAATGGATCTGTCAAATGCCGCGGCACTGAAGTGGAAAGATTATGAGGATGCCATACAATCTGTCACAGCCAGCCGGATTAAGGCGGATTATATTATTACAAGAAATGTAAAGGATTATAAGAATTCTGCTGTAATGGCATTTACCCCTGCTGAATTGCTTTCCCGATATTAGGTTCTGGTTAGAAAAGTGTACATTTTTGAACCAAATAAAAAAGAATTCAGATTAACTTCACATAGGTATAATATAATTCAATCGTAGATAAAACTGCGAATGGTAGCTCGCATTACAAATTACTCCACAAAAAAACGAAGGAGGAACATGATATGTTCAAGAAAATGTTGATGCTATTTCTTGCGGTTTTTATTTTGTTCACGATGTGTGCCTGTGCTAAAGCAGATAAGGAAGAAGATAGTGTGCAGGAATCTGTGGAGATTGAAACTGTCGAAAGTGAAACAGGCACAGATACAGCCACGATGAAAGAAACTGTTCCCAATGATTTTGCCGAAGATGAGGATGCCCTGATCACTTCTGTTGTTTCAAAGTTTGAACAGCTGACGTATACGGATGAAGAGACCGGCTTAAGCATAACCTACAATCTTTATTTGCCGGAAAATTACGATGAAGAAAAAGAGTATCCTATGGTCGTATTCATCGCCGATTCCAGCTGCGCCGGAAATGATGCAACCAGGTCACTGTCGCAGGGAAGAGGAGCCCTGGTATGGGCGAGTGATGAATGGCAGTCTGTTTATGAAACGATCGTAGCAGTGCCGACTTATCCTGTGACGATACTTGACGACCATGGATCCTATACAACTACAGAGTACGTTGAACTGACAAAAAGATTCATTGACTATATGAAGGAAAACTATGCCGTTGATGAAAACCGGATCTATGGTACAGGACAGTCAATGGGCTGCATGACAACACTGATTCTGGCAAGTGAATATCCGGATCTCTATGCTGCCTGCATGTTTGTTGATGGCCAGTGGGATGTTTCTGCTTTATCCGGCTTAAAGGATCAGACTTTTGTTTATTTTGCCGCTGAAGATGACGAGAATGCCTATAAAGGCATGAACGAGGTCATGACAATGTTTGACGAGAATTCCGTTTCCTATAAGTATGAACAGTGGGATGGAAACTGGACAACAGATGAACTATCAGCGGCTGCTGAAAGCCTGTTTACAGAAGATGAAAATCAGTACTTCATCTCATGGAAAACGGGAACGATAGATGCATCCTCTTCCAAAATGGGAGGTTCCGCAGCTTACCATATGGCATCCTTTGATTACGCCTACAACTGTATCGCTGTTATGGAATGGCTGATAAACCGGTAAGGATATTTCTGCTTTTGAAGAAAGTGTACATTTATGAGCAGAATGAAATAATTCAGTCAGAATTCACATATTTTTGTCATAATATCAGATGAGGTGAAAAACATATGAAGAAAGCACATATTTTATTTACATGCCTGTTGATGATTGTTTCCTTGGTTGCCTGCACTTCTTCCAAAGAAGAAGACAATACAGCTAAAGACGCAACAGAAAATAACAATGAAATCAGCACAGGTTTGTCAAAGATCGACAACACAAAGTGGTCCTACAATTCTGACGATGATGTCTACTATCAGATAGGAATCTCCTATTGTGAAGATCCTGCTGACGAAAACTATGAAACGTTGGCGGTTTTTGTTCCTGGAGCATATATGAATGCCACGGACAATGGCGATGGGACTTATACCTGTGAGATCAGTGAGGATGGTACAGTAAATGGTTATAGCGCTTCTACAGCACCGATCGTCATGCCGATCAACACACCGGGCTATTCCGCTCAGTCTGCACTTACATCCTATACATCCGTATCTGATTATACGGATGCCGGCTTTGTCTATGTTCATGCCGGATGCAGAGGAAGAGATGCCGGAGCACCTGCGGGTATAACAGATCTGAAAGCTGCTGTCAGGTATATCCGTTATACAGCTGACAGTATTCCCGGCAATACCGATTCCATCTTTACATTTGGCATGTCAGGCGGCGGAGCCCAGTCAGCTTTGATGGGTTCGACCGGTGATTCCGCTCTTTATGAACCGTATCTTGAAGCGATTGGCGCAGTCATGGGCGTGTCCGATGCGGTTGCCGGATCGATGTGCTGGTGTCCGATCACCAATCTGGATACAGCTGATGAAGCTTATGAGTGGATGCTTGGCACGACAAGAAGCGGATTGTCTGAAGAAGAACAGGAAATCTCCGACAGACTCGCTGAAGCCTTTGCGTCATATATCAACATTGCCGATATAAAAGATGAAAATGGCAATGTACTGACTCTGGAAGAATCTGAAGAAGGCATCTATCAGGCAGGTTCCTACTATGAATACATGAAGTCGGTCATTGAAGGATCTCTCAATAATTTCCTCTCAGATACTTCCTTCCCGTATGATGCATCATCCTCATCAAGTGGTCACGGTGGCGGAGGCATGCCTTCCGGCGGCGGTCCGGGTAATGGAAATATGCCGGATGGTGAAAAACCAAGTGGCGATTTCCCGGGAGGAAACGATTCGGAAGATGTCAGTTATGAAGATATCGATGACATCGAAAGAAATGACACAAGTTCATCAGGATTATCTTTATCAGGAACATATGAGACTGCTCAGGATTATATCGATGCTTTGAATTCAAACGGCGAATGGGTAACATATGACAGTACAAGCAATACTGCGACGATTACAGATATCGAGTCATTTGTCACAGCTCTGAAACAGGCTTCCAAGAATCTCGGTGCTTTTGATCAGCTGGATGCCGGGCAGGGGGAAAACACACTGTTCGGTTATGGTAACGGAAACGGTGCCCACTTTGATTCAACACTGGCACAGATCCTTTCCGATCTGAACAGCGAATATGCGGATGACTACGCAAGCGATCTTACGAAAACCGACAGTGTCGGCAATACTGTGGATGTCAGATTGAACATGTATACGCCGCTGTACTATCTGCTGGAGAGTTCTGATGGATATCAGACAAGTACTGTCGCAAAATACTGGCGTATTAGAACAGGAATCAACCAGGGAGATTGTGCATTATCTACTGAAGTGAATCTGTCTTTGGCTTTGGAAAACTATGATTCTGTTGATAGTGTTGACTTTGAAACTGTCTGGGGTCAGGGACATACACAAGCTGAAAGAACAGGCAATTCAACTGATAATTTCATCGAATGGGTTGAAGAGTGTACGAAGTAGTTCAATAAGGCATATGTTTGCGATTTTATCTCAATCTTTAAAGGCTCCGGATTTATAAATCCAGAGCCTTTTGTCTATAATGAGATGACAAAAGTGACATTAAAACATTGTCCGAAACAATTAACGGGATCAATAGAGAACAGTTTCTTATTATTCGGTGATGAAAGCAGCGATTTCCTCAGGTTTCAGCTGATATTCGGTCTTTGCCCAATACAGGAACAGCTTATAGAATCCTCCGGTCGTATAGGCGATCATCCAGGGATTTTCAGATTCTTTCAGGTGTTCATTGATTCTTTCATCAAATTCCTTTTCCAGAAGATAGATGATATCATTCTTCAGCAGCAGATCAATGAAATCACGGTAATCATACAGATGTTTCAATAAAGAAATGACATACTCTTTCGATGCCGGAATGGAGATATGGATGAATCCGCTCTGATTGATCCATTTATCTGTTTCCAAAGAGATATATTTACTGAGAATATCTTCCAGAGAATCATAATTGCGATAAAAGGATACTCTTCCCACACCAGCCAAGTTTGTCAGTTCACTGATCGATATATCATTAAAGGGTTTATGGTGCATCAGTTCAATCAGAGTATCAGTGATCCGAGTTTTTACATAACTGTTCTTTTCTTCATTATTCATGATGATACAAACCCTTTCTTTTGTTTCATTTTTGCTGATACAGTTGTATCGTCTATATCAAGATGATACAATTGTTTCATCTTAGAAACAAGGGTATAGTCTATGAAACTGATATTCAGAATACTGAAATGGACAGGGATATTGATACTGATCATAATTGCTGTATCGGTTAATCTACAATCGTGTGGTTGAAATATACGGTTCTTTGACATAGAAATATCAGTATCGCAGCTGTCTTCAAGGATATAATTTAAGTAGCCAAATATAGAAAGTGTTTAAGCAGCTATTCAGCTTTTCTGTGTTTGG
>JAFRJA010000179.1 GCA_017432545.1 Erysipelotrichaceae bacterium
CATTCAGATAGTAGATCCTGAATTTCCATTCACCAGGCATGTAGCTGGCATAAGGATAATAGGCATCCTCAGGAAAACCGGTATACATCCATTCTTCAAGGAAATCAAAATCAGACCAGTTCACTTCGTTCCCGGAAAGCAGATAAGGGGTGAACGTGCCTCTGCTCAGTTCAGCTGAATTCTCTTTTTCGCTGACTGCACGGGCAAAAGGATCGTCGCTTTCGACCGGTTCGATCACATCGAGCGTTTGAACATTTTCGGGTACTGATGCATCATTCGTTGCACAGCCAAAAAGACACACAGACATCAGCAAAGAAACAAGAATAAGTGATAACTTTTTCATTATCAGCTCCTTTCTGCCAAAGTGGCCATACATTTTTATGATATTCATTATATAGTAATACCATGCAACATTTTAACAATGACCGAATAAATGATCCTGGCATCGCAGAGAAGATACACTATTCACCAGTCTTCCTGTATTGAGCGATCCTTCGATCAAGCGTTGAGAGCGATACATTCAGTTTCTTTCGCATAATTCTTTCGTGATCTCTTTGGATTGCATATATCTATACGCTGTTAAAATGTTTCCCATGGGAAATGGTTCATGAGTATCCGGAGGATATCAAAAAAGCTACAACCTTAAAAGATCCTGCAGATGAACAAAAGAAAAAGCGAAACTTTATGGCGGAATGGCGTCGGTAGCGTTATTCGTAATTTTGGCAATCTTTCCAATTATGCATTTTAAAAGGGCACAAGTTTCTTTGGTTCAGATATTCTTCTACACCTGGATCATTGCCTTCACGTGGAATGTCGTTGACCTGATCATCATGGACTGGCTTCTGGTATGTACGATTACCTCGGACTGGTTGATCCTTCCCGGCACAAAAGGATGCAAAGGCTACAAAGATTATAGATTCCATTTTATAGGTTTTTTGCAAGGCTGTATCTATATCAGTATTACGGCTTTACTGATGGCGGGTGCTGCTTATCTGATTCTTATATTTTTCATCTGGAAGTAGATTACAACTCAACAGTCTTTTTCTGTGTTGGGAGTCCAGATCATACCGATATCTTTTTTAGGAAGTTTAGCAGAACGCATTGAAATTCTTAAGATACAAGATCGAAGACCTTCCCTTCAATTATCACGAGGAACATTACAGAGCTCTGATGGCCGGAAGAATCAGCAGTATCGATATCGATGAGATCGCCGAAAACAATCTGAAAATGATGGATTCCATCCTGGAAAGAAGAGATATCTGTATCGACAGGGAAACAGCCGTCAGTTCCTTAAAGGCCATGGAAGCCTATCTGGCATCGGGAAAAGACAGATTCATCATAAGATACTATTCCTCTCTTGATGAGCCGCAAAGAAAGAAGTTCTTTGAACAGATGAAACTGCTACTTCCCTCTATCAATAACGAAGAGAAACTCTTCAGAGCCTTTAAAGACTGCCTGAAAGATAAAAGGATCGAAGATCTCGCCGTCAGTATCTGGCTTTATGATTTCGATCATCACACAGACATTCTCAGTGAAGAGGGATTCTTCAGGATCAATGAAGATCATAAAGAAAAGATCGCCGAGCGTTTAAGAGCTGCGGCATCAAGAAAGGAACAGGAGTAAATGACGACATACACGCAATTATCAGCCAACCTGAAATCTCTGGGCCTATACAAAATAAAAGAGAATCTCTCACTCTATATCGATATGATCAATGACGGAAACAAGGATATCACCCAGGCTTTCTATGAACTGAGCCAGCTTGAGATCAATCACAGAAGAGAGGTCGCAATATCCTGCTGTGTCAAGACCGCACATTTTCCGTTCCTGAAGGAGATGAACGAATTCGATTTCAACTATCAGCCTTCAATCGACAGACGGAAGGTCATGGATTTCATGACTCTCAGATTCCTGGAAGACAAAGGAAACATCATCTTCTGTGGTTCTCCGGGAGTAGGAAAGACTCATCTGGCGGTCTCGATCGGGATCGAAGCAGCAAAGCAGAGAAACTCAACCTATTTCATCACCTTCCACGATCTGATCAGCCAGCTCAGGAAAGCCAAATATGAAAACAGGCTTGAAACCAGGATCAAATGGATCTCCAGATACCGTTTACTGATCATTGATGAACTGGGCTATGAACAGATGGATCCCGATACCGCCAACCTCTTCTTCAATCTGATATCCAGCCGATACGAAAGATCATCCACCATTATTACCACCAATTCGCCATTCTCCAAATGGGCAGACATCTTTGGCGAACCGGTATTTACCAATGC
Organism: Erysipelotrichaceae bacterium; assembly: GCA_017432545.1. Classification (GTDB taxonomy): domain Bacteria; phylum Bacillota_I; class Bacilli_A; order Erysipelotrichales; family Erysipelotrichaceae; genus Colivicinus. The sequence goes on from JAFRJA010000179.1 coordinate 2,280, forward strand.
CTTACTGGACCGTTTACTTCACCACTGCAGCGTAATCAACATCAACGGACCATCGTACAGGCTGAAGGATCAACTTCCTGCCAATGAGAAAAAGGACTAAATAAAAATGTAGGTTTTCATACAAAATTATTTAGTCCAAAACCTACAAAATTATATTGACATTTACATTTGTATTACAGATTTGTAGTACAAAGTCTTTATCATGCTTCTATTAGGTACTAAAGCAGTGTAACCTTACAGTTTTGTAAGATTTATAAATGTGAGAAATGGAATCTCTGTATAATAAACTTGTTTAGGATCGGAAATGGAAAAAGTTTTGTTGATTGAAGACAACGAACATATCATGAACATCAATTCACAGTATCTCACAAAGATGGGATATCTTGTGCAGTCCGCTTATTCTTTGAAGCAAGCAGAATCTGTTATGCGTGGTTTTGTTCCGGATCTGATTGTTTTAGATATTATGCTTCCGGACGGCGATGGCTTGGATTTTTGTAAAAAAATCAGAAGAAGTCATAATACTCCGATCTTGTTTCTAACAGCCAAATCTTCTCAGAAAAATATTATTGATGGTTTGGATAACGGCGGAGATGATTATCTTACTAAGCCGTATGATCTGAATGTATTCGGTTCGAGAGTCAAAGCTTTGCTAAGAAGGGCAGGAAAGACTCTTCCTGAGAACCAGATTTATATTATCGGTTCGCTGATATTGGATATCGTTCGCAGTCAGGCTTTTGTAGGGGAATATGATCTTAAGCTTTCCGGAAAGGAATTCGGGATTCTGCTTTACTTGGCTCAGCATAGAGGTTCACCGGTATCTAAACAGGAACTGTATCGAACAGTTTGGGGATATGAGGACGAAAATGATGGTTCTATTGTTTGGGCGGCAGTATCAAGGCTTAATAAGAAAATTGCCGCTTATGAGGATCTGTTCTATATTGAGTCCGATCGTGATGGGTATGAACTTGTTATTATTGGTTCAGGAGAGTATCGATGAAAAAACATATCAGGATGTTAGCTTATATACTCTTGGTCTTTATTGTTTTATTTCTGTTTGGTAGGCAGATGCAAACAGAATCCGGGACAGTTCTGTCGGAATTGGAATTTGTTACCTATGACAATGTGCTCTATTCCCCAGAGGAATTGCACACATTGACGGAAGAACAGCAGGCCGAAGGTCATGTCGGCTGGGACTACGATTATCATGACAAGGTGTTTTCCCGTGTGCGGACAAACCAGATGATACTTAAACTTGTTCCTGGAAAAACTTACGGTCTTTATACAGAACAGCTGACTTATGCTGCCAGATTATGGATTGACGGTGAGCTTGTTGCTGAACTTGGGAAAGTATCAGACTCTCCGGAAGGATTTGTTCCTAAAACCGGCAGCGTTGTCGTTTACTTTACAGCTGATGAAGAGACGGAAATCGTCATGCAGCGATGCAACTTTAACCATGCCAAATGGAATGCTGTACAGTTCTATTACGGACCGCAGGAAGTGATCACCCGTCAGGTTCAAAGCAGGAACTTTCGAGAAATTTCTTACCTTGGTTTCCTTGCTGCACTGGGGATCATCAATCTGGGTATGTTTGCCGGAATGCCGGACAGTAGACGTTTTTTATATTTCTCCATGGCCTGTTTTGCCACGATGATCCATCAGTCACTGCAGGATCCTAAAGTCATTATGCAGGTATTCCCGAATCTGGCTTGGAATATCAGCTATCGTACGGAAGGAATCACATTGATTCTGCTGATCATTTTCATTTTTCTTTTTTTGCGGGAGGTTTATGGGGATTCTCCGTGGAATTTTATAGATCCGCTTCTTCTCGGATTGCTCTGCCTTCAGATTATCGGTTTTCTTTTTGTTCCGACATTGTACTATACCCAATACACCGTGGAGTCAGAAATGTTTTTTGGCGCCTGCTGCGCATCGTATTGTATCTTGATCCTGATCCGGATTATTAGACACAGGAAAGAGATTACCGGTGCACAATCCTATTATCTTGTCGGGATTATCCTGTTTATACTTGCAGCAGTAGGCGCGATCACTCGTACCGGTCCTGCGCATGTAGATCATCTCCGCATTGGACTGATATTGTTTGAATTGACGTCAACATTGACATTGGCTTTGGAATTCACGGATGTACAAAAGGCTTATCAGCATTCTAAAGAGCAGGAAACTCAGCTGAGACAGATGAATGAATCCATGGAGCAGACGAAGGAACTTCAGGAAAATTTCATGGCGATCATGAACCATGAAATGCGTACGCCTTTGACCGTTATTGCCGGTTATGCCGATCTGTCTGCGAGGAAACTGGAAGAAGAAGAGCAGCCGGATGAAGAAATGATCCGTAATCTTAAACTGGTGAAACAGGAAGCGCTGCGTCTGGGAAGAATCGTCAAGAATTCTGATGAAAGCGCCAGGATGAGCATTGTCAGTGGACAGAAAGAAACAGTCAGCATTAGAAAACTGTTTGTAGATGCCCGGAATTTCTGTCTTCCGATCGTGGAAAAGAACAAGAACCAAATTGTGATAGATTGTTCTGATGATCTGTATGTTTCCTGCATTTACGATAATATGCTGCAGGCTTTATATAATCTGATTCTGAATGCAAGCAAGCATACCAGACAGGGAACGATCAGACTGAAAGCAGAAAAGAAGGATGAAGAGATTCTGATATATGTCATTGACAACGGCGGCGGAATGAACGAAGAAACGAAGCAGCATGCCTTTGAAAGCGGATATACAACAGATGGCGGACGTGGTCTTGGCTTAGCGCTGTGCAAGGAGATTGTCGAAAAACAGAATGGAAGGATCTGGATCGAAAGCAGCAGCTCCAAAGGTACGGTCATGGCCATTTCGCTTCCAGCAGAGTAATCGTTCATATACGATACTGATAAATCACTAAACCTTACGATTCTGTAAGGTTTTCTGTTTTTATGGAAACATTGAAGCAAAATGAATTTAGTAGAATGGCCTTTTTATTGGCTCTGAAAGAAAATTGGAGGTTTCTTTATGAAAGGGATGAAGACGAAGAGATTCTGGAGCATCATAATCTGTTTGGTAATGGTTATCTCGATTCTGCCTGGCTCATTTCAGCAGGTAAGAGCAGAAGATGAGGAAGAAGAACCGATTCAGGAAATCAATACTCTTAATTCTGCAGGAGATATTTATGAATTGGATGACAAAGAACCTGATGGCGCCGACAATACGGTAAGCGCGTTTGGGGAAGGTATTAATCAGCCGTTTTTGCTGCTTGAGAAGGATGAATTGTATTTCTACCGCTCTCACAACGGTGGATACAATACCTGGATCCTGGATGGAGCGGATTCACATTACAGAGAAATAGATATTTCCGGCAATGTATGGCTGAATGGTTTCAACTTCACTACTGCCAATTCTGTAAAAGATCTGTTCAACACCAGTTATGGCCAGGGCAGTGATACCAACAATAACCCGATCACGCAGCTGAACTTCATACAGGGACTTTCCTTTGACCCTACCGGATCCGGCAAAAGGGATCATGTTGCATTGACAGGCTATCAGAACGGCAAGGTCATGGTATATGTTCAGAACGCTTCAACAGGGGAAACGAAATCTATTGTTCTGGATGAAGTAGCCTGGATGCAGAACCTGCCGCTTGTGGTCGCTGATAACTTCTTTTCCATTACGGCTGGAGATTATGATGGAGACGGCAAGGATTCCATCATCGTTTACTGCTGTAGCGATGCGGAAGCCTGGATTTATGAAGTCAAGGTAAACGGAACATCCCTTTCCAAGGATCTTGTCAGCAACCTTAAGTCTGACACTTTTACCAGTAGTGATTATCTTGGATGGTACTCCGACCAGGACGCTCATTCCGATTATACAAAGAAGCCTATCGTATCCCTGGCAACAGGTGACTTTAACGGTGATGGCACCGATCAGCTGGCTTATCTGGTCGGTTTCCATAATCCGGAGGGAAGTGTTGCGGACGGATATGACAGTGAATGGACATCTCTTGATTATTTCGCCGCATCACTTGTATTGCCTGAATACGACAAGACTGCTGACTACCCCTGGATAATCGATAGAAATACCATGAGGTACAAATTATACGATGTCGGCGAGATCGCTTCGGCAAGCGGTGATAACGTGCAGCGTAAGGTCAGCATTCTGCATGGCGGCTCTCTTGTAGCGGGAGACATGGATGCGGATGGCTGTGATGAACTGCTTGCGGTCAGCTATGCCGACATTGACGAAGCCAGGGCGACCTACAAGGTGGAAAAGGATGCCAACGGCAATAAAACAGGTGAAACACTGACGCATGTAAAAAACCTCTGCAACTGGGATCCCGCCAACTGGGCTTACAGCAAGATCGAGTATACAGAAGCAGGATATACGCGCACGGAAGTCCAGAAAATGAGCATGAACATGTTCATGGGCTCAGGCTTTTATCATGAAGACGATCGTGTTTTTGAAAAGCTGGCTCTGGCCTGTGCCAAGACCAATGGTGCCAGCCAACCTGTGGATGTATTTATTGCCGGTAATATCTACAACCTGGAAGGCAAGACTCCAAACCCGGTTTATGAGACAAACTGGTTTAATAATAGTCATGCCAAGAAGGTCACCGGCGGCGGAACGAATAAGCCGGATGCAACCTATCAGTGGATCAGGAGCGTAACGGCCGGCAACTTTGACAAGAACGATGCCGGAAGAGAACAGTTCGTCTTTACTTTGTTCTTCAAAAGAAAAGACAAGGGAGAATACAGCGCGAACCTGATCTACATGGGAGCTACGGAATACAATGATACGGTCGACAGCGAAGGAAATCCTCATCATGGAGAACCGGATTATTACGGAACCAACGCTAATGCAAATGATTATATCAATTATAGCCATATATTCATTGCTACAGACGATCCTTTGGGATCGCAGCTCTGCAACTGTGATGAATGGTCATTGAGCGATCCGATGAACTTTGTTCCAATTGTAGTGTGTACGAATGATGACAGCATGCTCGGAAGGGAAAAAGGGTTTGCCTACGTGTATACAGATCCGCAGGTAGAGGCTGTTCTGCAGGCTGCGCCGTACTTCGGTGATCTCAATGAACTTGGCGGTCATGACGAAGGAGAAACCAGCTATACGATCGAGGCGAGTTTTGGAACCAGTTCAGGAAGCTCTTCTGAAAATTCATGGTCCGCTGGCTATGCCGGTGAAGTTGAAGCGGGTATGGTCGATATTCAATGGGAAATCGGCTATCAGGGCAGTTATACAAAAGCATTTGAAAAGGCATATACGGTAACTTCAAGCACGACCTTCTCCGGGGCAGATGAGGATGTAGTGGTAATATCCCGAACGCCAATATTGATCAACTCCTACGATATCTGGATTGCTCCGACATATAACGACGATGGCAGCGTGAAAACGGCAGGTCACTGGTCCGATGGAGGATATAACATCAATATCCCGCAGGATCCGGTCTACTTTCTGCTAAGCGTGGATGATTACAACGCTTTCGTTGATGATTACAACAGTAGACTGCTGACAAAAACCTATGATGAAGACGGAAATCTGATCTATGATCCCGCAGCACACGATCCGGTGCTGCTGAAGAAAATCAAGACTTCAGAAGAACAGGGAACAGACGGCCCGCTGGATCTGCCTGAAGATCATATCGGCAACCCTGCCAATTACTGGAGCAAATGGGAAGACGCCGGTGAAGGCGCTGCTCTGCTCAGCAAACAGAGGTACAATTGCGGAACTTCCGTAAATGGTGCAGTCACCAGCGAATGGTCACAGGAGGCAGAGGAAACATATTCAGTAGAAGAAAGCCATGGACTCCATATTGATTTCTCGCTCCAGCTTGGAGGAAACTGTAAGATTTTAGGTTTTGGAGGAGAGACATGGCATGGAGCTGCAGTAAGTTATGAGCATGCCTGGGGAACCAGTTCTTCAAAGACGACCGTGAATGCCAAAGGTACTTCAGGGTCGGTCAATAATATCAATAAATCAGCACTTAAAGAATACGGCCTGTCAAACCAGACAATTGATTCCTATCGTTTTGAATGGACTTTTGGAAGATGGGAGCGTACTCTCACAACGGATGCGAACAGTCCTGCCATTCCGTTCTACGGCTATGTTGTAACCAATGTCAGTACTCCGATCGCGGCTCCGGAGAATCTGGAGGCGGCATATAGTGAAGGAGCGATCAGGCTTACCTGGGAAGCTCCGGAAGGTGTTGATCCTGCAGACATAAAAGGCTATGCAGTTTACTTTATCGATATCGAAGGCAACTATACTAAGATAGCGACAACAGATAAATCTGTTTTGGAATACACATTCAATGCTCTCGATGGCAGTTCGTATTATCGTTTTGCAGTCCGTACGATTGATAACTGGAGTGTGGAATCCTTTAATTCAAACATTGCCCGTTATGTGACTGCGGCAGGTGCCGGTATCGCAGATATTTCTTATACAAGTACGGAAGGCAATCTGGATACGTATACCATCACATTGACCAATGGAGCGACCTTTACATTTACCGTAAGCAACGGAAACGGAATCGCAAGTATAAAACTGACTTCATCTACCGGTTTGACAGATACCTATACGATAACTTTTGATAACGGAACTACTACTACGTTCACGATTCACAACGGCAAAGATGGTGTAGGAATTGAATCAATTCAAAAGATGGGCAGCGAAGGAAATGTTGATGTCTATTTGATTACTTATACAGATGGTACAACATTTGAATTCACAGTGACTAATGGTGTCAATGGAACAGATGGCAAATCTGCCTACCAGATTGCTGTAGAGAATGGCTTTGTCGGAACTGTTGCAGAATGGATCGCTTCGCTTGAAGGCAACGGAATCGGTATTGAACGGATCGAAAAGACTTCTACGAACGGCCTGATCGATACCTATACAATCTTTTATACTGACGGAAGCACTTCAACGTTTACCGTTCAGAATGGCGAGGATGGAACAAACGGTCTTTCCGCATATGAGATTGCTGTATTGAACGGCTTTGAAGGAACAGAGGCAGAATGGATCGCTTCGCTGCATGGAAACGGCATCGGTGTGGATCACATCGATAAGATCGGCAGCGATGGTCTGAATGATACCTATGCAATCTACTATACTGATGGAACCTGCTACACCTTCACCGTGACCAATGGCGCAAAAGGTGATCAGGGCGAGCAAGGCGAACAGGGTATCGGCATTGCTTCAATCGAGAAGACAGGTACTTCTGAAGATGGCCTGGCTGATACCTATACGATCACTTATACAGATGGCAATACGGCCACATTTGAGGTCAAAAACGGTGCAGACGGAAAAGACGGTGCAAATGGTCTTTCAGCTTATGAAATCGCTGTCCTGAACGGTTTTGAGGGCACTGCAGCCGAATGGATCGCATCGCTGCATGGAAACGGCATCGGTGTGGATTACATCAAGAAGACCGGAAGTGAAGGATCAATCGATACCTACACGATCTACTATACAGACGGAACTACCTATACCTATACTGTGACAAACGGCACAGACGGTGTCGGCATCGTTTCCATCGAAAAGACAGCGACAGAAGGCAATAAAGATACCTATACAGTCACATTGTCTGATGGAACAACATATTCCTATGATGTGATAAATGGCAAGGACGGAAAAGACGGCAATGGCGTCAAATCCATTGAAAAGATCGATTCTCCAGAAGGAAGCGATCCGAATCTCGATACCTACCTTGTCACAATGACAAACGGTGACATGTATACCTTCACCGTAAGAAACGGCAAAGACGGCGTGGATGGAAAGAGCGCCTATGAGCTTGCGGTGGAAAACGGCTTTGAAGGAACTGTTCTTGAATGGCTTGCTTCTCTTAGAGGCGATGGCATCACTCTGCTGGGCATGGACAGCGAGACTGTAGATGAGTATACGATGCGTTATACATTCTATTATTCAGACGGCAGCTCCTATTCATTCAATGTGACCAACGGCAAGAGCGTAACGGTTGTTTCTGTAGAAAAGACTTCTACCAATGGCAATGTCGATACCTATACAATCACTTTCAGCGACGGTACGACCGCAACCTTTACAGTAACCAATGGTACTCAAGGCGAAAAAGGTGAGAAGGGTGAGAAAGGCGACAAGGGTGACGCAGGAGCTCAAGGTGCCAGAGGCGAAACTGGCTCTCAGGGAGAAAGAGGAAGTTCCGGATCCCAAGGAGCACAGGGAGCCAAAGGTGAGAAGGGCGACAAGGGTGAAACCGGAGCCAAAGGTGAGAAGGGTGAGAAAGGCGATTCCGTATCCATCGATGATCTGATCGATACAATCAATCAGCAGATCGCCAGCGGATCAGTGCCTTGGTGGATCATCTATCTGCTTCTGGCCTGGAACTGCCTGCTGACACTAGGACTGATCGCAGTCATTGCTTATCTGATCAAAAAGAAAAGAAACCCAGATGCACAATAACGAAAGATGGTCTTTTGCCAAAACTATTATTCAGAAAAAAGTTCGCATCCGCTCACGTTGATTCTGATTTAGGATCAGCTTGAAGTATTGCGGATATCTATACTGTTATTGAAGATGCAGCAGACCCTTTGGTCTGCTGTTTCTTTTATAATGAAGAGTGATATGATCGATCACAGGTTCCATAACGGAAGCGACAAGTTCAAAAGGATCTCCTATGAAGCCAATAAGGTCTTTTATGATCCCGATCAGCCAAGGATAAAGGATATCATATGGAATCATTATGACTGGATAGAAAGTACCTATGAGGAAGGAAGATTAAGGGATGCGATACTGGACAACGTTCAAAGGACATTATTATGTAAGACTCTCTATCTTGGCTATGACGCCTATGACTGCACAAACTGCGACAACTGGATCTGGTTATACAGACATTGTCACTCCAGATTCTGTAACAGCTGCGGCATAAAGTATCAGAAACAGCTGGCGATAAAGGCGGAAGTCATGTGTATC
>JAFRJA010000180.1 GCA_017432545.1 Erysipelotrichaceae bacterium
TCCCCTGTAATCGGCCTTCCGCAAAGGCTTCCTTACTTTCAATCCTTATCTTTTCTTCCAACGTCATGACACTTTTCCTCCATTGGCGATCGCTGTTGATCTGCTTAACTTCATTCTGAATTTTCGTTGTGAAATTGTCAACTGCCGTTCCTGTCTTAATATAATTCATAAAGTTTTCTGCAAGCGATAAGCAATAAGATGATCCCTGCTGCCATCGTGCCTCCGACCCAGGCATAAACCATATAATACAAGATGCCGTGAGTATAGGTGTTTGGGGCACCGGTCATTTCAGCGATCACTGTACCAGGAATAAACGCCAACTTATGCAAGTCGTTGGTCAGGATTCCTAATGTCAGCATGACGGCCGGCAACAGGAAACATAACTCATGCGGTTTTCTTTGTTCGGAACCCGCAAACAAGCGAAAACAGGCCATCATAAAAAGCGTTGGAATACTCAGGATCGGTATGTAGTATATGTACCAGCAATATCGTATGAGACCAGGCGAAACGGCAATGCGGAATTTCGTTAGCTGAGCTATAACAAACAGCAGCATCAGGCAAGCGGCACTCATCAGATATCTCTTTGCCCAGGTGGACGAAAGACGTCTGTTGACCGACTGTATCCAGAAAAGGATCATTCCTGCGTAAATCAGATATTCCGCACAAAAAATGATCGATACATAAAACTCTGAAGCTGGATCAAACGAATGTAAGGCTCCCGCAAGCAACAGAAAACCGACAAACAGCCATCTATTGTGATTCTGTTTATGCATGACCGATACTCTTCCCTTCCTCTTTTATTTGCAACATTCGCTACTATGATGTCCGATGTTTTTTAACCCATGAAAGCAGATCCTGATAGTCCATTTTCCCGCTTGCGACACCAAGTCCGGCATCTACGATATCCTTGTCTTCTATAAGCAAGTGAACTCCGTTCATTTCCAGAAACAGCAGCATGATATGCATCCCGATCCTCTTGTTTCCATCGACAAACGCGTGATTTGATATTAAGGAATAACCAAGCCTTGCGCCTTTCTCTTCTTTTGTTGGATATAGTTCCTGACCTGCAAAAGTCTGAAAGGCGTTTTCCAAAGCCGAATCAAGCAGCCCCTCATCCTTGACGCCGATACTTCCGCCGGTCTCTTCAGCGATAAGCCTGTGCATCAGTTTGACCATATCAACGGGTATCCTGGTGATCATTTCGCAAGCTCCTTAAAAGCTTCAAGGTGTTCCTTCAGGATCTTTCTGCCCAGATACTCCATCTTTTCTTCCTGAGTCATGTTCAACTGCGGATTCTGGTCGATATCCATGAGGATATATCTGGCTCTGTTTCCCTTCATGATCACGACACTGCCGTTTTGTTCTGCCATTCTGGTGGCTTTTGTAAAGTTCCTGTTGGCATCTGTAACGGATATCATGTTTTTGGTATCTATCAGCATCCCCCTCATCACCTCTCTTATCCAACATAATATCATAAATAGGTATTTTTATACCTATTTTTCAATGTACCAAAAAACCCTGCTTTACACTAACTCTTCTAAAACATTTGACTTTTTAATCTCTGTATCCGTTCACTCTTGTTACTAACCCAAAACAAAAGGACAAAACTCTTATGTCTTCTGCTTATATTCGAAGACTTAGAGCTTTTGTCCCATATGTATTTTTTCTATTCTTATCAATCCAGGATGAAACGAATATCTTCCAGAGACGCATTCATCACGGAACTTTCATCATTGGAGATCAGCTTATCGATGAGATCCTTTTTGATGTTCTGCAGTTCGATGACTCTTTGTTCGATCGAATCCTCACAGATGAGTTTGATGACTTCGACGTTGCGTGTCTGACCGATCCTATGGCTTCGATCCGAAGCCTGATCCTCGGCAGCGGAATTCCACCAGGGATCCAGATGGACGACCGTATCGGCCCCGATCAGGTTCAGACCCGTGCCACCCGCTTTCAAAGAGATCAGCACGACGGCTTCTTTCGATCCGTTGTTGAAACTATCGGCGATCTCGATCCTTTTTTTGGCATCCGTATCGCCGGTGATCATATAGTAAGAGATACCTTTCTTCTTTAATTCATCTTCCAGCAGATTCAAAGCTTTCACGAACTGCGAGAAGATCAACAGACGATGACCTGCCTGCAGATATTCATCAAGTAATCCCATAAGCAGCTCCATCTTGCCGCTGCCGCCATTGTAGTTATCCACAAAAGTCGAAGGATCCACGCACGTCTGTCGCAGTCGCATCAGATAAGGCAGGACATCGAAGGCCTTGCCGCCGCTTTCCAGTTTGTCTTTGGCCTGTTTCTTTGTCGCGTCGTAGACCTTTCTTTGGGCTGAGGTCATCTCACAGCTTCTGATCGTCTCGTATTTTTCCGGCAGATCTTTTAAGACGGCCGACTTGGTCCTTCTTAGGATGAAAGGTGCGATCCGCTTGGAGACTTTCTCTACGAAATCATCGTTGTTGACGTTGTTTTTGAAGGCGGAAAGATCATTGAAGTAACCGGGCATGATGAAATCGAAGATCGACCACAGATCGATCATGTTGTTTTCGATCGGGGTACCCGTCAACGCAAAACGGTTCTCGGCTTGAATATTCTTGACCGACTGGGTCTTTAAAGCCATGACGTTTTTGATCGCCTGGGCTTCATCGATGATCAGATAATTAAACTTGAGATCATCATAAAGATCCGCATCGCGGTTTAGTGATTCATAGGACGTGACATAGGTGATCTTCTGCTTACTGATGGAACGGATCTGTTTACTGCGAAGCTGCTTTCCGCCATAGATCTCTTCCACTTTTTCATCCGGCGCAAAGCGGGCGAATTCGTTTTTCCAGTTAAAGATCAGGGACTTCGGACAGACGATCAGGTTGGGTTTTTTGCTTGAATCGGAAGCGATCAACGATATCACTTCGATCGTTTTACCTAAGCCCATGTCGTCGGCCAGGATACCACCCATATGGTACTTGCATAAAACTCTTAACCACTTGTAGGCATCGACCTGATAGGGACGTAATTCGCCATTTAATTCCGGTACCGGGAACTTGGCGTCTTTGAAGGAAGCGATATCGGCGATCATGTTTTTCAGATAGTCGTCGACCCGACAGCTGTTTTCATAGGCAAAAGCCTTTAAGGAATTGACGATCGGGATGCTGGTAGGTACCGTCAACTTCTTCTGATTCAGACCGATGTCAGTGACTGCTTCAAAGAATTCTTTTGTTTCTTCGCTTGTCAGATCGATGATCCTGTCATTTGACAGCAGGACATAATTCTTCTTGCGTTTGATCGACTTCATGATCTCTTCAAGTTCGCTGTCGCTATACTGAGAATCTTCCAAAAAAGCCTGCATCAGATCGTTCTGATAGGTCACCCGGATCTGGCCGGGGGTAAACATGGCGACTTTTTTGTTTTGGATGGAGTCGGAAAGATAGACGCTGCAGAAGCGTTTGAGATCGGAGAAGTCCATGTTGAAAAAGCTCAAAACATCCCGATCATCACTCATGACGTCGTTTTCAAAGCCCAAATTTTCAATGTAGGTCTGATAGTTGTTTTTGCGTACCAGATCCAGACCGCCTTTGATCTGCTTCTCTTCGACCGGCACATCGTTGAGCAGGTACTCGCTTCTTAACTGAATGGAACGGTCGGCATAATCGAAATAGGCGTTGATCTGTAGCTGGTTGAGTTTGAAGTCTTTCTTATGTTCTTCAGCGATCTCGATCTGCGAAGGATATAAGGCATAGATCTTGTCCTTAAACTGGTCGACGATCCTTTCGATACAAAGGTCTCTGTTGTTGTAGACGAAGATATAGAGGTTCAGATCGTTTCGATCGCACTTGAGTTTGTCGATGACTTTGGCGCTTTGATCCAGCAGGTACAGCTTGCGATTTAATGACAGGAAACGGATATTGCTGAGGTCTTCCGCAAACTTCAGACGATAGTCCTGATCGACGATGGGATGGTATTCCTTTTCTTCCAGCCTACAGAGATATTCACTGCCATCGATCGTGATCTTTTGTCCAATGAGGTTACAAAGCAGCTGATCGAATAAGCTTTCGTTGATACCGATCTCATTTCCGGAACCGAGATAGTCTCTGTTCATGTTCAGCAGCAGCTGCAGATTCCTGCGATCGGTCTCATTGAAGTTGTCTAAAGCGTGGGTCAGAGTCAACTGTTTGCCATAGGAATAGGTCTCTTCGCGTTGAAAACGATCCAGAAAATCCCTGATATTTCGCACCACATAGTAGCGATCGATGCCCACTTTCAAGGACAGATCGTAATTCTTTTCGTAATAGTCTCTTTGGGTATTGAACTGATAAACCAGTCCCGCCTTTCTCTCTTTGGCCAGTTCGACGCTGCGGTTGAGATAGGCACCGGAGACCTGGTTCATCTGTTTCAAAGCCAGGTCAAGGCGTTTGTTCAGAATGGCTTCTTCAATGGAAGCATAGACCTTTTTGATCTCGTTTTCATAACGTTCTTTATGTAAGATTGGGATCTTATAGACCAGGTAGTTGGCGATCAGATCGTCGGGATCCTCGATCTGTTTACGGGTGATCCGGTAATAGTTCTCATCGAGATAGTCGCTGTCATCGCTGATAGTCTTTTTGACCTGGTAGACCAGTTTTCCGTTTGGCGCATACAGATCATATTGGATATCATACTCGTTTTCACTGGTCTGTTCGATGCGAAAGTCCGGATCGAAATAATCATCGATGGCTTTCTCATTGATCTTGGCGATCTTCTTGCTGTCGTAGATGAAGCTGTTATAGTTGTAAAAATAACGGTGATGATAGACATCGTTTCGATCATGGATGAGTCGGCTGATATAGTCGTTGTTTTCCAATACATCGAACATCTTCCCTATCTTTTTCGCCACCCCATAGGAAGAGATGTTTTCACTCATGTTCAACAAAACGGCAGCGGTCTTTTTAGGGTCTTCGATCTCCGCAAATTCGTTATTTAAAGCCAGTTTCAGTTCCCTCTCATCGTTGAATAAGGCACGCGGCAGCAGTTTCTTTCTGGTCTCTTCGTCAAAGTCTTTGATGTCGTTGTAATAATAGGCGATGTCGAAATTATCACTTAAAAGGATCTTTTTCTTCTGTTCACTGTCACAGCGGTCAAAGAACAGTTTTGAAAAACGGCCATCGCTTTCCTGCGTAGCGCAACCGCGGATAAAATCATCGACTCTTTCTTCCGTTACTTCCGTCTTTTCGATACATTTCCGCATGACAAAAAACGAAGCGGAACGCCGATTCTGATTCAGATAATCCCAAAGTTTTTCGTATTCGAAATTATAGAGATAGCTTTCGATCGGATTCGGTTCCCTGCTGCTGTTGAGGGCTTTTATAAAAGCCTGAGAGCTCAAGGCATTATTCCCGTTGATGTAGATGGAGACGCAGCGTTTCTTCAGGTTCCTGTTAGCGGTGATGGCCTTGTATATCTGTTCCCTTTTATTGCGGGAATGGATGTTTTTATCGACATACTGGATGTAGCTGGCCAGCTCCTCATCGTCCTGGCTCTGAAGCTTTTCCAGGATCTCCAGGATCTCTTCGTTGGGGAATTCGTAATCACTGACGAACTCTCTGGTCTTCTCCTGCAAAACAGGATCAAATCCGCTGTAGCCATCGAGCAGATCTTCAAAAACATCCTTATATTTCAGACAGGCGGCATAGATGTGCTTGCAATGAGAACCGACCGGACAGCTGCAAGTCATTTTGAACTGGGAATTGCTGCGGCCGATTTTGACCTGATATAAACGTGAGCCTTTGACGCTTGCCAAAAGACCTTTATTGGGATCATATTTTATCTCTTTGACCTTGTCATAGAGGTAGTAGTTTCTTCCCTTGTCTCTGGTGCTGTAGTAGAATTGCCTTTCATAATTCTCACTGGTGATGTATTCCACCAGCTTTTCATCCACTTCTTCAACAAAGGAATCGACGATCTGTCTGGTCGAAGCGTCTTCATAAAAGTAGCATTCGTTTACCCATGCGTCTTTTTTTCTTAAGAGTCCGTATTTATAAAGGGAATGGTAGATAATTTTTTTCATGTCTGTATCCTTTTATTATAATATGCAAAAGAAAATGTTTGGAGGATTCGCGGTATTTTTCTTTATTTACCTCAATTTTCATTTTAACCTGGACACCTGTGTCCAGGTTAATTTGACAAGACCTCTTTTCTTTCTCAAATTAAGCTGCACATATGTCTTATAATGATTCATGGCCCATATCTGATTTAGACAATTTCAGAAAGGAATCAATATACTTATATGTCTAAATCAAAATATTCTCATTTTAAACTGGACGATAGGTTGGCGATAGCTGAACTGCTGGCCGGCAATGCCTCATTTCGCAAAATAGCGGAAAAGATCGGCTGTGCGATCAGCTCCGTATCCAACGAGATCAGAAACAGAAGGATCTTAAAAGGATCGCTTTATTTCGGCGACAGCGCAAGAAAGCTGTGTTAGACTCTGTTAAAGGCGCCTTTTGTCTGCAACGGCTGCAGTCTGCTGGCCAATTGCCGCAAGCCGAAATACATCTATGATCCCTATAAGGCCGATAAGATGTATCTGGATACGCTGTCAAACTCCAGAAAGCATATTCATACTTCTGATGAAGGGATAGAGTATCTCAACATCCTGTTCAACGACCGGCTCAAGGAAAAGAAGCAGGGAATCAACCATATATACAACTCCGCTGAAGTCGGCATATCCAAGTCCACCCTTTACCGCTACGTGAAAAACGGCATTCTCGATATAAAGAATATCGATCTTAAAAGGCAGGTCAGATATAAAGAGAGAAACAAGTCAGACAAGGAAAGCCCTAAAAAAGAAAAGCCAAACCGCGTCGATCACAAATACATCGATTATCTCGCCTACTGCAAGAAGCATCCTGAAGCCAGGATCGCCCAGTTTGATACGGTAGTAGGCAAAAGAGATGAGGGATACTGCATCTTCACCATCATGATGAAGAAGTCGAATTTCATGATCGGATTCTTTCTTGAGGAGCATACGCCGGAAAAGGTATGTGAGGCCCTTGATGAACTGGAAAGAAGGATCGGAAAAGGAAAGTTCATGAGTACTTTCAATATCTGTCTGGCCGACCGGGGATTGCAGTCCTTATCTGTGAGTATGTTTCCAAACCTTCGCTGTTATCTACCTGGAAATCCCTGGGATCTCATATCAGGGAAGGATCACGTCTCATCCATGACGGTGAACGATCGCATTCCATACTGATCGAAAGACTGAATCTTATATCTGAAGTATATGATGCCGACGAAATAAAGAAGCTTGATGATTCAGAAAACCCTCTTCGTCCCATCAACGAGATCCATTCCTTAGCCAAACGCTTTATGAGACAACACGGAGGCTATAACAGGGATGATCTTCAGGACTGGATGAACCTCATTTCCTTTATCCTCAATGATCCTGAAGACAGATATGAGAAAGTGGATAAGTTCATCAATATGGCCTTGTCGTCGCCGACAAGAGTGCGATATCGGGATGTTATGTCAAAGAAACGTACTAAATAAGCGGTTTGTCACCATCTTGGTGCAAATGGGGAACTATTGTTATTTATCGGACAGTTATTTAACCTTGCTAAATTGTTAACATTGGTATTGTTTGTATCTTCTTTACAATCATATTGTCTGTCTTTATACGCTGCTATCCGCTAGTTCATATATAAATCATCAAGCGACACTAATATGACCTCTTTCCTTTCTGCGGCTTCCTTTAAAGATTGAGTAAAACCGGCCTTAGAAAAAATATAGTAGTAGCAGGTATCGTTGTTTGTGGCAAACGCTGAAGAATACTCTCTGATCAGTTCCAATTCATTTATACCAATCTCATTGCTGGTATATTTACATGATCCTATCAGATACTCTCTTCCAATGGTATTATTTTCTTTTGCGCCTACGGCAACGATGTCCAATTCAACTTCTTTTTTCAGTCCACTATGCGTCCCCCACCATGTTCCTATCTCGCTGAAAACAAAAGGAAGAGAATTCATATGCCTTAACAGATACTGTTTGCACATCTTTTCAAATATATGTCCCATATAATCTGACAGATAACTTCCGACGGCTTTATCATAGATCATTTCCATTCTGTCAGCGCTTATGACGGAAACATTATTCGGAACAAATCTGTACCAGAAACGAAAGAAACTGTCTGAGACTCGATAGATTACCTTTCTCGCGTTTTTATTAACGATAGGTTCCACTTTTTCTATGATTCCAAGTTCCATCAATGGATTGATATATTTCATGCAGTTGGCGGTTTCCATGCCTACTTTGGCAGCGATTTCATTCAGTCTTGTTGTTCCATTAGCGATAGCGGTGATAATCGAATTATAAACTGCAGGCTCTCTCAATTCCTGTTTCAAAAGGTTTTCTGGTTCTTCATACAAATAAGAAGATGCATCAAAAAAGTTTTCTAATAAAGCAGCTTTAATCGTTGTTTCGACATTAAGCTTATTGATGTAATGAGGAATTCCTCCGGTGATGCCATAAATCAAGGCATTATTTTCCTCACTAAGGCTGGGATTCAGTTTTCTTGAATCATAATAGTCCAAAGGATTGATATGAAACTGTCCCGTTCTTCTGCCAAACAGCGGGCTTTTTTCGCTTAAAACATCCTTTTCCATAAAACTGATCGATGAACCGCAAACAATAAAGAAAAGCTTTGTATTTTTCCATTGATAATCCAAAAGATGCTGGAGTCTTGAAATAATAGATTCATCTGCCTTGGCCAGATATGGCAATTCATCAATGACAAAAATCAATCTGTCTTCCTGTGCCAATCTTCCAATTTCGTTAAATGCTGCATCAAAAGATCCGAACACCGGATGATCAACAGCATCCGGATTGCTGTAAAGGTAAATCGCTTTCGAGAGCATTTCAAGATTATCCTTGGCATTGGCATTGATGGAAGAAAAGTAGATTACAGGCTTGTTTTTTACAAACTCATTGATTAATGCCGTCTTTCCTACCCTCCGGCGGCCATAAATAACAATAAACTCCATTTCGTTTCCCTGATATCTATGATTCAGTTTTTTTAATTCCGTTTCTCTGGCAACAAACATATCGCTCCTCCATTATTTTCAGGGAATCATGTTTCCCTGAATTACGTTTCTATTATATCTACTGTCCATTATATAATGCAACCTTAACTTTCCATCTTTGTATAACTGAATCATCAGGTATTCTGTCCAAAGCACCGATTCCCTTTATAAATCAAGCGTTTGCTGATGGGAATGGTGCTTTTTATTTTGGTGAATTTATGGTATAATTCAGTTATACGTATAACGGAGA
>JAFRJA010000181.1 GCA_017432545.1 Erysipelotrichaceae bacterium
ATCATCGGTGATCTTTAAACCTTCAAAACCATATTTCTCATACAGAGCTTTCCCCTGTTTGGAAGCTAAAAGCCAGAGATAATGAACATCATTTTCTCTGGTGATCTGAATTAATTCTTCTAACAGCACACCGGCATAACCATGATGACGGTATTCATCTTTGGTATAGATACTGGTGAGATAAGCTCTCTTGCCCCCGGGCCAATTGATCGAGGGCGGATACTCCTGAAATAACACGGCAGCCGTGGCAGCAATTTCACCATCAGCCTCCAGCAGTAAAGCTACATATGTACCATCAGAAATTCTTCTTTCAAAGAAATCGATCATCTCTTCTCTGGTGTCATACAGCATCTCACAGCCTTCTGCAATAAGCTGCGCAAACCTGAGTTCCATCAGCAGTTTCGCATCTTCCGTTTCAGCTTTTCTGATCTTTATATTTTTCATCTATATATACGATATTAGAATTAATATTATTTGTCATGTGCTCCATATAAAAAGCCTTCGTTTCCGAAGAAGCAAAGGCTTTGTTTTGTTAATATTTTACTCGATTCCTGTCTTAGGAATTTTGTATGCAGAGGTCGTTGGTTTTCTTGATGGTGTATCTGAACCCCCTCCACCTGACGACTTATCTTTGAACGAAACGATCGCATATGTTGAGAATCCGTCTGATGAGAAATCCAGCCTGTTTCCAGTTAATGTTGCCTTCAGGATCTCGGTCTTTCCATTATGGATTCTTCCAACTAAAATATTGGTTTTATCAGTAATCATTGCTAGTTCTTCGTCAGTAAGATAGATCGAGAAACCTCCATCTCCTTCCAAATCCGTAACCTGTTTTGATTTATCTTTACCTGCTTCTTTATATCCCACAAAAAGAGTCAGATCAAACACTTTATCAATAACCGGTGATAAATTACCGCTTGTTCCAGCTGCTTCAGTAATGCTTGATTCTTCGCTCGAACTGACACTGCCATCATTGACATTGAGGACGATTTCTTCCGTATCTAGTGCGCTGAAATCGTTTGGCAGAAGCGACCGAACCGATTCGCTGGTTGCAGCTCTTTTTTCGTAATATGCGCGGTAGTATAGTTTTTCATAACCATTTGGCAATATTGCCTGATTTTCATATAAACTGTAATATCCTATAACGGTTCCCATCTCTGTCAGGTCAGACATAGAATATTCTTTTGTGAAGTTCTTGTCATCTGTCAGAACCATTCTCTTCAAAAGGTAAACTTCCCCGTTAATGGTAATCGGATTGTTTACGTTTCCGGAAATCGGGGTAACACCACCGATCTTGCTGACGTTGTAGTTTTCCCCCAGCTTACCATCAATATACTGCTCAAAGCGGAAGTCACATGTTGTTGCGCCCTTAGGTTTATATATTGCATTTACAGTTACATCATTGGAAGGCATTGTAAACTGTGAATTATTAGAGTAAGGATTATCAACTTCTATTTGTTGCATATTAGCTATAACTGACCAGTTATTGAATTCAGTATCTCCAATTGTTGCAGTAGCTTCAATTACAACAGTATCCTCTGGCTGAGCCTGAGTTACAGCCGTACCATTTACTTTCGCAACGGCGTTCTTGTTTGCTAGCTTTATTCTGTAATATCCTTCATCTGGTTTCTCAACAAAATAGAATCTGATAAGTCTGTCACCACTTGCCTTATTGAACCAGTAATTCTCTCCAGCAGGATGACCATCATCAGACTGAAGCGGTAATTGATTCCCTATGGTTGCATTATCATACTCAAATAATGCCATTTCATCAAAATTGTATTTGTTTCTGTCTTTATTGTTGTTTTTGAATTCAAAAGCATCATTCTCAAGTTTTTCATAACGTAACGATGGGTCTTCTGTAACAACCGTCCCATCCTTGTTGGCATAAATGTTCTGACCGTAGTACTTTATTGTCTTTTCTTCCGATCCTTTATATAAAGCAACTACCGTCACATCACCGCCATGGTATTCGAAAGTTGTTTGATTGTTTGTTTCACTTGCGAATGTTATACTGCCTTGTTTACATTCCCATTTCCAGAACGGTTTTTCGTTTGCATCTTTATTATCAGCTTTTACATAGATCGTTAAACCAGCGCCTATTGCTGATTCACTTATCTCTAATCCGTTGGACCAGTTTTCTGTTTCGACTTTTCTGAACTGAACATTGCCGGTATCTCCACCCCTGTTAATATGAAATACCTGTTCATTATTGTTGTTGTTTGTTCCCAACAGTCTTAAACCACCTTCTCCTTCAACAGTCTGTCCTTCTTCAACAGGTGTTTCATCAACATTAATGATATTATTCGGAGTTGTCGTATCTGTTGTATCTGTGTCACTTGGTGCATTATCATCCTGTGCATAAATGTTGAATGTTAAAACACTGATTGCCATCAGAACAACAAAGATAGTACCAATTATTTTTTTCATATGCCCTCCTAAAATTCTGTTTTTTATACCATAATAATACCACACAAGAAAACACATCGTATGATCTGCTGAGTCAGTACCGACCAACAGCAGTAATTAATTCTTTCAAAAAAGAAAACGGCCTTTAAGACCGTCATCATTAATGAACATCTATCTCAAACAGATCTCTTGGGAAATTGGTCAAAAATTCTGCGCCATCTTCCGTAACCAGGATCATGTCTTCGACTCTCATGTATCCTTCGTTCGGGAAAAACATCTTCGGTTCGCTGCAGAACACCATACCCGGCTGTAAGACGAGTTCTGTGCCCGGGATCAGGAACGGTACTTCATGAACTTCTGACCCGATGTGGTGGCCATTTCCGCCTGGTTCATCTCTCTTGAAACGCAGGTAGTTGTAGTAACCCAGTTCTTCGGCTTTGTCGCAGATCAGATCATAGAGATCACCGAATCTTGTGACACCAGGTTTGATCTGAGAGACCATATAGCACTCGGCGGCCTGTAGAGCTTCATAACCTTTCTTGACCAGTTCCGGTGCCTTACCATAATAGACTGTACGGCCCCAGTCGGAACAGTAGCCCTGATCCATATAACCGATATCGAAGGCAACCATCGTACCTGGCACCAGTTTTCTTTCCGGTTCAAACGGTTCAATGTTTTCAGCGTTCTTTGTGTTCCTGGTCTTGAAACCACAGGTTGGTGCAAAGGACAGATCCTGCATACCGTGTGTGAGACCGTAATCGATGATGCCTCTTTCACACTCAAACATGGTCATGCCTTCATACATGTGCTTTACCACATACATGACTGCCTCATCGGTAAACTTACCCAGTTTACGCAACTTATCG
>JAFRJA010000182.1 GCA_017432545.1 Erysipelotrichaceae bacterium
ACAAGTATTCAGTAATCCTAAAACAGTAAAATTAACGAATTGTGAAAGGAGAACAGCAAGATGTACAACTTTAGTTCAAAGGATGGCAATTCATCCCATCATCTAAAGACTGATGGGTTTTCTTGCCAGAAAATATATAAAAGGCGGGAATTTTCCCGCCCTTATATTTCTTATAAGAACAATGAATAGGCGATCAATAGCTGTCCCAGATAATACAGGAAGATATTGGTTATCCGCAATGAATATTTTGTGGTGCCTGAGAAGGTATTGAAGATCAGGATGACATCGGAAGCGGTAAAAAGAACAGCTCCGATACAATAGGTGATCGATCTTGGTGCAGGCCTGTAGATGGCTAAGCCGATCGCGATGGCACACATGATGAAGACAGCACCCAGATAGAAGACACCGAAGATCTTGAAGGAGGTCTTGATGTCCATCGTCTTGAAGATGTAGGTAAGTAAAGCAGCCGCGGCGATAATGCCTAAGATCACACAATACCAGACCCAGCCATGGCGAACTTGTGAAACAAGTCCGACAAGATAGAGGATGTGTCCGATCAGGAAGACAAGGATACCGACCAGAAAGATCTTCTGTCCCTGTTCCTTTATCACAAAGCGCAGGTTCAGTAATATGTCGCCGATCATTCCGCATAGTAAACCATAGTAGAAGATCCTGTTAAATGGATTATTGACTCTGGTGAAGGCCAGATAGCCCATGATCACAAACATCAGTGAAGCCAATCCTTTAAGGACGACAGCTAAACCGAATTTCTTTTCGTGTTCAACAGTCAGAAAGGTCAAGGCCAGAGCCAGACATAGTATAAACGGGATTATTAATGTTGTTTTATTCATAATTACCTCTTAGTCAATATAGTGAATGCGGCTTTCATCAAAGCGGTCCTGCTGTTTCTTTTCTTCACCCGGATAGCCGTAAGGGAAGATCGCAAAGGCTCTTAAGCCTTCAGGCATGTTGAGGAGTTGTTCGACTTCTTTCATGCGCTGCTCGATCGGTGCGATACCAAGCCACACTCCGCCAAGTCCTTGTGCATCGGTCTCGAGCCACAGATTTTCCATGGCGATCGACATATCGATCTGCGCATATTCCTTAGCCCAGAGATCTGTGCGATAGGCTGCCACGATGGCGAGTGGCGCATCTTTGGCACAGCCTGAATATTTAGTGACCTGTGAGAGTTTTTCCAGTAAGGATTTATTGCTTACGACGTAGAACTCCCAGGGCTGTTGATTCCCGGCGGACGGGGCCTGCATCGCGGCTTTAAGGATAGCCAGGGTCTATTCTTTTTCGACCGGCTTATCTTCATACTTGCGGATACTTACGCGATGATACAGATCAGCCATCTAGTCCTCCCTGATGATATAGGCATCAACGATCTTGCCTATATAGAGGGTGTGGAAGTTGCCGATATCATCTTCCTTGCCATAGTAGCGCTCAAGTACAGTCTCCGGCATTTTTTCCAGGACCTGATCCTGCTGATAGATGATCTCACATTCCAAAGTCAGAGGATATTCCTTGATTCCCGGCGTATGGTTCGTCTTTGGATCGACCAGAGTCACATAATCAGCTTTATTGATGTCGTTTCCGGAAAGGGTCCCGCAGATTCTGATGATCTCTTTATCGAAGTTATTGTCAAGAGGTACGGATAAAGTGAACTCTTTGGTCTTATCAAGCTGAGCTTTGGTGTAACGTGACTGTCTGACATAGACCGTAAATGTTTCCATGCCCCAGATGATACCCAGATGCCCCCAGCCGATGACCATCGAGTTGAACTTGTCGCCGTTACTGTTGAGTAAGATGCCCGGTTTCAGCACACTGGTTATTTCCTTGGCATAATCGAATACGTTGATCTTTTCTTTTCTCATGTTGTTTCCTTTCCTTTATTACCTGATCGTTTCCGTAAGATAATAATCAATTATTTTTGAACCGTCGACGGTATCGTCACGGCTTTTCTCAAAACACATTCTTTCCGGATGGAACTGTACACCTATTATAGGAAGCTGTTCGTGATACATCGCTTCTATCGTTCCATCGGGACATCTTAAGGCGATATGTAATCCTTCACCTAATTTATCAACGGCCTGATGATGTGAAGAATTGACGTAGAATCTTTTTCCATATAATTCCGTAAATACATTATCTTCATCGGAATAAACTTCATGGACCTGATCATCTTGAAAATCAGTTGATGAATGTTTTTCGTAGTTGGGAAGATGCTGGATCAAAGTTCCGTTGAAATAGACATTAAGCAGCTGATGACCGCGGCAGATACCAAGAATAGGTTTATGAGCTTTCACAGACTGGTCGATATAGTAAAGCTGCAGTTCATCCAGCTGTTTATCCATTCCTTCAGCATAGGAACCATTCATTTCCTGATGATAGAATTCAGGACTTACATCAAAACCACCGGGGATCAGTAAACCATCATAATCAGTGATCGGTATTACTTCTTCGGTGATAGTATAGTCGACAGATAGATTATTAAGGGCATTAATATAATTGACTAATGGTTTCCCTTTCCAGGGGATCAGTATTCTTCTTTTCATAACTTCATTTTAAATTATTATCGTGGCTAAAGGGTGAAAAATGACTTTAAAAAAACAGGATCTTAACCCTGTTTATGCGAATTGTAGTAAGCCATGAATTCTTCAGGCGGTAAAGCCTTGGAGAAGTAGAAGCCCTGCAGATAATCACATTTGAGCTGACTGAGTTTGTCTTTCATTTCCTTTGTCTCAATGCCTTCGACCACGATCTTCATTTTGGCATTCTGGAACATCTTGATCAGATCAGGTACGAAATCAGCTTCACCCCTGAAATATGACTGAGTGATATCCATATCCAGTTTGACGACGTGGATCGGCAGTTTCATCAGTCTGGTCATATTGGAGGTACCGGTACCGAAGTCATCAAGTGAAATGACCGCGCCTTTCTGCTGCAGCAGCAACATCTGTCTCTGGATGGTTTCATAGTCATCGGCGGCTGATTCGGTGATCTCAAAGTCAAAGACGCTCAAAGGGATATCATATTTTTCCGCGATCGCTGACAGTTCGAAGGAGAGCTGTTCATTGAGACACTGTACCGGTGAGAGGTTGACGTTGATGAATTCGATACCTCTTTCGATCAATCTTTCTTTTTTACAGAAGATGCAGGCCAGTTCAAAGACCTGACGGCCCAGTTCCATGATGTCACCGTTTTTTTCGGCGATACCGATGAACTCATCAGGTGGGATATAGCCCATCTTCGGATCGATCAGACGGGCCAGTGTTTCAACGCCGACGATGCGGTCTTCTTCCGTTGAATAGATAGCCTGGAAATGTGCTTCCAGGGTTCTGTTTTCCAAAGCCATAGTCAGAGCTGCTTCGATATCCTTGCCTCTTTGTAAGGCCTTAAGCATCTCTTTGGAAACTATATAGTTGCCTCTCTGATTTTCCACGAAGGAATTATAGAAGGCAAAATCGATCAGATCATCGATCTGGAAGATGTTTTCCTGCATCATTTCATAAGGCATGATCATCAGGTTCAGATACAGTGATACATCATCAAAGTTCACATCATGCATCGTCAGGAAAGTATCTTTCCATGATTCGATCGAATAGTTCCTGTCTTCGGCGATTTTGCCTCTTTTAAGAAGCAGGAAATTTCCATTTCCGAAATAGAAGACATAATAACCCGGGAACCTGCGGATCGTCTTTTCGCCGATTTTCTTAAGTGCCTCGATCAGCTGTCTTACGCCATAAAGAGCCTTGGCTGATTCAAAGTTGTGAACAGACGCGATGATGCAGTGGAACGGAAGATCCTTATTCAGGTAATCCAGACCGATCAGATCAAAGGCATCCTTATTGAAAAGACCGATCACATGATCCCGGTAGAGATCAGGATTCTCCATCGATAGGAAGATGATCAGGATGACCAGTATCGATACATAGCTCGTGATCAGATATATTCCATAGAACATCTTTCTGAGTACCAGACCAACCAGCAAGAGAACGTTAGACAGCAGTAATCCGGTCCTGGTCCTGATACTTAACCTGTTGTAACAGAAAAAGATACAGATAAAGGATGCGAAGATATAGAAATAGGTGCTCAGATAGATCGATCTGTACAGGATACAGTTTTCGTAGCCATTTGGTCCATAGGTAAAGATCGTTTTAGCCCATGGGGTGATAAGGGTAAGCATCAGAACGATAATAGCCGGTATTGCCGTAAGAAGCCTTGACTGTTTGGACAGGATCTTGTATTCGCGACATGATTCGACTGTGTAGTCGAATAAGGCCCAGCCTCTGATGATAAAGGAAACAAAATAGATGATATTAGCCAGATACAGATAAACTACAGGTACACTCATGTATAATTCATTGAGTTCACAGGCAATGATGTCAACGATCGTCATTACCAGGTTCGACAGCATGACCGTGGTAAAGCACACGCTCTGTCTGATCGGCAGATTCCTTCTTAAGCCGTAGAAAAACAGCAGAATGAACTGCACAGGGATCGCTGCCAGAGCGAAGTCATAATCGTAATTGCTTAACCAATGAAACATAATGATTAAAATAATTATTTAAGATGCGAGTATTATATCACAGGTAAAATCCAGATAATAGTGATTTGATTGAACGAAATATCATTGAAATTCAGATACTTATAGCTTTAAAACATCATATGTATAGCAAGAATTCAGGCGTTTTAGAGGTATATGATAGATATCATTTATCGAAAAACGTTAAATTTGTGCTTTAAGAGATAATTAGTATAGCAATTTTTCATCATTTTCAGGAAATAAATGTAAAAATTTTCATAAAAATGGGAATAATAATGAATTAAAGCCTATATTATAATGAGAAAGATGACTTTAGAAGAGTTTAAAGAACAGTTAAATAAACGAAGTATTGAATTAAGTCCGAAGATGATAGAACAGCTCAATGATTATGCGTTATATCTTAAGGAATACAATGAAAAGATCAATCTGACGGCTATAACAGAATATGAGGAAGTACTGGATAAGCACTTCTATGATTCTTTATTATGTGCTGATCGCAAACTGGAAGGGACTTTAATCGATGTCGGTACCGGGGCCGGTTTCCCGGGCGTGGTCTTAAAGATCGTCTTTCCGGAATTAAGAGTGATACTGATCGAACCTATCGGCAAGCGTTGTGTCTTTCTTGACTCCCTGATCGATAGACTGGGCTTGAAGGATATTGAAGTGGTCAACGTCAGAGGTGAAGACTATTCTCTGAAACATCGCGAAGAATATGATTATGTCACCGCCAGAGCAGTATCAAATCTCAATAATCTGATCGAAGTTTGCGGGGCCATGGTAAAGAAAAACGGCTGCTTTATCTGCTTAAGAGGCAGGGATGGCCGAAGTGAGATCGAAGCTGCGAAGAAGGCGATCGAGACGATGGGTTTTGTGATCGAAAGTATAAGAGATGAGTATCTGTTCAATGGTGATCAAAGGACGATCGCCTATCTGTACAAAGAACGTTCAACGCCTATAAAATATCCTAGGAAATATAATATAATTAAAAAGAATCCATTATGAATATGAAAAAAGAAATAGTAAAAATAAGATTAGACAAGATCATTCCGAACAAGAACCAGCCGCGTCTGGATTTTTATGATGATTCGATCAAAGGTCTGGCTGAGTCGATCAGACAGAACGGACTCTTACAGCCGATCACGGTCAGAAAAAACGGTGACAAATTTGAACTTATCGCAGGTGAGAGAAGATATCGCGCCTGTCTGTTGAACGGGGATAATGATATCGAAGCGATCATCATGGAAAGCAGTGATGATGAATCAGCCAAACTGGCTCTGATCGAAAATCTGCAGAGAGAGGATCTCAATGCGATCGAACAGGCCATGGCGATGCAGAGGATCATGAAGAGCGAAGATCTCACGCAGGTGGAGCTTGCGGAAAGACTCGGTTACAGACAATCGACGGTAGCTAATAAGCTGCGTTTACTGAAACTTCCGGATTATATCAAGAATGCGATCTCCCGCGGTGAGATCACGGAGAGACATGCGCGGGCCTTACTCAATGTACCGGAAGACATGTTAGAGGAAGTGTACCTGACGATCGTCAACAGACAATACAATGTCTCCAAGACGGAAGAATATATCAGAGAACTGACCAAGCGCAGTAAGAACCGTGGTGTTTCCAATAACCTGAAGATCGGTATCAACACGATCTCTCAGGCCTATGAACTGTGCAAGAAGTCCGGTATCGATTCCGATATGCAGGTGACTGAATATGAAGATAACGTCAAGATCGTTATCAGGATGAAGAAATAGGGGGAGCTATGGCAAGAATTATTGCGATCGCAAATCAGAAGGGCGGTGTCGGCAAGACGACGACCTGTATCAATCTGGCTGCCGGACTCGCCTATCTGAAGAAGAAAGTGCTGATGGTCGACTTTGATCCTCAGGGTAATGCGACTCAGGGTATCGGACATCGCGTCGGCTTGAATGATCTGACTGTGTATGATGCGGTGCTTGATGAAGAAGTGGATATCCGTGACTGCATCAAGACTTTAAATCGTCCGCCGATGGATATCTTACCTTCCAACATCAATCTGGCCGGTGCCGACTTACAGCTGGCGAAGATCGAGGAAGACCGCGAACAGCTGCTTAAAAGAGCACTGGAACCTGTACAGTATGATTATGACTACATCATCATCGACTGTCCGCCTTCCTTAGGTTTACTCAATACGAACGCTTTGACGGCAGCTGATTCCGTACTGATCCCGGTACAGAGTGAGTACTATGCTCTTGAAGGTATCACGCAGCTGTTACAGACGATCAGACTGGTACAGAGATTGTTTAATCCGGATCTCAAGATCGAGGGCGTCTTACTGACGATGTATGATGCCAGGACCAATCTTTCGGCTGAAGTCGGTCAGGAGATCAGGAAGCACTTCAAGGAAAAGGCTTACCGCACTTATATTCCAAGAAACATCAAACTCTCGGAAGCACCGAGTGCCGGATTGTCCATATATGATTACGCCATTACTTCGGAAGGCGCCAAGGCTTATGTCGCTTTGACCAGAGAAGTGATCGCCAACTCTGCGGGGGGAAACAATGGCTAAGAAACTGAAAAAAGGTCTGAATGAGATTTTCGGAGAAGATATCGACAGTTTTCTGGATGATATCTCGAATTCTTCTTCCAAGAATAAGGGAAACAGTCAGAGTGAACTCAAGGTTAAGGATATAAGGCCTAACCCTTATCAGCCCCGTAAGGAATTTGATGAACAGGGTTTGAAGGAACTGGCTGATTCCATCAGGGAGAATGGTGTCTTCCAGCCGATCTTGGTCAGAAAGAGAAAGACCGGTCAGGGTTATGAGCTGGTAGCCGGTGAAAGAAGACTGAGAGCTTCCAAACTGGCAGGCAAAGACTCGATCCCGGCGATCGTCGTTGATTTCAACGATAAACAGATGATGGAGATCTCTTTATTAGAGAATATCCAGCGTAAGGATCTGACCCCGATCGAAGAAGCAGAAGCCTATGATCAGCTGATCAGGAAACTGGGCTATACACAGGATGAACTGGCCAAAAGGATCGGCAAATCCCGCAGCAATGTCACCAATATCCTGAGACTCTTGAATCTGCCAGGCGAAGTAAAGAAACTGGTCAATGATGGCAAGCTTGCTTATACACAGGCCAGGGCCTTGTTAGCTACAGAGGATGAAGAGCGGATGATCGATCTGGCCAGACAGACAGTTAAAGAAGGCTTGTCGGTAAAAGAACTGGAAAAGCTCTGCAGCGAGAAAAAGAAGAAGCTGAACAAGAAGAAGGAAAAGAAAAAGGATCCGTTTGTGGCTGATGTGATAGACAGACTGCAGAAAAAGTTCGGGACTAAAGTCGAAATTAAAAACAAAGCTCTCAGTATCAGTTATACTGATAATGAAGATTTAAATAGAATTCTTGAAATAATCGGAGTCATCGAAGACTAGAAAGGATAAAATATGACAGAAAATCAAGACAAGATCGTCCTCACACTCGGTGAAGAACAAGTTGAAGAAACAGTAGAAGAAGTTAAGGAAGCTGAAAAAGACCTCGCGACCGTACCGGTATCGGATGTGGTAGGTTATGCGAAGCTGGATGATTCCGGCTTATCGGATGAAGAGAAGAAGATGGTCGCTGACTTCTCCAAGCAGATCGATATCATGGAGACTAATACCGTCTTACAGTATGGTTCAACCGCTCAGAACAAAGTCGCCGATTTCTCGGATACCGCTTTAAAGAATGTTCGAACCAAGGATATCGATACCGTTGGTGATGACCTTTTAAAACTGGTTGCGGAATTAAGAAACTTTGATGTCGATGATAAGAACGACGGGTTTCTAGCCAAGATCTTCAAGAAGGGTGCCAACTCGATCAATGATGTAAAGGCCAAATATGATACAGCCAATTCCAATGTCGACAAGATCGTCAAGATATTAGAGAATCACCAGATCACTTTGATGAAGGATATTGCCTTACTGGATCAGCTCTATGACAAGAACCTGGCCAACTTCAAGGAATTGACGATGTATATCCTCGCCGGTTACAAACGCCTTGAAGAGATCAAGAAGACCGACCTGCCGGCAGCATTAAAGAAAGCTGAAGAATCAGGTTTACCGGAAGATGCACAGGCTGCCAATGACCTTTCCGAAGCGATCAACCGTTTCGAAAAGAAACTCCATGACCTTGAACTGACCAGAATGGTTTCCATCCAGATGGCACCGCAGATCAGACTTGTCCAGAACAACGACACCCTGATGACCGAAAAGATACAGTCGACCCTGGTCAACACGATCCCGCTCTGGAAGTCACAGATGCTGATTGCCTTAGGTATCGCTCACTCCAAGGAAGCAGTCAAGGCTCAGAACGAAGTATCTGAGATGACCAACAAGATGCTGAAGGAAAATGCCGAAAACCTGAAGATGGCGACGATAGAAACAGCCAAGGAATCAGAAAGAGGCATCGTCGATATTCAGACGCTTACTGAGACCAACAAGAAGCTGATCGAAACTCTGGAAGAAGTAAAGCGTATCCAGAAGGAAGGCAGAGAGAAACGTCTGCAGGCCCAGAACGAACTGCGTCGTATCGAGACTGAACTGCAGAAAGAACTCACCGACGTCATCAACTAATACACTCAAGGGATCGAAAACGGTCCCTTTTTCAATATGACAAGACTTAAGATCACAAAAAGCGGAATCAATGGTGAAGGCATAGGCTTCTTTAAACGCAAGCCGGTTTTTGTCGATGGCTGTTTTAAAGATGAAGTCGTGGACTGCAAGCTTTACGATGAAGGAAATCACTATCGGGGAAAACTGATCAAGATCTTAGAATATTCAAAAGAAAGAGTTAAACCAAAGTGTCCTTTACAGAAGATCTGCGGTGGCTGTAAGCTCATGGCCGTCAATTATAATGAACAGCTAAAGATCAAAAAAGAACTGCTTGAAGGAGCTTTAGATAAATACTTCACTCATTTTGATATTCCTGATGTCATCCCGAGTGAGAAGATCTTCCGTTACCGCAATAAATGTAACCTGCCTTTCTTTGAACATGATGGAAAACTGATCAATGCTTTATACCGGCAGGGAAGCAACCATCCTATTCTTTTAGATGAATGTATCATTCACGAAGAAAGACTGGAAGAGATCAGGAAACAGATCCTGAAAGTTTTAAATAAAAATAAACTGAAAGCTTATGATCACAAGGAAAAGAAAGGCTTGAGACAACTCTTGATCAGAGGTTTTAAAGATGAGTATCAGGTGGTACTGATCTCCGGCAATGATAGATTTGATCAGAAGCTGATCGATGATCTTTCTGCTATCAAAGGAGTTACTTCTTTGTATCAGGGAATTAATACCGTTAAGAATCCCGTTCATCTTTTAAATGGAAAATTGAAACGTCTGTATGGCCCAAGGAAGATAATATTCAGATCAGGTGACTATAAACTGTATTTAAGTCCTGAGGCTTTTTTCCAGTTGAATGAATATCAGGCGGAAAAGATCTACAGTGATGTGAATGAACTGATCGATAAGAAAGTCGATACCATTGTTGAAGCATATTCGGGTATCGGAGCGATATCTTTATATCTTCACGACAAGGGAAATGAGATCATCGGTATCGAACTGGAAGAAAAGGCGGTCAAAGACGCCAACGAGAATGCGAAGCTTAATGACATCCATAATGTCAGTTTCCTTGCGGAAGACGCTTCAAAGGCTTTAAGAAGGATCGTGAAAAGCAAGAAGATCGATATACTGGTCGTAGACCCGCCCAGAAGCGGTCTGGACGATGAGATCCTTACGACGATCATGAAGACAAAGATAAATAAGATCATCTATGTATCGTGTAATCCAGCGACATTGGCCAGAAATCTAGATGTGCTATCTGATAAATACAAAGTAGAAGAAATAAAAGCCTACGACATGTTTCCGAATACTCCGCACGTCGAGACCGTAGTATTGATGTCACGGGTTGAGCGGTAAGGCTCGAAAAAGTGCTTGATTTACGGGCTTTTTCGGCATTTGGCCGTCGGCGGTGATAAGTGAAAATGACCGTAAAAATCGCTCCGTGGGAACATATCAAAGGAAATGTGCAGAGGGTTGAGTTAGTGATTTAGATGTTTTTGTGATATCTTCCATTTTAGCTGTTGATGAATTAATGAGCTCCTCGATCTTCTTTTGAACACCTGGTTCGTTGATTCTCTTAAGTAAAGGTTTAAGCTGAGGGAAGTACTTATCAGATACTGTCTTTATATATTCTTCTTTGATTTTGGTTTTATGGTTAACCATATAGTTATATTGAATAGCGATATACAGATTAACGATCTGGTTAATCAATAAGCCTTTTTGTTAGTGTTTTTTTGCCTTAAAATATAATTATTCGTATAAATATATAGAAAAAGGAGGACATCAGGATGAAAAAAGAAAACATTATTGATGACAACGATCTTATGAAAGTATCTGGTGGTAAAACAAGGCCAGGAAAAACACCACAAACTTATACAGACTATATGCCTGATGATTATACAATAAATGGTTATACACTAGGGGAGGCTATTTCTGCACTTAATGAAATGGCTATTACAGGTATGGGATCAGCAGTTCAGTTTGCTAATGGTGCTTTATTTCCTCATGA
>JAFRJA010000183.1 GCA_017432545.1 Erysipelotrichaceae bacterium
AATTATTTAAGGGGATAAATATATATACGATACAACTAATTTTAGGGGGCTGGTATCGTTGCAGGACTATTATCTTCCTGCACCTATATAGTATAAAAAGTCTGTATCAGGATTATGTTTAAATTGTGGAAAATTATGTGATAAAAAAACACCACAATATGTGGTGTTATAGACAATGGTCTGAACAGAGAGATTTGAACTCTCGGCCTCTCGGTCCCGAACCGAGCGCTCTACCAAACTGAGCTATGTCCAGTCGTAAGTATATTATACTACAGACTCATTGTTTTGGATTGCTTTTTTCCTGATATTCTCTGATCTGATTTCTGACCTTTTTAGGCAAGGTACCGACCGCTTTGTATCCGGAAAAACTCTTTACTTTTTTGATCGTATGAGGATTGATGAAATAGGTTTTGTTATTGTAACTTACCTTGAGGGGTGCTTTCTGACTGGCCAGGGTAAAGAACTTGGCCGGTCTGGATAGCTCATAGACATAATAGAGTTTATCTTTATTCTGAACAACAGATCCTTCAGTGATACGCAGTGGAACATATATCTCTTTAAGATTGATATTGTGCTGTTTCCTGATGATCGAATTGATCTTACTGATATCTTTGTTTTTCAGATGATCATTGACCGAGATGATGTAGTCTTCCGGGATATAGAAACATCTTTCCAGGGATATCCAGCCGCTTTTCCAGACTTCATATTCATCGGAAGAAAGATAAAAGGAATTATTCGCATAACGGTTTTTCTTTGAGGAACCGCAGTAACCGAAGAATTTGCCATGGTCTTTCTGGGCGATAATGTAGGGTCTTAAACGATGATCTTTGCTTTTATCCAACAGCTGGATAAGAGGGATATTCATGGCGGCAATAACGATGTCACCTGGTTTTATGGTTCTGACGATCTTTTCCGTGTCGACTTCTTTCAGATCGGGTACGAGTTTTTCTATTTTTAAGGTTGATGGGAATAAACGATACCAGATTTTCTGTATAAACTTAAGCATGCATATATTATATGCCAAAATGAAAATAATAATTGGCTAAATGATCAAATAGTGAGAAAATAGAATAAATAATTATCTTGAGGATAAACCTATGGCAGATAATGAAGAGATCTTTGCCAGGATAAGCGAGTCTTTGGCCTTACAGTATGATGTTATCTACTACGTCAACATGAAAGACTGCAGCTTTTTGGAATTTGTCAACAATCCTATCTATGGTGAATTCAAAGCTGAAGAAGATGATGACAATTTTTTCAAATACGCGCTCAAGAACGGCGGCAAGCTCGTCTATTCGGCAGATAAGGATAAAATCTTCAGGGTCTTCTCTCATGATAATGTACTTGAACTGATGAATGAATCAAAACGCTATTCTTTCAAATACCGTCTGGTGATAAATGGCAAAAAGCAGTATAATCGGACAACGATCGTCTGGGATGCCGATCATGAGAATCTGATCTTCGGGATCGAAGATATTACGGAAGAAACACAAAGAGAGATCAAAATGGCTGATACTCCGGATGGAAAGGATACCCTGACGGGGATCCGCAATCAGACGGCTTTCAGAGAACTCGAAGAGATGATTCAGAAGGGGATCGATCAGGAGATCAATGTCGAACCGTTTGCCTTGATGGTTTGCGATATCAATGGCATGAGACAGTTCAACAGGAACTTTGGCCGGATGGCCGGTGATGAGTATATAAGGGAATCTTCAAGGATGATCTGTGAACTGTTTGATCATTCACCGGTTTTCCGTAACGGCGGCAATGAATTCGTCGTCTATCTGATCAAGAGTGATTTCAGACAAAGAGATGTCCTGTTTAGCAAGCTCCAGCATATCAACAGACTTAACAGAGTCAACGGTTATGGTCCGGTCATTGCGGCGGGGATCGCTGAGTTTGAAGATGATAAAGATTCTTCTGTCAATGATGTCTATGAACGGGCAATTGAGAAGATGCAGGAAAACAAGGAAGAACTGAAGAATAAGTAAAGGAGACTTATGTTTTATTATTTTTATCCTATCGGATCATTAAATATCGTTCTGATCCTGGCAGCGGTCATCCCGGCCATATACATGATGATCAGGGTCTACAGAGCAGACCGTCTGGAGAAGGAGAGCCCTGGCTTGCTTCGTAAGCTGATTGTTGTCGGCATCCTTTCTTCCCTGATTGCTTTAGTCGAAGAAAGAATTTTTTCCTATATGCTGGGTCTTGTTCTGCCTTATGATTCTCTGCTTTACAACATCCTGCTGTATTTTGTGGTCGTAGCAGTCTCGGAAGAATCATCCAAGTATATCATGCTGAAAAAACACACCTGGTATTCACCGGAGTTCAACTGTATCTTTGACGGTGTGCTCTATGCGGTGTTTGTTTCCTTAGGCTTTGCGCTTTGGGAAAATATATCCTATGTTCTGAAC
Source organism: Erysipelotrichaceae bacterium (assembly GCA_017432545.1). Lineage (GTDB taxonomy): Bacteria > Bacillota_I > Bacilli_A > Erysipelotrichales > Erysipelotrichaceae > Colivicinus. The sequence goes on from JAFRJA010000183.1 coordinate 2,418, forward strand.
TATGGTTTATATGTCGCTTTTGCCAGAGCTTTGACGGCGATCCCTGGGCATACCTGTTTCGGGGTCTATATGGGCCTCTTTTATTCAGCGGCCAAAAAGTATGAACGCATTGGTGATACAAAAGGTCTGGGTGTCTGTAAGATCATGGCACTTCTGGTACCGGTGCTGTTACACGGGGCTTATGACTTCATTGCGACGATGGAGACTTATGATTTAAACTATATCTTCATCATCTATGTTACGATCTTGTTTATCTTAACGAATATTCTGATCCGCAAGGTCATCAAAAACGACAGTTACATGTAAAAAAGAGCTACCTCAGATATGCGAGGTAGCTTTCTTTACTTAGAAACGGTTTGAATTCTTTTTTGATCTTTTCGACATATTCAGGATGATCAAGCAGATATACGACCGTATCATAGACGACTTCAGCAGGCATCAGATAAGCCTTGTTTTCATCTATGATGCATAAGTCTTTACTGTGACAGCTTCCGGCAAAACCGCTGTAGCCAAACTGTACCGTCGGTTTGAAACAGGACAGATCACCGATATCACCGGCGGCCATCGAGACCTCATGGTCGTGGATCTCTTCCTTCTTACAGTGTTTCAGCATATTCTTTCTGATCACATCGTTGATCGCTTCATTCTGGTGCATCGGCAGATAGCCCGGGATCGTTTCAATTTTTACTTTGCCGCCTAGGGCTTTGGCGCAGCATTTAGCCGCCTGTTCAACTCGGGCTGTTGTTTCGATCAGCGCTTTCTCATCGCTGGAGCGTATATAACATTCATACACGACTGTTTCAGGGATCGAATTGACGCTTTGCCCGCCTTCGGCAACAACACCATGGATCCTGATGTGATCTTCTTCTTTAAAGGTTTCCCTCATCATATTAACGGCATTGTCAAATAAGACGAAACAATTCAAGGCGTTGATACCCTGATCAGGTGATACTGCCGCATGGGAGGCTTTGCCTTTGAAGATGAAACGTTTATAGATAAAACCGCTTAATGAGGTGTTCAGAGAGAAGACATATTTTGGGTTTGTCATCGTATGCAGGTGGATAAAGAGATCTTCGTTATCGAATTGTCCCGCACACAACATGTTTATCTTGCCACCGATATAGTCGATCTCACCTTTTCTGATCAGTGACTGTCTGAAAGCGACATCGGTGAATTCTTCCGCCGGTGTAAAATAAACAGTAACACTGCCGCTTTTTATTTTATCTTTGAGCTTCACTAAGGTATAAGCCGTTATGGCGCACTGCGTGGAATGGCCACAGCTGTGAGCTGCATTATCGGTTTTTGATGCGAAAGGATGACCAGGTGTCGGTAAGGCATCAAGTTCCGCGATCAGGCCGATCTTCGGTGAACCTTTGCCGATAGTTGCCTTAAAGGCGGTCCTGAAACCGAGTTCTTGAGTTTCGATACCGTGTTGTTTAAAGTAATCCATCAGGATCTTTTTGTTGGTGAATTCTTTATAGCCCAGTTCCGGGTGTTTAAAAAGCTCTTCGCCTAAGGCGTATAATTCCTTATAATCTTTCCGTATTGTTTTATCACTCATCGTCTTTTACCTCGTCTTTATTATAATTAGCTGTCGATTATTTCATCCAGGACTTTTTTCATCTGTAAGAGATGATCATTCAATTCTTCAAGCGGGATTCCGCTGTAAGCGATCAGGATCTGATTGCGTCTGGCTTTTTTCTTATTCGCCCAGAAGATGTCGGTAGGGTAGACACCGATATCATTTTCTTTGAATTTACTGATGATCTTTTCCTGATCCAGATTTGTGTTTATTTCCAGCAGCAGATGGGTACCACCACCGGATCCAAATATCTTTATATCGTCTTCATAATAGTTTCTGAAGAAATCGATGATCATGTTGTGTTTCTTGCGGTAGAGGTTCCTGATGGAGTTTATCCGTCGTTGATATTCACCAGAATCAATGTATTCGTTCAAGGTCAGCTGGATCAAGGAAGATACGGCTGAATTGATGAAAGGCTGAGAATCATTGAAATACAGCTTCAGAGATTGCGGTAACAGGACATAGGATACTCTCAAATCTGAAGACAATGATTTGGAAAAGGATCCGAAGTAGATGACTCTGTCATTGTGATCAAGAGAATGTAAAGAGGGGATCGGTCTTTCCTTATAGCGCAGTTCCGAATCATAGTCATCTTCGATGATGTAACCGTTATTCTTACTGGCCCAGTCAAGTAACCGCATCCTTCTTCCGATTGGCAGGATATATCCGGAAGGGAACTGGTGGGATGGGGTGACATAGACGATCGCGTTTTTAATGCCTTTCAGTTTGGAGATAATAGCTCCGTTATTATCGAGTTCCAGAGGATGAACATCATATCCCGCTTCGATAAAGGATTCCCTTGAATCCTGATGTCCCGGTTCTTCCATGAAGAAACAGTATTCATCTTTGGATAATAAGGATGTGATCAGCTGCAGGGAATAGTGATGCCCGCTGGTAACAACGAGCTGTTCGGGATCGGCGTTAACGCCTCTTTCCTGTTTAAGGTGATCACATATCGCCTGTCTCAGGGAAAGTAAACCCTGAGGGTCTTCATCATAGACGGCTTTTTTAAGTTCCAGTTTCTCATAGGCATCTTTCATCGCTTTCCTGAAACCGCGGTTAGTATAGATGTTCGGTTCGATCAGACCATAACGGAAATCATATCTGAGCAGTTTTCTCTTATCACTGTCCGTGTTCTTTCTTTCTTCCTTAATCGTTCTGCCTTTATATTCCGGCAGATCTTCCACATAAAAACCCGAACCCTGTACAGACCTGATGAAACCTTCTGACTGCAGCTGCAGATAGGCGCTTAAAACGGTATTACGGGAAAGATGATAGTCTTTCGCGAGTGTTCTGGTCGGCGTCAGACGGCTGCCTTTAGGTAATTCACCGTTAATGATCTGTTGCCTTAACTGGGTATAGATCTGTTCATAGACGGGGATCTTGTTTTGGGTATTGATCTCGAACATAAAATTGGTCCTATAAAAATATTAATAATTGGTACTTTTAACTATATCAATTTACTGTTATTTTATCAGTAGGAAAAAAACTTGAAAAGGGGGAGACGATATATGAAAAACAGATCCAGGATGATCGTCTTTACCGCGATGTTTGCGGTCATAAACTTCATTGCATTTACTTATGGCAAGATCACGATCCCGATCGGAACGGGCACGTCAACGGCCATTCATATCGCCAATGCTTTTGTCGTATTATCCAGCTGGTTTTTAGGTCCGGTCTATGGAGGGCTCAGTGGTGCTATCGGTCTGACGATCGCCGATATACTGGATCCGGTCTATATTACTTCCGCACCGAAGACCTTTATTCTGAAATTCTTTATCGGTTTTATTGCCGGCCAGGTCGCCAGAACTCTGGGTTTGAAATATATGACAGAGCGCAGTGATATCATCCGTATCACTTCGATCTCGGCCATGGCCGCTCTTGGTTTCAATGTCGTCTTTGATCCGATCATCGGCTACCTCTACCGCAACTATATCCTGGGCATTCCGCAACAGGCGGCCAAGATCATTGCGACCTGGGTCGCAGGTTCGACGGCTGTCAATGCGATCATCTGCGTGTTTGTTTCGGTGATCCTGTATCTGGCTTTATATAAGAGCTTTTTACCGCGATTGCCTGAATAACATCTTCAAAAGTAGATAATTTTTATGAGATAATAAATCTGTAAAGGGGCATAAAACATAATTTATAGCGAAAGGAGATAACATGGCCCTTATTGGTACATCCATCAAAAGCAAGCTCACAGGTAATAACGGTATCATTACCGGAATCGACAAGAAGAATCTTAGTGTTACATTTACGTACGGCGGCAATATCAATGTTCCTTTACAGAAATACGATGATCTCTTTATCATGCCCGATGAGGCAAGAGAAGAGATAATTCAGTTTATTGATTCATTCAAACGAAAAAAGAAAAGTGCAGCATAAAAATTGTAGAAATACAATTTTTTATTTAGTCTTCATTACTAATAATTGCAGAAGAAAAAGGGCCAAGCAGCAGGGAAATAAAGGCAGATTAAAACGTGTTATAATGAATTTGGCGAAAAGCGTTTGGGACTAAAGGAAAAGGTCGTGTTCGAGCACGACCTTTTCCAATCTGTGGGCGAAAAGTGATTGAGACTACCCGGTCGCTACAACAGTAATGACAGGATAGCAATCATGATCTGAAAAACAAAGATCATGATCTGGAAATAAATTTCTTGATTCATTTCAACCTTCCTCCTTATAAAAACGGAGATGGTTTTCGCCCACATAAGAGAAACAAGCATATACTTCTTTCTCCTGATTGTTATTTTCAGAAAAAGAAGACAATCCTTAATTGAATAACATAATAAATCAGTTAAAAAACACAAAAAACAGTTTTTCAGTCAGCAAACAAATTGTTTTTTTGGATAAAAGCAATTACTCAGAGGGTCAGATGAACTTCTATAGAATTTTTGACGTTTTTTTGATTATACTGCTGGCATAATAATATATAGAGAAAGATTTATGAATACCTTAATCAGATTCCTCAGCTTTGAAGCGATCGAGAACTGTGCAACGTGTCTCAACTACAAGATAGACAGCGTTATCTTTTTCGGTTATCAGCAGATCATTGATCGCAAGCGGAAAGGTATCCAGAATTTCCTGAATAATGTCTGTAATACGGAATGTGTTTTTATTCCGGTTGACGAAAAAACCTTGAGCGAACTGCATGATATGATCAATGATCTGATCAAAGATGATCACTATTATTTTGATCTGACCGGATGTGAGGGATCCTGTGAAGTCGCTTTCATCAATATCGCTTACCAGAAGAACATTCCGATGCATATCTACGATGTTCATAAGCGCAAGGCTTATTATGTCGATGATGAGATCAATGGCACGATCAATGACGTTGAGAAAAGAGATATCAGGATCAGGATCAGTGATTACATAAAGATGTATGGCGGCAGTATCAGGTTTGAGAAAAACACCCGTCATAAGAATTTCATGAATGAAAACACCTTCAGAAATCTGGCTCAGATCATCAAGAAAAACGGCAGTCAATGGAGCTATTATGTCTCACTGTTTCAAAGGATGCAGAGAGATAAACTTCTGACCTACACTAAGAACCTAAGTGAACAGATCAATCAGATCGGTTATCCGATCAAGCGCGGACAGCTTTATGAAATGCTGGAAGAACTGGAAAGTGTTGGTCTCATCGAAGACCTGAGACAGAATGTTGAACAGGTTAGTTTCAGCTTCGCCAACAACAGCGTCAGGCATTATCTGACGGATAATGGAGCGGTACTGGAAGAGATCGTATATCGGGAAGAGAAAAAGAACGCCGATGACTGTATGATGAGTGTCAATCTGGATTGGGATGGCATCGCTGAAGAGACGACGGAAAGAGATGTCGTTAATGAGATCGATGTATTGTCTCTTAACGGATATGAACTGACTTTTATTTCCTGCAAGAATACCGTCAGGATCAGAAAAGAAGATCTGTATGAACTGGAGACGATAACCAGAAAATTCGGCGGCAAGTATGCCAGGATGAAACTGGCGACCACCACTGATATCAACCTCATTGAAATGGAAAGAGCCAAGAGTATGGGCGTTGATATAATCAAGTTCAACCCATAACTGGATCTGGCGAATTGATTACCTATGACTGCAGTCTGAATTCGGCTGCAGTTTTTATATGGATCATCCATAAATGGTAAGATTAGTATTAATGAGAAAGAGTAAAAGATGAGTGATTTGCCGCCAATGATCAAAACGATTATCGATATCATCAACGAGAGTAATCTCAACGTTTTGTTCAGCTTTTGGGGGCTTATTCTGGTTTTCATTATTTTCTTTGTATTTCTGTTTCTTTCTTTAGCCCGCTTTGAAAATGTCGGAAATAAAGTATCGCGTCTGTTCTGTCGCATCTTCCTGTATGCCTTGCCTCTGACTGCTTTGATGACGCTGATAATACTCTCGTTAGTAATAGGTATAAGATTCGGCAGCGAAATAAAGGACAGACAGCTGTTATTTGAATATCAGAATTCCGATCCCGAAATTGCATTGCTGGAACTTGATATCGAGAATAAATACGGTATACGTACCTATACTAATTTCGATATTGATAGTGTCTTTCATCGCAAAGCCGTCAGATATAAAACAGATGTCGATAAAGAAGATGCGATCATCTTTCTGAAAGAACTCAGATATGTGCTGTCACAGTATTCTGAGGAAGCGATCAGTATACTGCCCAAACATATGTTTCTGGTGACCGATCTAATCAAGATCGATGGTGAGGTTGAAGCGGAAGGAGTAAACTGTGGCAATTTCATCGCATTTGATGCGACCCGTTATTATGATGATAATGATTCGGGGTATCTGGTCAATCATCCAAGAGTCATCCATCACGAGTTTTTCCACAGTCTGGATGAGCTTATGAGTAAGGATCAGCTGGATAGATTTGAAAAAGACAGTGAGAGCTGTCTTCTGACCAGTGATTACGCCTGCAGTGAAAAGACAGAATTTCTGGCCGATGCCTGGTGTTCGGGTATCGCTTTGGGAATGAATAATAAACATATCGAAATACTGCAAGAGCTCAATGAAAAACTGCTGAAGGATCCAGAAAACGAAATTGAAAGTATCAGCCTGAGTGATCTTGATGCCCAAGGACTGGAAGATCAGAAAATGCTGATAAAGGCTTTGGACCATATGATAGAAAACGATCTGTCAAAGATCTGTATAAAGGATGTAAAGAAACTTGAAGATAATGCCTTGATCAATCTGAAGAGCTGTCTGAGCGACAAGCTTCTATCTGACAGTATCAATGCTTATTTCTATAATGATGATCTGGTGATCTGTGTACAGGATGAACTGCTTGAACAGATGAGAGATGATCGAAATAAAGTCAGAGAATTATCTGCTTCAATTATCAATAATGATGAAGATCCGGATGATTATGAAAAAGCTGAGAAGATCTATCGCTATTTCACAAAAGGTATCGATGATACATACTTTAAAGATAATTATGCGAAGAACTTACTTATCTCAGCTGTGCTTAATGGAAACAATATCTATGCGCTTACGGATGGTCTGCTGATAAATGCCAGATATGAAGATCATAATTACTGGCTTGGACCATTCTGGGAAGATAAGGAAGTTGAAGCGTTATATTATTTCATGATCGATGACAGGTTTCGCAGCAGTTTTCATGAAGAAGTGCCTCCTTATTTTCCAAAGTGCGATGACAATACAAAATCTTATCTGTATCTGAACGAACTCTATCTTGATGAATTCGATGAAAAAAAGATCATTGATTATATATACAGGGAATATTCGAAAGGCTTAAATAGCGCTGAACTTTATATCGCTTGCGAGAATAAGGAACTTACCGAAAGAGTTAAAGATTATCTTCTGAATAAAGAAGATGGTCATACGCTGTTACAGAGGCTGTATAATGATGATTTCCTTCCTTCCGGCTGGTCGTTCTATTATCCCGGTTATCAGTCCCAGGAATATGGCTGCATCTTGCATATCTACAATTTTGAGTAAATAAAAAACATCCGATCGCTTATGACCGGATGTTTTGATGAATATCTACTGTTTCTTGTTCTTTCTGTTCTTGATCCTGCGGTAGACGAAGTAAGTAACTCCGGCAAGCAAGGCAATAAACAGGATATCGAAGATGTTGTAGGAGAGATCGACCAGAAAATCTTCAACACCATAGATGAAATCCTTGAAACCGTTTGAGAAGGCATTGCCCAGTCTTTGGAAGAAGGACTGCTTGGTCGGCTGAGTTACGCTTGTTTCTCTGACGTTCAGGTAGAGCGTTGAGTAAGCGATCAGCAGGTCATAGTTCTTTAATGAAGCTTCAATGGATTCGATCTGATATCTGATCTCGGATAATCTTTCTTCAACAGCCATCAGATCTTCAATTGATTCAGCCTTGTCGTAGAATTCCAGGACTTTGGCTTCCTGTGCTTTTAAGGAATCAAGTCTGGCGGTCAGATCGGTATAGGTATCAGTGATATCTTTGATCTCTTCAGTGTAGTAAGTGCTGGTACCGGCTTCTTCAATGGTCTTGAGGAAGTCAGCGTACTTGTCAGCCGGAATTCTGATCGTTGCTTCATAGGAACGGTTGGAGTTGGTTGACTGCTGGATATAGCCGCCGAATTCGGACACGCTCTTGGTGATGGCTGCTACGGTTTCATCAAGATTCATCGTATCCAGATTCATACGCGCCGTCAGGATCATCTTCTTGTTCTGGGTGATGCTTTGGGTAGTGGAATTATTGCTGCCTGAAGCGGCATAGGATTCAGCCGGTGCCTCATCATCACGGTAATAGGATTCTGAAGCTACCATACCCTCACCTCCACTATAGCCGTTAGTGTAATAGGAAGATGATTCTTCCTTTACATCATAATGACTGCCACTTGAGGCACCGTATTTGCCAAAAGGCAGGATATTGATGACCAGAATCAGTGCACAGGCTGCTCCGGCAATCTTCAATATCAAAGGCCACGGGATGGTAAATTTCTTAGGGGTTTTCTGATGGGCTTCCTTGACGTATTCATCCTGGATCAGCCCAATCGCATCTATCAGTTTTTCGTTTTTCATACTATCACTCCTTCATTGATTAAATAATCTTTCAGTTTGTCTCTTGTCCTCTTCAGCATCATCTTGACTTTACTCTGGCTGAAGCCGAAGCGTTTGGCGATCTCTTCGATCGAATCGAAATACCAGTAACGGCAGACAAAGACTTTTCTTTCACTTTCTTTAAGGTCAGCTAAAAAATCATTGATACTTTCGGCAATTATCTCCGCTTCTAATGATTCTCTGAGATTCCTTTCATCAGGAATACATTCTTCCAGTTCATCGATCGACACAGCTACAATTCCGCCACCTCTTTTTTCCGCACTCAGCATGCGCCATTTGTTCAGCGAGAGGTTTCGTGTGATCTTGCCTAAGAAAGTGGACAGGATCAGCGGATGATGCGGAGGCATGGCATTCCAGGCCGCCAGCCAGGTATCGTTGAGCGCTTCTTCGGAATCTTCCTGATTATGCAGAATGTTGTTGGCGATCGTAAAACAGTAGTTGCTGTATTTGTTCTTTGTTTCACTGATCGCGGTTTCATCTCTGTTCCAGTAGAGTTCTACGATCTTGTTGTCATCCATTTCTTTCTCCTTTCAACAATCATCTAACGATTGTTTACTCTGTGGTCACATTATTCTGTTCACTTTTGACCTGATCCTGTTTCTTATATAAGTAATCAGTGTAAAGGTATTCATTAAAAAGATAGCTGATTGAAGCCAGATCATTTTCGATCAGTTTGCCCTGCAGAAGATCATCATCGACCCAGATCCAGGCCAGAAGTCTTTCAAACTTGTCGTGGTCGGGAGAGGCCGGATCCATTTCCAGGGTGATCTTGCGGGCATTCCTCAACATCCTGTCTGTATATTTTTTGGCCTCTTCATATCCTTCTTCATCGATCTCAGGCGTGTCGACGGCCAGAAAACGGACGGTCACATCTTCCCCATTCATTCGGAATACTGCCGTATCGCCATCGAGGATATAGCGGTAAGTCACTTCGTGTTTGACCGTTTTATCGGACATTACGATCTCCGATGGCGCAAAGTAGTTCTGAATCTTGTGTTCAAAAGCACCGAAGATCGCTAAAAGGATATATAAGATGTATCGGATCTGAAATTTACGTCTTTTTTTCACGTTATTATTATATCCCGTATCACTTTTCTACATCGAAGCGATGTTTTTTATCATGACCTGCAGCTGATCTTCATCAAGACCGGGATAGCCGCCCGGAAATTCCTTTTTTGAGGTCATATGGACCTGGCCGGTATTGGCGATCTTTATAACATCGCAAACATTATCTGTCCTTACCCCACCGCCGGGCAGGAATTGAAGTTTATTGCCGTATTTCTTATTCAGACTATTGATGGTTTCACAACCTTTTAAGATGTCAGGATAGACAGCTTTGCCTGAAGTGAGGATGCGATCTACGCCAAGCTTGATCAGGGTCTCACAGGCCTTATCAAGATCTTCAATCTCATCAAAAGCTTTATGAAAGACGGCTTCGGCGTTACAGGAGTGGATCAGTCTGACCATTTCCTTAGTCTTTTCATAATTGATCGTTTTATCTTCATTGAGAAAACCGAAGACGATCCCGTCGGCTTTTTCTTTCAACATGTTTTCCGCATCCGCAAACATGACTTCATATTCATTCTCGTTATAACAGAAATCACCGCCTCTGATCCTGTCCATGCAGCAGATCGGGATCGAAATGTGTTTCTTGAGATATTTCAGAGTTTCTAAAGTCGGGGTCAGACCTCCCAGTTCCAGGGCGCTGTTGAGTTCGATCCGATCGATCGGGTATTTACTGAGGGTCAAGGCATCGGAGACATTGCCGATACAGATCTCAATTATTGTGTTATTTACCATAAGTCAATTATATCCTATGTTAGAATTTAGATATGATAAAAGGTGCATTATTTGACATAGATAATACTTTATTTTCCCATCGTCTTCACCGCGTTCCTAAAGCGACGATCAGAGCTTTGAAAAAGCTGAAAGAGAAAGGTATAAAGACCGGTGTTTGTACCAGCAGAGCGATCGCCGAGATGAGTTCGATCCCTTCTTATCTGCTTGATCTGATCGATTGTAAGATCATCGGTACCGGTGCGATCACGATGATCGATAATCAGTATTTCAAGAGTTATACTCTGGACCAGGATCACGTAAAAGCTTATATAAGATATTTTAAAGAAAACAATATATCTTATCACTATACCGATGTGAACGGCGATCTTTTCTATTGGGGAAATATGGATAAGGTCAAGAGTGGGCAATACTTAAGACATGTCTCTGAGGCCAAGATCAAGGAATATGAAGATGAAGAGATCACGAATCTTTTCTATTATGAAGCCAGTGATGAACAGGTGAAATATATCGATACGATCAATCCAGACACGGTGATCTCCAAGTGGGGAAACAGCGGTAATATCTGTGCTTCCTTAGTCGATAAGAGTTTTGGTTTACTGAAGTTCTGTCAGATGTATTCACTTACTACTGATGAAGTTCTGGCGGCTGGCGATGGCATCAATGATGATGTGATGCTGGAAATGGCGGGGATCGGTCTAGCTACTGATGATGCGACCGAGAACACCAAGAAAGCCGCCGATTACATCATGAAGAAATCGATCGATGACGGTGGTCTTTATGACGCTTTAGTCGATCTCAAGATAATCGAAGAAGATGAATATAAACCGAAGATGTTTGTGTTTGACAATGATTCAACGCTTTTCGATCACTCGATTCACAAGTTTAGACCAAAGAGTCTGAAAGCCTTAAAACAGCTGAAGAAAAAGGGCTATGTTTTGTGTATGAATACTTCAAGATCTTTAGCAGAAACTTATAATATCCCTAAAGCCGCCATGGATCTGATGGATGTGATCATCTTGCTGGATGGAGCTTATATCATATATAAAGATCATACGGATGTAACTTATTTCAATGAGAATAAGATAGATAAACTGATCAGCTTCATGGATAAAAACGATATGACTTACCGCTATGCCTTGGGCGATGGAAATGGTTATCTTAATCGTGAAGATTCATCGCATGAAGCTATATTTGAAAGACTTTATGGTATGGTACCGCCTATCAAGCACTATGAAGGAGAAAGAGTTGCGCAGCTGCTGTATTATGCGGATGGTGAGTTAAGAGACAGGCTGGTCGATCTGGCCATTGAAGAAGAAAACTCGATCCTTAAAGGGGCTGGCGAGATCTCACCGGCTGGCTGCAGCAAAGGCCAAGCCATGTTAAGAGTAGCGAAACAGTATGGTTTCCACAAACAGGATATCGTAGCTTTTGGTGACAGTGGAAATGATATCGACATGATGGAAAGAGCCGGTTTAGGCATAGCTATGGGCAATGGCTCTGCTGAGTGCCGTCAGATGGCCGACTATGTAACGGAAGATATCAGTGATGAAGGTCTTTATAAAGCCCTGTTGCGTTTTGGGTTTGTCGAGGAAATAAAATGAAGAGATATTATGTAGAACTAACGGGTGTAGGAAGATCTGAGGTCAAATGCGAAGAGATCAATGAAGATGATCTGAAAGATGATGAAGTACTTATCAAAAGCGAATACTCACTGATCTCGGCCGGAACCGAATTATCCAGAGCTTTTGGTCTCAAGAAAGGTTTTTCCTATCCGGTCAGGCCCGGTTATTCCACAATCGGCAGGATAATCAAGACCGGAGCCAAGTCAGGCTATACAGAAGGCCAGAGAGTTTTTGCGAACTGTCCTCATGGTTCACTGACTGTCTGGAAACAGGGAAATACTGTGCAAGAGCCGATGATATTGCCGCTTCCGGAAGATATCGATCCGAAGGAAGCAACGGCACTCAATCTGATATTTGTGGCTATGCAGGGCGTTAATCTTACTGAAGTTAAACTCGGGTATAAAGTGGCAGTTTTCGGTTTAGGCAATATCGGAATTCTGACTGCACTGTTATATAAGAAACTCGGCACAAAAGTCATCGGTCTTGATATAGAAGAAGGCAGACTGAAACTGGCGAATAAGCTGGGTGTTGATACTGTATTAAGTACGGAAGACAATATCAGGAAACTGCCTGAATTTGATATCTGTGTTGATGTCAGCGGCTTATCATTGGTCATCATGTCGGCGATCGATAAGACGATGCGCTATGGACAGGTCTTACTGTTGGGCTCACCAAGAGAAAGTTATGAAACAGATATCACGACCTCCTTCTCCAAAGTTCATATGAAGAATCTGAAAGTGATCGGAGCTTTCAATCAGACGATCCCGCTTAAACCAGTCGATGGTTCTAAGAATTCTTTACAGAACAATTTTGAGACATCGATCGAACTGTTAAGAAACAGAGATCTTGAAATAGATAAACTGATCACGAAGATCGTCGATCCAAAGGATTGTCAGAAAGCATATTATGATCTGATGTACAACAAATCCGAGAATAACTGTATCGTCTTTGACTGGAGGAGTTACTGATGGAACTTCATGATCTGTATGATCTTGACAGAAATAAACTGAATAAAACAATGATGCGCGGTGAAAAACAGCCTGAGGGTGCTTATAGGATCATCGTGCATATATGCATCTTTAATTCAAAAGGAGAGATGTTGATACAGCAGCGTCAGCCTTTTAAACAGGGCTTTTCCAATATGTGGGATATTACAGTTGGCGGCAGTGCTGTTTCCGGTGATGATTCAAGGATGGCAGCTCACAGGGAACTTCTGGAAGAACTCGGGATCGATTATGATTTCAGTGGTTTGAGACCGGCTTTAACTGTCAATTTCTCACTTGGTTTTGATGATATGTATGTCATAACAGAAGATGTCGATCTTGATACGTTGAAACTGCAGTATGAAGAAGTTCAGAAAGTCAAATGGGCAAGTCAGGAAGAGATAAACAGCTTGCTGGATGAAGGAAAATTTATTCCTTATCATAAATCACTGATTGATCTTCTGTTCTATATGAGAGATCATCAGGGTGCCCATACTTCAAGAGATACAACGACACCTGAACAAAAGAAATAAAAAAACAAAAAACCATGAGTGAAAAACAGGCAAGCGTAAACAGAACAGAAGTAGCCAGGCAGATCATTTCTTTCTCCTGGCCTATTTTCATTTCGATGATCTTTACCGAATTCTACAATATCACCAATTCTCTGATCGTCGGTAATTACGTTTCCTTAAAAGCTTTAAGTGCAGTCAGTGCCTGTACCTGGATCACCAACATCTTCAATTATTCTTTCTATGGTCTGGGAATGGGCGCGGGAATTCTGATCGCCCGCTATTACGGGGCTAAAGATCACAAGAAACTTAAACAGGCTCTGGATTCCGCGATCGTTTTCGCTTTTGTGGGTGGTCTGATTCTGACGATCGGTTCAGAGCTTCTGCTTCCTCTGATCATGAAACTGTCCAATATCGGACCGGATATCTATGATGATGCCTTGAATTATCTCAGAGTTTATCTGATGGGCAATACGGCTGTTCTGACTTATCAGATGTGTTTCTTTATTTTGCGAAGTTTCGGTGATACCAAGCACCAGCTTTACTATTCGATCATATCATCCGTGGCGAATATCTTATTCGGTCTACTGTTTGTCAGAGTATTCCATATGGATGTCATCGGCACAGCCTTAGCGACCATCCTTTCGCAGTTCATCATGGATGTCTTGGCCTTAAGACTTATGTTTAAACACGATGATTTTGATTTCAGTTTTAAAGATATCGATTTCTCGATCAAAGTCGTCGGTGAGATCTGCGCCTTAGGCATACCGGCCGGTTTCCAGAACATGCTGATAGCGCTAAGTTCGATGATGGTGCAGTCTCATGTCAATACTTTCAGCAATGAAGTCATTGCGGGGATCGGCGTCGCGGAAAAGATCATCGGCTGGGGTCAGCTCACTTCGGTATCGATCTCTTCTGCCACGATGGCTTTAGTCGCTCAGAACATCGGAGCGAATGATTATGATCGGGTCAAGATGGTGATCAGAGAAAGTGTGATCCTCTCGCTTATTTCGACAGTTGTGTTGGTCGGTTTTATCGTTACTTTTGCACCGATTCTGGTTTCGCGTTTCAATTCCGATCAGGGAGTCAGATTTTATGGTACCCAGATGATCTATTATTCTTTCTTCGGTCCGATCGTGATCGTCTTCTCCCATATCTACAATGCGGCGTGTCGCGCGGCTGGGAATGTCAGGATCCCGATGTATATCGCGATCTTCTCGCAGGTCATCTGCAAGTATGCCTTTGTCCGTATCGGTTTATCGATCATCTATGATGTCCAAATCCTGTATCTTGGTACGGCAATAGGTTATTCTTTGGCCGGGATACTGGCTTCACTGTATTTTTTCAGGTCCCATTGGACGCTTGAACATGGTTTAAGATAAATGGATAATTAATATAGATAAGTAATGTTTAACATTTCCTATAAATGTTTGGAGGTAATCAATGAACAGTATAAAAGAATTTAAAGACCAAAACGGTAATGTGCTGGCTTTGGCAGCGATTCCTGATGATTATACGATCGGCTCGGCTCTGAATAATGAGTTTCAGCATGAAACAGTGCCGTTTTTCATCACGGCACATGCGATCAACACGGCCAAGAATATCATGATCTTCGGTCTGTCTGATGAGAAGTTTACGACTTACAAGAATCAGATGATCAAAGGTACGCTCAAATACATGCAGGATATCAGATGGAATTCGATCAGAGATTTCATTGAACCGGAAGATTATCTCTTCCAGTTTGCGGCTGCTTTATCACAGATGCAGAAGCTGACGCCGGTTGGGGAAGCTGATCTTCCGAGTATCTGCGGTCAGAACCCGCAGCAGGCTTATCAGGATTTCATGGCTTTATATGAAGCAGCCTGGCAATCAGACAGGCAGGCCGGTATTGAAACAAAACCCAACAATATCTTAGTGCGTTCCTTCATGAGAAGGTATGACGGTGTAGCCAAGTCCGGTGCTGCTTGTACGGTCGTAGCCGGTATGGACTATAACGGTGTCGAGATCTATTCTCCACAGGCCAATATGCTGGGTGCGATCAATCCGCTGTTTGGGATGTTAGGTGCAGCAGCCCAGAATAAACAAGCTCAGAACTCATCTAAACAGTTTGGCCATGGTACACCATGTGACAGTATCGACTGGGGTTCAAAATACAAATTCCTGATGGTCTCACCTAAAGAACATGAACAGGAAGCATTTGAAGCCTTTATGGAATTCGTACAGACTTTCCATATGTCTGATCAGCTCAGAAACAGTTTCTATGATGCTTTGGTCCAGAGATCACAGATGAGGATGATGGAAACAGCGAAGTTCCAGGGTATGGCACAAGCCAACATGCAGTCATTAATGATCAACCAGCAAAGACTCACGCAGACTTTAGCAGCCAACAGTGCTTCAATGTCTGCCGGTATCATGGATTCCTGGAACAAGAAAATGGCCTCTGATTCGAGAATTTCACAAGCCAGAAGTGAAGCTACGCTTGGCGTAAATACCTATCAGACCACCTATGGTCAGAATGTTCAGGTCTCAGTGGCAGCCGATCATGTCTACCAGGATAAGTATGGTGATGTCTATGGCGTATCAGGTGCAGCTCCTGATCAGGAGACGCTCAACAATCTCAACTGGACAGAATTGAACAAGAAATAAAAAAGAAAAAGAAAAAATATAAAAAAATCAGTAGCGCGTTTGCGCTACTGATTTTGACTATTGCATATTTGCTTTTAGGACTGCTTTCAGATCGGCGATACCATCAAGCCCTGATTTGGTAAGTTCCTCGATCGTCGGATCACTTGCTTCTCTGACAGACAGGATCTGAAGGATCATTGCCAGATTGACGCCGGTAACGACCTGGATCTTGTCGCTTTCCAGATCTTCCGCGACGATCCTGGCCATGCAGTTGCATGGTGAGCCAAACAGCATGTCACAGAAGACGAAGACACCATCACCGGTATCGACTTCGCTGATCGCCTGTTTTAAGACATCGACGAATTCATCAGGGTTGTCTTCAGCGGAGAGACAGCAGGCTTTCATCTGGGCCTGTTCACCGAAAAACAGTTTGGAAGTTTCTAAAATACCTTGAGCCATTGGGCCATGGCTTGTAATAACTATACCTTTCATTGCTTGCTCCTTATTCTGTCTTTAGTATAGCACTTTGGCTTATTGATACGGTGATATAATAGTAATTACGCACGACCCGGATATGGTTTCCGGGTTTTATTGATTATTATATTGTATACGTATATAATATATTCAGAAAGATACCGGTATGTTCTTTCGTCGTGTTTTGATATCGGCTTTTACTGCTGTGCGGAGTATGAATTATGGCAAACAAGAGGAATGAGTATCCCGACTGGGTGGAGAAACATCGCAAAAAAGGCGTGACGATCAGAAAGACAAAGTACGGCTACGGTCTTTATAAGTGCACAAGTATCTATGTAAAAGGGAAAAAGAACCCGAAGAGCGTCCAGGAGTTTTTGGGGATGGTATATGAAGATAAAGGATTTGTGCCGAAAAGCGAAAAAAAGAATACCGGAAGCCTTTCTATGTCGAGTACGGTCTGAGCAGTTTCATCCTGCTCAACTTCAAAAGAACACTTGACAGAGCTTCCTACGACAGAAATCAGAACATCATCCGGCTTGGGATCATAAAGTATATCTTCGGGTCTTGCGATCAAAGGCTTCTTGATATGAGCTTCATTGCCCGCAATGATGAAAAGCTTAAGGAATACGCAGGCAAGGCAAACGGCAAAAGGATCGATACGATATCCGCCAGTATCGATAAGGCCTTTAAGGAAAGGATCACCGACAAAGATGATCTGAGCGTGCTGGTAAATGAACTGAAGCTGTGTGTCTGTGATGCGGCCAACGATGTTTTTCCTGTCATGAGCGAAGAACTTAAGGATCTGATCGAAAGGTATGGTCTGAAATCATGGTGAAGGATAACACGCTTGTCGTATTGAAGGATATCATTTCCCGCGTTCATCTTGATGAGGATGATGTCGCAGAGATACTCATCGGTTCAAGGCACATCCATCTGTTTGATGAAGTAAAAGACTTCAGGAAAGGATCAAGGATCACTTATGAGCTTTCCGACATCCTGATGATGGCTTTCATCGTCATCCTGGAAAAGGGAAAGCAGTCCTTCTACTATATGAGCAGCTATGTTTCCTTCAACCGTAAAAGATTTGAGGAGATGGGGCTGATAAAAGAAGGAAAGATCCCTTCTCATGATACGTTTCGAAGAGTGTTCTCCTTACTTGACTCAAAGTCTCTTGTCGATACTTCGATCATGCGCTTTCACAGACTGTTAAGACAGATGGAACAGGAAAAAGGCCTCAGACACATCGGCGTTGACGGCAAAGCTGTCAACGCGACAGGAAGAAGTGCTGACAGTAAGAATCCTTCAAAGAATGCCAATGTATTAAATATCTACGATACCTTCAGCGGAACATGCCTGGTATCTGAAGTCGTCGAAGACAAGACCAATGAGATCCCGGTTGCCCAGGCGCTTCTTTCGCAGATGGATCTGAGTGACGATCTGATCACTGCCGATGCCCTGCATTGCCAGGCAAGGACGACACAGGTCATCAGAGAAAGAAAAGGTCACTATCTTCTGTGCGCAAGAGACAATCAGCCTCTTTTACTTTCGGACATCCGATCAAGATTTCTTAATAAAAGAAACAGCAGGAAGATCACAAAGCAGACCAGCGATGACGGATCCAGGACCATTGAGATATTAAGACTTCCCCCGGGCTTTGAATATGAAGACTTCAAAGACATTCGATCCTATGTAAAGATGACCTCGCATAAAAGAAGCAGCGAGTGCATCAGATATTACATAACGGACCTGATCAAAACCGATGAGATCCTGATGGGGATCGAAGAACACTGGGCGATCGAGAACGATCTTCACAAGCTCAAGGACGATCATCTCAATGAAGACTCTTTCAGATGCATCGACAGAAAAGCCATAAAGAACATCGCCATCATGAACAATCTGATCGTGCAGCTCATCTATATCTATCTTCCTTTCTCGGGATATGATCTGCATACGGCAAAGATCGCCCTGTCCTGCAGGCCTTATGAAGAGATATCGAAACTGCTGGCTGTGCTTTCATCCGAAAAGATCATTGATCAGCTCAAAGCGATGATGAAAGACCCGAAAAGGAAAAGAAAGTAGATCTTACACTGTTTAAGACAAGGT
>JAFRJA010000184.1 GCA_017432545.1 Erysipelotrichaceae bacterium
TACCATAATTTCATGAAGTCACACTCCTCCATGATTATTATACCATACCACACAACACCATACAACATCCACCCAACATATATTTTTCCTGATTGACACATAAAAAGCAGCTGTTAAGCTGCTTTTGAAGGTTTGATCAATGAAGAAGTGTCAAAGTGCCGGCGTTATCGGAGCTTTAGCCCTGATGAGTGCTGTCTTTATCTGCCTGACACTGTTTCGACTTAGAAAAGACGTAATTGCAAAGATGAGTTAAACAGTTTTAATTGCTTAAAGTATAATAATAGATGTTAAAATAAATACAAGAGTATTATTATGGGCCAATCTATGCACCATATAATCATATAAAAATGGAGGTTGTTTAAAATGGAAATTATTAAAACAGTCAAAGATGATGTCACGGAACTCGCTCTGATCGGCAGACTTGACACAACTACTGCTCCCGAGCTTGATGAAGTATTGAAG
This sequence comes from Erysipelotrichaceae bacterium, assembly GCA_017432545.1. Classification (GTDB taxonomy): domain Bacteria; phylum Bacillota_I; class Bacilli_A; order Erysipelotrichales; family Erysipelotrichaceae; genus Colivicinus. The sequence goes on from JAFRJA010000184.1 coordinate 463, forward strand.
GAACTTTTCGCCAACGGCGTCAAGAATCTGGTTATTGACCTGAAACAGCTTGAGTACATCTCTTCAGCAGGCTTAAGAGAGCTGCTTTTTGCCCAGAAGAATATCAAGGAAGACGGTAAGATGATAATCAAGAACGTCAATGAAGAGATCATGGAAGTTTTTGATATCACCGGTTTTGCGGACATTCTGACTATTGAGTAAAAAATGATCATTTAAGCCGGAGTTTTTATTCCGGCTTTATAATGTCATTTACCTGTAATTATTCGTGTTTTTGGCGAATAATGTTTCACAGGCTTTTATTTTAGAAGTTTTGATTTTTACAAGGATGAAAATCTCAGAATGATTGATGCGGAAAACAAACAGCCGGCCTTATTCCTGCCGGAAAAGTGCGATGTCAGTAAAGATGAAGAGTCTTTGCTGTCGCCGGCTGATGGTTTGAGGGATACAGAAATGGAATTTGTGGAAAAGACTTTTGCGGCAAATGATGAGAGCTTACATAATGCGATCGCTTTTGTCGAGGAAAAGCTTGAGCAGAATGATGCATCAATGAAGGCGATAATGGCTATTACCGTCTCTTTGGAAGAGATGTTTGTCAATGTCGCTCATTACGCTTATCCGGATTCAGAAGGTGAGGTGAAGGTCGGCATCAGTTTTGAAGATGACGACGTGACGATCACTTTGACGGATGAGGGAATTCCTTTTGATCCTCTGGCCAAGGAAGATCCCGATGTTCATGCGAGTGCTCAGGAAAGAAATATCGGTGGCTTAGGAATCTATATGGTCAAGAAGTCCATGGATTACTGCAGCTACCAGCGAAAAGAAAACAAGAATATATTTGTTATGCGAAGGAATATCCGCCAGTGATAGATCAGGCTGTCATTTTTGCGTTTGTTGCTCATAAAGGCATGGTCCGTAAAGGCAACAGTCAGCCCTATATCTTTCATCCGATCGAGGTCATGTCTCTGGTTTCGCTGATGAGCGATGATGAAGAGGTACAGGTGGCGGCGATCTTGCACGATACCGTGGAAGATACCAATACGAGTATCGAAACGATCCGAAGCAAGTTCGGTGATCGGGTTGCCTCATTAGTCTCTTATGAGACGGAAGATAAAAGAGGCAATGTAAACAAGGAAAAGACCTGGAAGATCAGGAAGCAGGAGGCGATTGAGCATATCGCCAAAGCTGATGATATCGGGGCGAAGATGATCTGTCTGGCTGATAAGGTTTCAAATTTACGCAGTTTCAAGTTTGGTTTATATGATGAGGGAGATAAGTTCTTTGAACGCTTCAATCAGAAGGATCCGCTTGAACACTACTGGTATTTTGAAAGTTTGAAAGAAGCTTTGGAAGATCTAAAGGATTATTCAGTTTATAAAGAATATTGTTCACTTATTGATCAGATATTCACAAAATATAAGAAAAATGGAGATTAGATATGAAACACACTTTTGAAAACAACATCCTGACTATTTATCCGGAAGGCAACGTCGATACGACTAATGCGGAGGAATTCGGAAAGGAACTTGAAGAGATAAGAACGGAATTTCCGGATGGTGATCTGATCCTTGATGTTGAGGATCTGAAGTATATCTCCAGTGCGGGTTTAAGACAGATCCTGAAATTGAAGAAGAGAGAAAAGAATCTGAAGATCATCAACTGTTCTTCAGAAGTTTATGAAATATTTGATATGACCGGTTTTGCGGAGATGATGGATGTTTCCAAGGGTTACCGCAAAATGTCAGTCGATGGCTGTGAGGTGATAGGTGAAGGTTCCAACGGTGTCGTCTATCGTCTCAATCCGGATACGATCATCAAGGTCTACAGGAATAGTGACGCTCTTGATGCAATCAAGAGAGAAAGAGAACTGGCTAAGACAGCTCTCGTGCTTGGCATCAATACGGCGATTCCGTTTGATGTCGTCAAAGTCGGTGACAAATACGGTTCTGTGTTTGAACTGCTCAGTGCCAAATCTTTGACCAAGCTGATCATTTCCGATCCGGAAAACAAAGATAAATATATCAAGATCTTTGCGGATATGCTTAAGGAGATCCATTCGACTGAGGTAAAAGAAGGTCTGCTTCCTTCTGCCAAACAGGCGGCAATCGGCTGGTGCGAATGGCTCAAGGATCACATCCCGGCTCCGACTTATGAAAAACTTCATAAGATGCTGGAAGATGTGCCTGAATCCAACTTCATGATCCATGGTGATTACCACACCAACAATGTCCACTATGCCAATGATGAAGCGATTCTGATCGATATGGATACCTTGTCAGTAGGTAATCCGGTCTTTGAATTCTCTTCGATCTATCTGGCGTATCGTGGTTTCGGTGAATTAGATCATTCTCTTATTTCCGATTTCCTGAAGCTTGATTATGAAACAGCCGGTTATGTAATGAATAAGCTGATCGATTTCTACTTTGAAGGCAAAGATGAGGCCTATAAGGAAGCAGTCATGGATAAAGCTAAGACGGTCGGCTATTGCAGAGCGTTGCGTCGTACGATCAAGCGTTACCCGGAAAACAAGGAACTTATCGAGCATTACTATAATAAGCTGATCGAATATGTTGATAAGGTAGATTCTTTAGAGATCTGATATAATGAGTTCCACACTGTCTCTTATTCTTATCGCTTTAATTCCGATATCTTTCAGTGTCATCCTTTATTGTTACTTCAACAGTAAATTTGGTGAAAAATTATCTCAGCGAAGTCAACAGATCATCGCTGGGATAATTTTTGGTATTATAGCCATCTGGGGTACGGAATTCGGCGTACCGATCAATGGGGCGATTCTTAATGCCCGTGATGCAGCTCCGCTTTGTGCGGCGCTTATTTTCGGTGTGCCAGCCGGTATAATATCCGGCTTTATCGGCGGGATCGAGCGATGGTTTGCAGCCTATTGGGGAGCCGGTTATTACACAAGACTGGCTTGTTCAATTTCGACCTGTCTGACCGGATTGATCGGTGCCGGTTTAAGGAAAAACATGTTTGATGACAAGATGCCATCCTGGGCTCACGCCCTGATGATCGGCACGGTATGTGAGACCATCCACATGCTGATGATCTTTGTCACCAATATGAATGATGCCAGAAGGGCTTTCACCTATGTTGAAGCCTGCACGATCCCGATGGTCACGATCGTTTCTTTAGCCGTGGCAGTAGCGGTCTTTCTGGTTGATCTGATAAACAAGAAAAGCGCGATCGGTGAAAAACGTGACAAGATGCCGACCATCTCTTTGCAAGTCCAGAACAACCTGTTTGCGGTCGTAGTATTCAGCTTTGTCATTACGGTTTCTTTTGCCCTGTTGCTTCAGAATCAGATCTCCTTAAACGAAACTCATGAGCTTCTGAAACTCAACCTTGTCGATGCAGTCGGCGATGTCAATGCGCAAGTCGATGATGCGCTTTTACAGATCAATATCATGGTTGCCGAAGAACTGAATAAGGATCCGGAAGCTGATCTTGATGAACTGTGCGAAAAATACGGCATTGTTGAAATAAATATAGTTGACAGAAACGGTATCGTCGCTTCCTCCAACGAAGAAAAAAATGTCGGTTTTGATATGAGTTCCGGTGAACAGTCTGAAGAATTCGTGTGCCTGCTTAAGGATAAAACGATATATGTTCAGGATTACGGTCCGATATCAAGAGATGGCACCGTATATCGCAAATACAGCGGTATCAAATATATGAACGGCTTTTTACAGGTCGCTTATGATCAGGAAGATTACTATGGCGAAATGGCCTCTAAACTTGATTCGATCTCGTCCTACCGTCATATCGGCGAGACCGGTCAGATCCTGATCATCGATGAAAAAGGAAACATCATTTCCGAAGGCCTGGAAGGCAAGATCGTCAATATCGATGAAACGGGGGCAGATATCGATTTCAAGAATTCTCATGATTATGAAGTCTATGTCGGAGATTTCAATGATGTGGAATGCTACTACATGATCGCCAGGACTCAAGGCTATTATGTATTAGGTTTCCTGCCATGTTCGGAAGCCGAATTCTCCAAGAATCTGTCGACTTATCTGACCGTTTTCATGGAAACACTGATCTTCGGATCGCTGTTTGTCGTCATCTATTTCATCATGAAATTCTTGGTTGTCAGAGATATCCGTTCCGTCAATAATTCACTTCAGGAAATAACCAAAGGAAATCTTGATACAGTCGTGGATATCAGGACGAACAAGGAATTCATATCACTTTCTGACGGTATCAATACGACTGTTGACAAGCTTAAACAGCTCATCGGCGAAGCCAATGCGCGTATCGATACGGAATTACAATACGCCAAAGAAATTCAGATGTCGGCTTTACCAAGCGTCTTTCCGTTTGAAAAAGAGTATGAGCTATTCGCTCTGATGCGCCCGGCCAAAGATGTCGGTGGCGACTTCTATGATTTCTATATGCTTGATAAAAAGACGCTGGCCTTTGTGGTTGCGGATGTTTCGGGCAAAGGTATTCCGGCAGCATTATTCATGATGAGAGCCAAGACGACAATGAAGACCTATGCCGAAAACAAGATCAGCGTTGGAGATATCTTCACCAATGCCAACTTCAATCTTTGTGAAGGCAATGATGCGGGCATGTTTGTAACGGCATGGATGGGCTTTTTGAATCTTGAAACAGGTGAACTGGTCTATGTCAATGCCGGACATAACAGCCCTTTACTTCGCAAAGACGGTGGTTTCTATGAGTTCCTGGAAGGCCCGAAAGGCTTTGTCTTGGGCGGTTTTGAAGGTGTCGTCTATAAAGAACAGCGTACGGTTCTAAAACCGGGTGATTCGATCTTCTTATATACCGATGGAGTAGTTGAAGCGACCAACAGGGAAGGAAAACTATATGGAGATGATCGCTTCTATATCTGTATCAATAAACATCGTGAGGCCTACCCGAAGGAGCTTTGTGATCTGATCAGGGATGATGTTGATGCCTTCTATGATGGGGCAGCGCAGTTTGATGACATGACGGAACTCTGCCTGAAGTTCAATACCTACTGCAAACCTAAGAACTAGTCTCTCGCAAGAGAGCTTTTCTTTATGGATTATGATTTGTTTATGAGAGAGATTTGTTGTAATATCTTTTTATTGGAGGATTTATGAAAAAGCTTGGTTTAATGTCAATAATACTGATCGTTTTGATCGGTTTGGCTGCCTGTGGCAATAAAAAAGAGATAGAACCAGATCTTCCAAGGGCTATCCCGGATGAATATCTTGGCACCTACTATGATGCAATAGCCGGTAGAGGATCGCTTGAAGTCTCACCGGTGGCCATGGTCATGGATTGGAGCAATTCCGCCTATGAACATGACACAACTACTTTCCTGACGGATTATGATGAAGGAAACAAACGTATCAACTATACCGGCGCAACTTTGATCAGAAGCACCTATACCTCGGAAACAGAGCATACGGATGAAACGATCTATGATGATGGAACCGGTTATTTTGAGATCAAGGATGAGAAACTGATCTGGCATGATGATAAAGCGGAAGGAGAACCAATCGAATTTTTAAGAAATATGGCAAACGTAATCAATCCCTGGACTTATACTCAGGACCTTAGTGAAGCTATAGCTGCTTCGGTATCGAATTTGATCCGCCGGTTTCCGTACCGGAAGGATATGCTTTCAAAACTTACGGTGGGTGTATCAATGGGATCATTGAAGCCCAATACGAAAGTGATAAGACAAAAATGGTCGTCCGTAAGTCCGACCAGCATAAAGATATCGAATTGTCCGGTAATTATAACAGTTATTCCAAGAACTGGAGCGAAAATTTCAAAGGCTTGAATGTGGACTGTTATGGCGATGGCGAAACGATCAATATGGCTTTATTTTCAAACAGCAAGTACAACTATGCGATAAATGTCTTTGACAGGAATTATGAACAGATCGAGGGGAACGGTTTAACTGTTGATGAACTGTTCTCGATCATTGCGGGAATGCAATAGGAGGGTATATTAATGGAAAACAAACAGACAAATGGTTGGAAAATCGTAGCGATCCTGATGATGGTTCTGGCATTGACCGTCACCGGACTCTATGCCACGGAAGTACGCAAGAACAAAAAAGCTCCTGACACCGATACTACAGTAGTAGAACCGGTCGAAGAAGACCTTACTTTTCTGACTTTATGGAATGAAGATGCGAAAGCTAAAAACGAATTAGAAGCTTTCGTCAAAGATGTAACGGATGAAAACAGTGCGAATTTCGTGCCGGTTGAAAACCGTGTTGCGGTCTTCGACCTGGATGGAACTCTTTTCTGTGAGACTGATCCGGTCTACTTTGACCATATGTTGCTGAAATACAGAGTTGAGCAGGATCCGGGACATGAACCGACAGAACTCGAATTAAAAGCTGTTGCCGGTGTTCAGGAATTCATCGATACCGGTGTTTATCCGGAAGGTCTTGATAACCTGCATGGCCAGGGCGTAGCTTCTGCTTTTGCGGGAATGACTATCAAGGAATTCTATGAGTATGTCCGCAAGTTCGGTAAGACTCCTTGTCCTGGTTACAACAATATGAATATCGGTGATGCTTTCTATTTGCCGATGTTGGAAGTTATTGAATATCTGCAGGATAATGATTTTGAAGTCTATATCGTATCCGGAACTGACCGTCTGATCGTCAGAGGAGCAGCGAGTGGTGTTGATTTCCTCAATATTCCGGCCAATCACATCATCGGTTCCGACGAACTGATCGTCGCCAGCAATCAGGGTGATACTGATGGCTTGGAATATGTCTATTCATCCGATGACGATCTGATTTTAGCCGGCGAGTTCATCGTCAAGAACCTCAAGATGAATAAGGTCACAGTCATCCAACAAGAGATCGGTGTGCAGCCGATATTATCCTTCGGTAACTCTTCCGGAGATTACAGTATGGCTAATTATACCGTTATGAACAATCCGTACCGCTCAATGGCTTTCATGTTGTGTTGTGATGACACCGTCAGAGAAAACGGTAATACTGAAAAAGCCGAAAAGATGGCGAAAGCCTGTGAAGAAAACGGCTGGGTAGCGATCTCCATGAAAAATGACTGGAAGACCATCTACGGTGACGAAGTAACCAGAAAACAGTAATGAATGAATAAACTGCCTGATGAGAAAAAAACAGGCAGTTTTTTAGGTAATGCGGGTAATATCTTATATAATATTAATAACGATTAAAGAGGAATTATTATGAGCCAAAAAGAGATCTTTCGTCAGAAAAGTATAGACAGAATCGCCTCGCCAGAGGAACTGAATAATTATCTGAGAGTCACGACCCCGGGAGTATGGGCTTTATTAGTGGCTATCATCGTCTTCCTGTTTGGGTTGATCGTATGGTCCAGCGTAGGTGTATTAGAGACCAAGGCAGAGGCCAAGGTCACTGTTGAGGACAGTATCATGGAGGTCATCGTCACCGGTTCCAAGGTTGACAAGATCAAAGATGGAATGATCGTCGTCTGCAGTGACAATGAAACGGTTTTAGAGGATGTCTCGATCGATGAATACGGTCGGGCTGTAGGCTATGCGGTGACTAATCTCAGAAATGGTAAATATAATGGCGAAGTAATAATCGAAAGAATTCATCCTATCAAGTTTTTGATTAAATAATTTTTTATGAATAAAAAAGTAAAGAAACCCGTAACAAAAGGTGTAGCAAAAGTACCGGTCATCATGCAGATGGAGGCTTTGGAATGCGGAGCCGCATGTCTGGCGATGATCTGTGCCTATTATGATAAATGGATCCCCCTTGAGCAGGTCAGAGTAGACTGCGGTGTTTCACGTGACGGATCAAATGCGAAAAACGTGCTGATCGCCGGCCGTGAATACGGTTTTGATGCCAAGGGCTATCGTTTTGAACCGGAAGACCTTCGTAAGGAAGGCATTTTCCCATGTATCATTCACTGGAACTTCAACCACTTTGTTGTTTTAGATGGTTTCAGAGGTAAGCATGTCTATATCAATGATCCGGCCAGAGGCAATGTCAAGATCTCGATGAAGGAGTTTGATGAGGCCTTTACCGGTATCTGTCTTTTCTTTGAACCTACTGAGAATTTTGCCCCGTCTGGCAAGAAAAAGAGTGTTCTTGAATTTGCGAAGAAGAGATTGAAAGGTGCCGGTCCGGCCGTCGCTTTTGTTGTTCTGACTTCGATCATTTCTTATCTGTTCTCGATCATCAATCCGGTCATGACCCAGATCTTTATGGATAGACTTTTGACCGGTTCAAACAGGGAATGGCTCATTCCGTTTATCACTTTATTATCGGTATTGACTTTCGTTCAGCTGATCGTAGCCTGGTGTACAACGATCTATTCCATGAAGATCAATGGCAAGATGGCTATCGTCGGTTCAACTTCCTATATGTGGAAGGTCATGAGGATGCCGATGGAGTTCTTTTCACAGAGACTGGCTGGTGATATCTTACAGCGGCAGGGCACGAATGCTTCGATCGCTTCGGCTTTAGTCGATACTTTGGCGCCGTTGGCGATCAATACGATCATGATGTTCTTTTATCTGTTTATCATGATCAGGTATTCTCTGATCCTGACCTGTATCGGATTGCTGACTTTATTCCTGAATGTCATTGTATCCAACTACATTTCCGTAAAACGTATCAATCTTTCCAGAGTGCAGATGCGTGATAACGGGAAGCTGGCTTCGACGACTGTCAGCGGTATCAGCCAGATCGAAACAATCAAATCAGCCGGTGCTGAAAATGGCTTCTTCCAGAAATGGGCCGGTTATCAGGCAGCGGTCAACTATCAGAATGTCAAATACGCCAAGACCAACCGTTATCTGTCCATGATCCCGGCGTTCTTTTCGACTGTAGCCAATTATTCCGTCGTCTTCTTAGGCGTTTACTTTACCATGATGGGTAATTTCTCACTAGGCTCAATTGTAACGTTCCAGGGCGTTCTTGGTTCTTTCATGTCTCCTGCTATGTCTTTAGTCAATTCGTCGCAGACGATCATCGAAATGCGCACAGAAATGGAAAGAGTAGAGGATGTCATGGAATATCCGCTTGATCCTAATGTCAGAGACGAACCGATTAGAGATGATATCGATTATGCCAAACTGAAGGGCAATATCGAGCTCAAGGATGTTACTTTCGGTTATTCCCGTCTGGCTCCGCCTTTGATCGAGAATTTCAATCTGACTTTAAAACCGGGTGATCGTGTCGCTTTTGTCGGCAGTTCAGGCTGTGGCAAATCGACATTATCGAAACTGATCTCCGGATTATATAATCCATGGAGCGGTACTATCAAGTTTGATGGCAAGACCATTTCTGAGATCGATCGCAATGTCTTCACCGGTTCTTTGGCCGTTGTCGATCAGGATATCATCATCTTTGAAGATACCATTGCCAACAACATCAAGATGTGGGATGATTCCATCGAAGATTTTGAAATGATCCTGGCTGCTCGAGATGCACAGATCCATGATGACATCATGCAGAGAGAAGACGGCTATCAGTATAAACTTACCGAAGGCGGTAAGGATTTATCCGGTGGCCAAAGACAGCGTTTGGAGATCGCCAGAGTATTAGCCCAGGATCCTTCGATCATCATCCTTGATGAAGCGACAAGTGCGCTTGATGCCAAGACCGAATATGAAGTCGTCAAGGCGATCAAGGACCGTGGTATCACCTGTATCGTCATCGCCCATCGTCTTTCGACGATCAGGGATTGCGATGAGATCATCGTTTTGGATAAGGGCAAGGTTGTGGAAAGAGGAACCCACAAGGAACTTTATGCCCTTAAGGGTTACTATTCCGAGTTGGTAAGTAATGAGTAAAGAGGGGACTTATGAGCTGGTTTGATGAACAAATAAAACAGAGAAAAATGACCGATCAGGAAGTCTTCGAAGACTCATTTATGAATATCGCTTCTTCGATCCTGGGTGAAAAGGTCACGGCCAAGATCAGAAATGACCGTTTTATCCGTAAACAGGTCATTGATGATATTTTGAATTTCTATCACTATAAACCGGTCGATCTTCCGGAAAACGTTCATCATTTTGAAGAACTTCTGGAAATCGCCTTAAGGCCGCATGGTATCATGCGCCGTTATGTCAAGCTTGAAGAAGGCTGGTATAAGGATGCCTATGGTGTCATCCTGGCTTTCCGCAAGGAAGATGGGGCAGCCACCGTTTTATATCCGTTACCGTTTACCGGCTATTATTTCTATGATGATAACGGTCAAAGAGTCAGGATCAATGAAAAGACGATGGAAAGCTTTGACGATATGGCGATCTGCTTCTACAGGCCACTGCCGTTAAGAAAACTGACCATTACCGATCTTCTTGAGTATCTGATCGGCTGTATCGATGTCAATGATATCATCGTCGTAGCGATCATGACTTTAGTGACGATCCTTTTAGGTACGATCTCACTGAAGATCTCCGCCTTACTTGCCGGACCTGTACTTCAATCAGGCAATGTTTCTATCCTAATGAGTATGGCGATCTTCATGATCTCGATGAATATCTCGACATTACTCATCGATGCGATCAAAGGTTTACTGATGCAGAGGATCTCGATTAAGACATCTATTTCCGTTGAAGCAGCGGTCATCATGAGACTGATGTCCTTGCCGGCAAGATTCTTCCGCAATTATTCTTCCGGTGAACTCTCGAGCCGTGCCTCCAGCGTCAATTCACTGTGTTCGATGTTGGTGAGCGGTATCTTATCGACAGGTCTTACTTCTGTTATGTCTTTGATCTATGTCGGTCAGATCTCGGCCTTTGCGCCGTGTCTTTTGGTTCCTTCTCTGATCACGATCGTTGCGACAGTCGTTGTGAGTGTTCTCTCTTCTTTGATCCAGATCAAGATCTCCGGTGAAAGAATGAAACTTTCCGCCAAGGAATCAGGTATGTCCTATGCTTTGGTTACCGGTATTCAGAAGATCAAGCTTTCCGGTTCGGAGAAAAGAGCTTTCGCCAGATGGGGCAACCTTTTTGCGAAAGAGGCCGATTATACCTATAATCCGCCGGTCTTATTGAAAGCCAATGGCGTCATTACACAAGCTATCACGCTGATCTCCAATATCGTTATCTATTATCTGGCCGTCGTAAACAACCTCGACCAGGCCGCATACTTTGCGTTTAACAATTCCTATGGTATGGTCATGGGCGCCTTCACTTCGATGGCTTCCATCATCTTGAGCTTTGTACAGGTCAAACCTATCTTGGATATGGCTGAACCTATCCTGAATGAAGTTCCGGAAAATGCCGAAGAAAAACGGGTATTGACCTCATTAAAAGGCAATATCGAAATGAATAATGTCTACTTCCGTTATGAAGACAATATGCCTTATGTCGTCGATGGACTTTCGCTTAAGATCAAGAGCGGTGAATACATCGCGATCGTCGGCAAGACGGGCTGCGGTAAATCGACATTAGTCAGACTCTTGCTTGGTTTTGAAAAACCGGAAAAAGGTGCTATCTACTACGACAACAAGGATATCAACAAGATCGATCTTCGTTCCTTAAGAAGAAAGATCGGCACAGTTACTCAGAATGGTACACTGTTTACCGGTGATATCTATTCCAATATCACGATCAGTGCGCCGCAGCTGACTCTGGATGAAGCCTGGGAAGCGGCGGAGATCGCCGGCATTGCCGATGACATCAGAGAGATGCCGATGGGCATGCAGACACTTGTATTAGAAGGTGGCGGAGGTATCTCCGGTGGCCAGAAGCAGCGTCTGATGATCGCCCGTGCGATCGCTCCTAAACCATCCGTACTGATCTTTGATGAAGCGACCAGTGCGCTTGACAACAAGACCCAGAAACAGGTCTCCGAAGCCCTGGATAAGCTCAAATGTACCAGGATCGTCATCGCGCATCGTCTGTCGACGATCAAAAACTGTGACCGGATACTGGTGCTTGAGGGTGGCAAGATCATTGAGGATGGAACCTATGATGAACTTATCGAACACAATGGTTTCTTTGCCTCACTGGTTGAAAGACAACGTCTCGATCTGGGGGAGGAAGAATAGACTTAGGATAGATGAGCGAGTTTATCAAAGACTATTATTCAGATAAAAGAGAATATTTTAAGAAAAGAATCCGTCAGTTTTTCCAGGATTTTTTTCAGTTTTTAAGGGATATCGCTTTTCTGCTTAAAAACAGCTTTAAGGAAGTACTGATCTTCACGCTTTTCTGTGCGATCACTTCCATGGTGAGCCTTCATTATGTCAAAAACATCATTTTTGATCTGATCATGAAGCTCAATCATACGACTTATATAACTACCGGTAATCTCAAAGAAGTCTTTACAAATCCTGGATCTTTACTGCTTTTTGCTTTACTGGCTGTTTTTTCAACTTTCAGTGCTTTATTTGAGATCGCCGGTCTTTTACACGCATTCTCCATGGCTCAGGTGGGCAGAGATACTAATTTCGGTTCGATGATGGCGGCAGGTTTCAGGACCTGTATCAAGGCTCTTAATCCCCGAAACTGGCTGGTCATCATTTTCATCATGATCCTGTTTCCTCTGACCAAAGCTTTACCGGTCTCCAGTACGACTTTCAAACTGATCATACCGGGTTTCATCACGCAGATCATCGGCTATACAAAACTGTATTCACGTTTATACAACATCTTCTATCTGCTTCTGATTGCTTCCATGATCGTCTATATCTTTTCGATCAATATCTTTGTGCTTCAGCGCAGCGATTTCTTCAAGAGCTGTGATCGAAGCAGACGTCTTGGGAAAGGTCATTATATTACGATCTTCTTTAATTTTGTTCTGATGGGTCTGATCCTAAATCTTTTTATCAACTCCCTGGCTTCGATCATCGTGATCAATTTCCGTGAACTGATCTCGATGTTTCAGAAATACAGTGGTGTTGTTTCCAAATCTTCGGAAATCGGCACCTATATCTACTTTCTGAGACAGATCCTGAAGAGTCTGTTCTCGCCGGCCATCTATAATGCAGGTCTGACAGTTCTGTTCTACCGCTACATTGAAGAAAAAGGATTGATGAGATCTTTATCGGCCGATACTTTCAAGGAAGTGAAGATCACAGACAATATGTGTTTCGTTTTTACGATTATTGCCACGATCTTTGTTCAGTTCAGTTTCACGAGCCTTATGAAAGAATATGTTTTTCTGTTTCAACCGGTAACCAAGCCGGAAGTTTGTGCTCATCGTGGCGACAATGTCCATGCGCCGGAAAATACGATGCCGGCTTTTGAACTGGCAGCCTATGAGAATCTTCCATGGGTCGAAGTAGATGTTCATCAGACGGCGGATGGGGTGATCGTCTGCAATCACGATGCCGGTATTGAAAGAACGACCGGCGTTGATCTGAACATCCGAGAGTGCACCTACGATGAACTGTCTCAATACGAATTCGGAAAATGGATGCCGGGTGATTATACAGAGGTCACTACACCAAAACTTGAAGATCTGTTAAAACTGGCTAAAGAAAACAATATGTTTGTGCAGGTCGAACTCAAAGGCAACAAGAGTGATGTTGGCTTTGAAGAAAACGTCCTTAAAGTAATAAATGATACTCTCATGCATGATGATGTCATGGTCATATGTCTGGATCAGAGCAGACTGGAAAGGATCAAACAGCTTGATCCCGATATTCTGACTGCTTACTGTATGGCTTTGGGCCTGGGCGATCTTCAGGATATCAAATATAGCGATAATATCTCGATCGAAGAGAATAATGTGACTCCGGAACTGGTTGATAAGCTGCATAAATACGGTAAGAAGGTCTTCTGCTGGACGGTCGACAGTGAGGATACGATCCAGTATCTGGTGAGTTGTGATGTGGATGTCATCGGTACGGATAATCCGATGCTGGTGAATGCAGCTTTGGATAAAGTGGATTATTCCGGTGGTTTGCCAAGGATGTTCTATATCATGCTGAATGTCTTTGCGAGCATGGAGAAATAATAAAGGTTTATAAAAAGGAGTATATTTATGGATCTCGAATATCTTTTGTTTTTGCAGAATTTCCGTCATCTGATCAATGACGCCTTGACGCCATTCATGGAACTGCTGTCCGGTTTTGCTGTCTCTTATCTGATCCTTTTGCCGGCTTTGATCTTCTGGCTCTATGACAAAAGGAAGGGACTGTTTACCTTTGCGACATTCTGCTTCTGTATCGGTGTCAACTCTGTCGTAAAACTGACACATTGCATATATCGCCCCTGGATCAGAGATCACAGGATTGTTCCGGCTGGCGATGCGATAACTTCCGCTACCGGTTATTCTTTTCCAAGCGGACACACCGCTACGGCAGCACCTTTATATCTGGGCCTGGCGACCTGTTTCTACAAGGAAAAGAAATGGTTCTCCTATCTTTGCATCTTCTTACTGTTACTGACAGGATTTTCCCGCAATTATCTGGGTGTTCATACTCCTCAGGATGTATTGTTTGCGCTTTTGGAAGGTATAGCAGGTGTCTATATTGTTTACAAGGTCTTTAACTATGTTCATGAACATCCGGAAAAAGAAAACCTGATCCTGATCATTGAATTTGTTTTAGGCATTATCTTTCTGATCTACATCCATTTCAAACCATATCCGATGGATTATGTGAACGGTGAACTGATCGTCGATCCGCAGAAGATGATGAATGACGGCTATCAGGATATCGCCATGATGATGGCTTATCCCATCTCGCGTTTTATCGAAAAGACTTGGATCAAATTCAGACCGGCTGGTTTTGGTGCCAAAGGGATCATCCTCGGCTTGCTCGGTATGGTCTTATTCTTCCTGTATTTTGTCTATCTGCAGCCATACTATGTCATGATCTGGGGTCCGCACTGGGGCAAGTTTGCGGCCGGTTTCACCAAGATCTTCTTATGTCTGGCGATTATGCCGGCGATCATAAAACTTGTCTCTCATTTTACAGATAAAGAAAAAACAGAAGGCTAAGAAAAATGAAAAGAATAATAACTCTCTTATTACTGATATCGATATCTTTGGCTTTATTTGGATGTAATATCAAGCCCAAGAAAGAACCGATCTATATCTTCTATACCAGTGATGTCCATTGCGGTCTCAATGACAATGTTTCTTTTGCGGCTTTAAAGGGTCTGATCGAAGAAACAAAGAAAGAACATAAGGATGTTTTATTAGTTGATTCAGGTGATTATCTGCAGGGTGGCAATCTCGGCTCTTTGACAAGAGGAGAAGCTATCGTCGATATGATGAATGAGATGGGCTATGATTATGCGACTTTCGGAAATCATGAATTCGATTACGGAATGGACAGACTTAAAGAATTGATTGAAAGAGCTGATTTTGAACTCATTGCGAGTAATTATCTCTATACCGGCAATAAGACGTCTGTTTTTGAAGGTGTTCCGGAATACCGGATCAGAGATTTCGGCCATACCAAAGTCGGTTTTATTGGGGTCATGACTCCTGATGCTTTAGTTACTTCCGTTCCTTCATCTTTTATGGAAAACGATGAATATGTCTACAGTTTCTACAACAATTCCGATAATGATGCGCTGATAAACAAAGTTCAGAGTGTGGTCGATGAAGTAAGAGCGAAAGGCGTTGATTATGTTGTAGCTTTGACTCATCTTGGTTCGGAAATCGATAATCGTCCTAATGATTCGATATCTTTAATAAACAAGACGACTGGTATCGATGCGGTGATCGACGGCCATTCTCATTCAATAATCATCGGTGACAGCTATCCGAATAAAGAAGGCAAGGATGTCATTCTGACTTCGGTCGGAACTAAGCTTGAAGATGTAGGAGAGATGATCATCAATACGGATGGAACTATTACCACGACTTTGTTTTCCAAACTTGATGAAGTCGATGAAGATATGAAAAAGAAAGTCGATGAAGCTTTCCGAAAACAGGACGAGATCCTGAAGGAAGTGGTTGGTGAAACTCCGTTTACTTTATCGATCAATGGGGAAGATGGCATCCGTCGCGCCCGTAACCGAGAAGTTACGGTCGGCAATATCATCGCTGATTCTTTCAGATGGTATATGGATACTGAAATCGCCTTAGTCAATGCGGGCGGGGTCAGGGCGAATATCGAAGAAGGCGAAATAACTTATGGTGATCTATTGGACATCAATCCTTTTCTGAATTATGTTGTTTCGCTTAAGGCGAGCGGTCAGCAGATCATCGATGCTTTGGAAGTCGGGGCGGAATATGTGCAAGCGATCCCGGTTTTTGAAGATAATGCGGTTGGCGAAAGCGGTGGTTTCTTGCAGGTATCGGGTTTACGTTATAAGATCGATACTTCAATTGAGCCGGAGATCGAATATGACAAGAGCGGACTGATGGTAAAGATCGGGGACAGGCGTCGGGTACATGATGTAGAGGTGCTCAAGGATGGCAAATACGTACCGCTTGATCCTGAAGCTTATTACACTTTGGCCAGTGTTGATTATCTGGTCTTGAGCTGTGGCAATGGAAACACGGCTTTTAAGGGTTCAGAATTATTGAAAGAAAGTCATAAGCTGATCCCGGAAGTTCTGAAGGAATATATAAAGGAAAAAGGCATCAGTGATGATTATAAGGAACTTGAAGGCAGAATAATCGTTGAATAATGGAATGAAACATTATGGAACAGAGCGCTAACGCCAGGATGCTGACAAAACTGATGTTCAGACTGCTGCCGGTACAGGCTTTACTGGTAGCTGTCGATTCGCTGGATGGATTTGTGTCCAGCTATTTTGCGAACAATTATGTCGGTGTCGAGGTGATGAGTGCGGTGGGCATGTACAGTCCGCTCAATGTGTTTATTACCGCACTGGCTTTACTATTATCCGGTGGCACTTCAATACTCTGCGGCAAGTTTCTGGGCCGTAATGAGGAAGAAAAGCTGCAGAATGTCTTTTCTTTGAATGTGTTACTAACCGGTGCGATATCCTTCGCTTTGGCTGTTATTTTTATTTTCCTGGCTCTCTTTAATCTCACTGGTCTGTTTTGTCCCGACGAAACGGTCAGACCTTTATTCAACGCTTATCTGATCGGCCAGTCTTTAGGCTTATTGCCTAATATGATGACCAATCAGCTGCCGGTATTTCTATCGCTTGAAAACAAAGATGATCGCACTTTATTATCGAGTATCGTGTATGTGATCAGTTCATTGATATTCAATATCCTGTTTGTGAAGGTCTTACATATGGGAACATTTGGTCTGGCTCTAGCTACCACTGTCAGTAACTGGATCTTTTTAGCTGTACAGGCAGAATACTTCCTTTTTAAGAAAGCCCATTTAACTCTTAAGCTAAAAAAACCTGATCTGTCTGATGTCAAAGAGATCGTCAAGACCGGTTATCCCGGGGCTGCTTCGACGGCTTATCAGACGATCAGAGGTTTTATCGTAAATCATCTGATCGCAATCTATATCGGTTCGATCGGTATCACTGCCTATGCGACCGTCGATAATCTTCTGAAAGTATTCTGGTCGATCCCGATGGGAATGGTTACCGTTTCAAGATTACTTATCAGTGTCAGTATCGGTGAAGAGGACAGACAGACTTTATCTGATATCATGAGAGTCATGTTCAAGCGCTTTGTGCCGCTGATGTTTGTGATCTGTGCGCTTATTTCTTTGCTGGCTGAACCTTTTACCAATCTGTTTTTCCATAACAGTTTTGAACCTGTCTATATGATGACCTTATGGGGTTTCAGGATCATGCCTTTCTATATGCCTTTTGGAATAATCGTCTTACATTTCATCTGTTATGGCCAGGCTTCCAACAAGCCTGTCTTAGTCCATCTGTTATCTGTTTTAGATGGGGTGATATGTATGAGTCTTTATTCTCTCTTACTTATCAAAACCTATGGTATCAATGGCATATATATCGCCACGATCTTGAGTTCAATCACTTCGTCAATTGCGATCTTTGTATGGTCTCTACTTGAAAACCAAAAGATCCCGCAGGATATGAATGAGTTCATGATCATTCCTGATGATATCGGCTACAGTATCGAAAACAGACTTGATCTGACTATCCGGAATATCACCGATGTCGTCTCGATCTCAAAACTTGTGCAGAACTTCTGTGAAAAAAGAGGAGTTGATAAAAGACGTTCCTATCTGGCTGGCTTATCTTTGGAAGAAATGGCAGGCAATGTTGTCGAACACGGTTTCAGTAAAGACAACAAGAAACATACTGTCGATGTCAGAGTTGCTTATCTGGAGGATGAAGATGATGTGATCCTCAGGATAAAAGATGACTGTAAAGCTTTTAACCCAGAGGAGCGCAGTCGGATCATTGATAAGAATGATATGACTAAAAACATGGGTTTAAGGATGGTCTATAAGATCGCCGAAGATATACAATATCAGTATCTGCTCGGTCTTAATGTTTTGACGATCAGAATTTGAGGATTATCATATGGAACGAAACAATAAGGATATTATTCTATATATTGCTCAAGCGGCGATGATCGCAGCTATTTATGTCGCTTTGACTTTTATCTTTGCGCCGATCTCTTTCAATCTGGTCCAGATCA
>JAFRJA010000185.1 GCA_017432545.1 Erysipelotrichaceae bacterium
GGCGGGATTCCAAAATATGCGATTCCGGACAACACAAAGTGTGCTGTCATCAGGAATTATGAGAAGGAAGTCACACTTAACCGCGTATATGAGGATATGCAGGAATTCTACGGATATGTCGTTCTGGCCGCAAGAGTTCTGGAGCCGACCGATTATCTTCAAAAAAAGATTATCTTCAATTTCTATCGGATAATCTTTAATCATCAGTATTTCAGCTTCAGTTTTTGAAGATAATGTTTTCAGTCAATACAGCAGTATTTTGCCAGTTCTTCTTCCTTGCCTTTCCATTTTTTATTCTTCGGCACTGATGAAGGTATCTCATCTTGAACACTTTCCAAAGCTTTCCTGATTGTTTCGTTATCGGCATATGAATATATCGAGGTCGTTGACAGGTCGGCATGTCCCAAAAAATCTTTGATATACGATATCGGAATCTCGTTCTTATACATCGACATCGCAACAGAATGTCTGAACATATGTGCGTGCAGATTTAAAGGGAAAGATTCGTCTTTCTCATGTGCTGTCTTCGCATATCGTTTCAGAAATGCATCGACTGTTCCTGAAGACATTTTCGTCTTTTCTGTATTGTGAATTGTGTAGAATAGATACTCATCACAATCGGAATTAGGATGAAAAGCAGAAATATAAGCGTTAAGATGTCTGACACAATCTTCAAGCAATGGAACGTATCGGATCTTGGATCCTTTTCCTTTGATTCTGATTGTGATTCCATCTTCTTTTCTGATGATATCAGACAGTCGGATATTGACGATCTCCGAAAGTCTCATACCGGTCTCATACAGAAAGATCATAAGAAACTGATTCCTTCTTTCCAAACGCAATCCGGTATCGGGAATGGTGAAGATCAGTTTTATCTGTTCCGGGGACAAGTATTCTACGCAGTTTTTCTTGGCTCCTTTGAACTGATGGATCGACTTGATTTTCAGATAACAGGAATAGTATTCGATATCTTCTTCGCCGCAGAATCTGAAAAAGGATTTGATTGCGGAAAGCCTCAGATTCAAAGTGTTGGCCGAACATTTCTTGACATCTTTCAGAAACAACAGAAATCCATAAATATTCTCTTTTGTGACGATCTTGAAATCGAGATCGGAAAAACTTATTTCCTTTTCCTCTTCAAAATACTTTTTCATCAATCTGAACGTCTGTTTATAGGCGCGTATCGTCTGATCAGAAAAGTTTCTTCTGTGAGGAAGATATTCACTCAGAAAAAGCCGCAGATGATCATGAAAGTCATAAGTCTTCATCGATCACCTCCGGAAGGATCTGGCTGTTAAGCGATTTCATCCGCTTATTCATTTCCGGATAAAAGGACGGGGCCAGCTTCAGATAGTAATCTGTGTCATAAAAATTACTGTGCCCAAGATATCTGCTGAAATAAGGGTACATGACACTTACATCAATTCCTTCTTCTGTCCAGCGGTTGAGTCTTTCTGTTGCGTAGGTGTGGCGAAGATCATGAATCCTCATTCTTGCGTCTAAATGATCGATGCCTTTAAAAGCCTCTTCTTTGAACAGTCTGAACCACAGATCGATCGAACCCGGGTGAATCGGCTTATCCCCTTTTACTGCCGGAAAAAACATTTTTCGATTTAAAACGATCTTTGAAATGATCTCATCGTATTCTTTGACCATTCCGATCAATTCATCAGAAAGAAAGATTTTTCTTTTCTTCCAGCTTTTGGATTCCTGGATCGTCATTATTCCGTTATCGGCATCAACATCCTCAGTTTTAAGATTGATCGTCTCTGAAAGACGCATGCCACAGAGAAAACAGAATCTGAATAAAACCGGCGCAATATAGCACTTGTAGGGAGAAAAAACAGAAACAGGCAAATTATCGATAACTTCAAATAATCTGATGAGTTCTTCTTTCGTATAGATGTGAGGATCGTATCTGATCTGTTTGTCAGGAATATGACCAGGGACGATGTAAGTTTCAATATCCAATCCACTCATATATACAGACAGCTGCCTGACTGGTGTCATCCTTCTCAATAAAGTATTCTGGTGCACCTGAGATTGATGCGATATCCAGCAATCAATAATCTGTTTTGTGATAGTTTCTGCTTCGGGGAACTCCTCAAATATCATGTGATCAAAATACTGCAGGATCCGGGCGGATTCATTATACGGATAGCCGGCTACTCTTTTCTGTCTGACAAAGGAAGCGATGTATTCTCCGATACCTGATGAATACTCAAATTCGTATATTTTTACTGCCATGTCTTGACCCCGATCCATCTGGCATCAAGACAGCACAAACGCAGTCTGTCTTCTTCAAGCGCAAGATAATACTTATCCGATTCCTTTGAACTGTGGCCAAGGGAATCGGTAATCACCTGATGCGATACTTTTGATTCAAGAAGCCTTTTGACAAGGGAGTATCGGAACACATGGATCCCTTTTCCGGAACCGGACTGCAGCTTGACATCAAGCTTTTCAAAATACTTTGAACAGATCCCATATGCGCTTTCAAGTTTTCGAAACGGTCTGAAACAGGTAAGAAAGATATAAGGACTCTCACACCGAGGTCTTTGGTTTATGATATAGTTCATTATGAGGTTTCCGACATCATCAAGTAACGGAAGACTTAATGGTTCATCCGTCTTGGATTGCGTGATATTGATCGTGTCTGCATACCAGTCAATATCCTCAAGTTTCAGGTTACAGATGTCGGAATCTCTTAAGCCGTATCTTATGGCCAGCATCATGATCGCCTGGTCGCGAAGATTCAATTCCTTCAGATTCTCTATTATCCTTTTTTCTTCTGATCTTGATAAAACAGCAGGGTTATACTCTGTAAAATGATTTGGTGATAAGATCATCCCGGAAAAATTAGCGTCAGTATAGTTTGAACCATAAAGAAATTTAAAGATCCTTCTGATGATAGGAATGATCGTTTCCATACTCCTCTGACTGAAACAGTCATTGAATTTCTTCATCATCTCTTCGATCTCTTCTCTTTTTATGTTTATAAGATCTTCATGATTTATGACATTTAAGTATTCGACCGTTTTTCTGAATACAAAATCATGAAGGGAAACCGTTTTGGCTGATAGATTGTTTGTGTTGATGAAACGGATATATTCGTTTTTAAGATCAGCCAATTCGGTATTGAGCGATTCGTTGTTTTCTTTATAGATGTGCCAGTCCAAAGTCCCGCTATTATAAACTTCTATCAGAATATTAAGACAGCGTCTTCTGATCTTATGAACCCATTGTTCTATTTTTCCAGAGATGGAAGCTTCATCATTTCTTTCCAGCAATTCCAAAATAAAAGCCTTATCAAAAACAGACTTTCCGTTTTTCAAAAACAAAGGGTAAAGACAGTGATAGGCATGAACATACTGGCCATACGTTGAGTCGGAAAGACCGGCATTTCTTATCAGCGATAAAGCATACGAAATCAGATAAAAG
This sequence comes from Erysipelotrichaceae bacterium, assembly GCA_017432545.1. Classification (GTDB taxonomy): domain Bacteria; phylum Bacillota_I; class Bacilli_A; order Erysipelotrichales; family Erysipelotrichaceae; genus Colivicinus. Next base: position 3,442 of record JAFRJA010000185.1, read on the forward strand.
ACATCAGCATCTGTGACCGGAAATACCTTACCGGCAAAATAGTCAGCGGTTTCTTTCGAATCAAGAAACTCTGTTTCGTTCAAAAGTCTTCCATCTGGCTTTAAAAGCATCGACCCGGCATATCGATCAATGATTTTTACAAAAAGGGTCCTATCATTTAAAGTTGAACGCTTGACGGAGAAATCATTCAGATAAGAGTCCACAAGTTTCTGGGACAAGTCATCAAAGTCGTTTCTCTCGGCATAATGAACAAGATTATTGACGCCATAGTAATACTTTTCTTTGACCGATGGTTTCCAAAATGGGTTTTTCAAAATATCAGCTCTGGCATCCTGAACTGCTTTTTCTAATACATTCATATAGATTATCCTTTCTGTCATTCTGACAAGAACAGGATAACAGGAAGAAAACATTATCTTCAAAAACTGAAGCTGAAATACTGATGATTAAAGATTATCCGATAGAAATTGAAGATAATCTTTTTTTGAAGATAATCGGTCTTATCTTGAATTAAAGATAAGACCGATAAGCACGAAGTCGAAAATGTGATCGGCTGGTTTGAAAGACAGGTTCTGATGGAGATAAAGGACAATCACTACTTTTCTTTGAAGGATCTCAATGTCGATATACTGAGGATCTTAAAAGAGCTGTGTCA
>JAFRJA010000186.1 GCA_017432545.1 Erysipelotrichaceae bacterium
GAATATCATCAAGAATACAAAGACAGGAGCGAAAAAGAAATAATATAGTACAATCGCATACAAAGACCAAAATAACGGAAAAGCCCATGAAATAAGGCTGATCCGTTATTTTACTTTTCTTGAACTGTCAAAGATGGGATTTTACCTTTTCAAGGACACTTAAGTAAATATGTTTATTCATAGACCATGCAGCCACCGCCGCCTTTTTTCTTGGCCTGATATAAAGCCGTATCGGCATCCGCAAACAGATCGCCTCTAGGATCGCTGCGATCGGAGAAAGCGACACCGACACTGAGCGAGACCGGCGGCAGATCGTCGTTTGGCGTCATCATGGTCTCATTGGCCTGAGCGACCTTATTCAAGACCATCTGCTTCATCGAAGAATTGACACGGGTCATGACTACGACGAATTCATCACCACCATAACGGCAGATGATATCGACGGAACGGAAGGAAGTCTTGAGGATCTCCGCGACCTTCTTAAGCACTCTGTCGCCGATGGCATGGCCATAGGTATCATTGACCTGTTTGAACAGATCCACGTCCACGATCAGCAACGCGATATGGGTGGTATCGATACTTTCAATAAGCATCTGATAGGCACCGCGGTTGAACAGACCTGTCAAAGCATCGTGGGCAGCTTCATAACTGAGCTTATCCTGCGTACTGCGGTTCTGTTCCAGGACCTTGTTGTAGGTGTAGCCGACGAAACGCAGTTCCTCGACGCCCTTTGGCTCGATCGGCTGATGTTCCTGCATCAGCGAGACCATCTTGGTCAATGGCCTTCTTATCTGCAAAGAGATGAAGATGACAAAGCACAGCACGATCAATAGGAAGATCAGGGTCACGCCCGTCATGATCGTCACCAGTAAGGACAATCTCGCTGAAGCCTGTTCTAGCTCCTGTGAAGAAGAGGTGATCAGGGTCTGGGTACAGATCGAGACATTTTCTCTGATGCGATCCTTGTAGTGCATGTACTGGTTGTCGAAGACCAGATTCTGCGCAGCTTCCTTCATCTCTTCCTTGGAGAGACCCTGATATTCATCACTCAGTTTGATATTGGCGATCTGGGCAGGGATGACGCTCATATCGTAGTCCCCCGTCTCCAGCATCAGTCGCATCGCCAGATATTCGGTATCTACCAGTTCGTTTGACAGATTCAAAGCGTTATTCAAAGCGGTCAAAGCTGAACCGTACTGTCCTTCCAAAAGAACTTCCAGATCTTCCACCGCATGGTCACGGCGTTGCGTCACTTCAACTTCTTCGAAGAAGTCGTTGAGATACTGTAGTTCCCCGGTCACGACAAAGCAGCGGACTCTGTCAGTCAGATAATCCGAACCGGTGACCATATCCGAAGCCGCCAATTGTGCGGAAATGTAACGGTCGGAAGCCTTCTTCATGCGCTGATAGCCCTTGGACACGGACATATCCGCCATCAGTAGAGCCAAAGCCGCCACAAAGGCGATGATCGTAAAGAAGATGTTGGCCGTTCTAAGCTGTACACCGGAAGACACCTGTCTGTTATATTCTTCCGCCTCATCCTGATCGCTGTCGATCGGACCGTACTCATTCCTGATGGCCCCGATCTGGGCCTGTCTGATCCTGTCTTCAATATCCTGCGGATTATCTGACAGGGCCTTTTCGGCTTCCTTTCGCTGCAGGATGAAGGGTTCAAATTCCTTGGAAGGTACCGGTTTGGAGAAGAAATAACCCTGAACGATATCACAGCCCAGCCTCTTCAAAGCATTGAGCTGATTCTCCGTTTCCACACCTTCAGCAATGACCGGGACCTTGAGGAAATCGGCGATATCGATGATGATCTCCACCATTCTGGTATTGCCGCCTTCCTTGAAGGCACTGCGCACAAACTGCATATCCAGCTTGATCGCATCGATCGGCAGATTGGAGATCATATTCAAAGAAGAATAACCTGTGCCAAAGTCATCCATCTCGATCATGAAACCCAAAGAACGCAGGTCTTCGACCGTCCTGATGATCTGAGCCGAATCTTCGGTATAAGCCGACTCCGTGACCTCCAGGATCAGATCCGAACTTTCCAGTCCGGCTTCCTCGATGATGCCCATGATCGTATCCTTCAGATTTGGGTCATACATGTCGATACGCGAAACATTGACCGAAACCGGGATGCCGTAATTGAAGTTGTCCTTCCACTCCCTGATCTGTTTGGCCGTCTGACGCCAGACGTAATCGTCAAGTTTCTGAATCAGACCGTTTTCTTCAAACAGTGGAATGAAAGCACCCGGCGAGATCATGCCCAGTTCGGGATGTATCCAACGCACCAGAGCTTCCGCCGATACCAATATCGGCGTATCCGGACGCACATCGAATTTCGGCTGATAGAAGACCTTGAACTGGCCTTCTTTGATCGCCCTGGGGAACTCTTCGATCAGCTGTTCAGCATATAGTTCTTTTTCATGGATCTCGTTATCGTAAATGCCGATGTTTTTGGCGAAGCTGTTCTTGACCGAATCAGCCGCTGTCTTGGCATGGTCGAATCTTCTTTCGATATCCAAAGTCTTATCGACATCGGAATAGACACCTATTCTGAGCCTGACACGGTTGTTGGCGGAATCATCACCCGCCAGACCAACCGAGGCATTTTCGATGATCTCTTTATAGTCTTCCCGATGTGGACAATAGATCAGGAAAGTATCCGCTTCTTTACGGCAGACGATACCACCCGAATCTCTGACCATCTCTCTGACCTTCTCGCCGATCCGACACAGGACCTCATCGCCATAGGCGTTGCCATAGCGTTCATTGATCATCCGGAAGTGGTTGACATCCAGAACGACCGCATCCATCGGCGTATCCTTATGAAACTGATCGAACTGTTCAGCGTAGCGATAGAAGAATTCTTTATTGTATAGACCGGTCAAAGAATCTCTTTCGGTCGAAGAAATGATGTCCTTGCCTTCCGACAATTCGATCGTTCGCAAGACTCTGGCCTTGATGACTTCGGCATTGGGATAAGGTTTAGGAATGAAATCGATGGCACCCAGCTGCAGACTTTCGACCTCGGCTGCCGACTCGGAAGTCACGACGACGATCGGGATCTTGGAAGTCTCGCTGTCGGCTTTGGCTGCCCTTAAAACTTCGATACCTGTCATCGCCGGCATCAGGATATCCAAAAGGACCAGTGACAAGGTGTCCTTGTATTCCCTGATCTTTAATAATGCCTCTTCGCCATTTTCCGCAAAAATGAGATCGTAATCATCTTTCAGGATGACATTGAGCAGTTCCCGGTTGATGAACTCGTCATCCGCCACCAGGATCAGCCGCTTGGAAGCGAAAAATCCACCATTGTTTTCTGCCATAAATATCTTTCCTCTATCAATATACGTCTGTCTAAATTATATCAATTATCCCGACTGTTTTTCTCTTATCGAAGCCATAAACCCTAAGCGATCCATCCTTTAGACTCTTACTTAGAACTATCGCAAAACATCATCTACCCTGATTATATCAATAATCTATAATTAAGATGAAAGAAGGACTTAACATGGAACTGTTTCAGCTGGATGAAAGGATCTACTATTCCGCTTACGAAGAAGAAAGAGACCGCCCGGCCCTGGGCTATCTTTTGGGCGATGACTATTCAATTGCGATCGACGCCGGACACAGTGACGATCACGTCAAGGAATTCTATGAGGAGCTCAATAAAAGAAAGCTTCCTCTTCCTTCCTTGACCATCATCACCCACTGGCATTGGGACCATTCCTTTGCCATGCATGCGATAAACGGTCTCTCTATCGCCGACAAAAAGACCGACGACTATCTCAAAGACTTCATTGAAAAAAGGACCGAAGAATCCGACAAGCTCTTCCTGGAGCTGGATCCCAGTATCGCCCTGGAATATAAAGACAACAAGCCCATCATCGTTAGACAGGCCGACATCGTCTTTGAAGGATCGCTGCATCTCAATGCCGGAAACCTTAAAGTAGAAGCCTTTGAGGCTGTCTCACCCCATACCGATGATGCCACCCTGATCATGATCCCGGAACACAGGACCGTCTTCTTTGGTGACGCCATGTCCGGTGTCTTTCCTTCCTGGATCACCGATCAGAAACTGCTTGATGGTTTCATTGAAACTATTGAAGCTATCGATGCCGATCATTTCATTGGTGGGCACTGGCCCATCTTCACCAAACAGGAATTGTTGGCTGAACTAAAGAATCGCTAATAGTTAAGAATACTTCAGGTACATAAAAAGCCTTTTCGACAAAGGCTTTTCTTGTGCATTAATGGAGCGGTCGACGAGAATCGAAGCCACTATCCGTTATCAACTATCAGAGCGATCTTATCAGCAAAATATTTGATATCTGCTGTCGCTGTTTGCCAAACGACTTCAAGATCAAACATCTGTGAATTATGCTCATGGACAATCACGTTTCTAAAACCGACAATGGAATGCCAATTCTCCGATCTGAGCTATGCTGAAAGATATCGACTGTTGAAAATCAAGATCATTTGAAAACGTTTCATAATCATTATTCATACGAATCAAAGTCTTATCGATTCTGTCGCAATAAATTAAAATATTCTTTAATCTGTTCAGGTCTTTTTCATTTAACATATCTTTCGGATGCCCTTTCTGATGTGATCGTATTTGCTGTCGTCAATATTTTTGACAAAGAAAACGTCGACATCCTTTCCTAAAGCATTAGAAAGATTGAATTTTATATCACAGATAATGATCAGCCCCGGAATTTTATCTTTCATCGTAAATAAGATATCGATGTCGCTATCTTTGTTTGCTTCTCCTCTGGCATAAGAGCCAAAAAGATATACGGATTCCAAACCATTTTTTTCTGCGATCGGTTCTATGACGTTTTTGATTTCTTCAAAAGTCAGAATATTATCACTCATCTGATTCGTTCCTCAATATCATTATAAAGAAAAACCGTCGTGAAACGGTATTGATTTCTGGAGCCAAAATAAGTAATATCACCTTTAAGACAAATCATCTAAACCCGTCTTAAGGAACTGCTTATAATGCACCTTCATTCTAACATTTTTTCGGCTTTTCAACCATTATTTTTGTCAATGTCAGAAATCGTAAATGCAAGCAGTTCCTTAATGAGATAGCAGTTTCGCAGCACAGTTCCCCACTGATCATCTGCGCGTTTGCATTTGTATTTCTGTTCCTATTTTCTTATCAGCTCAACAGTGATCTTGTATCCTTGATTTTTGAAATGAACTCGGATCAATTTGACATACTTATGAATGATCTCTTTCTGCAGCGACTTTTCCAAATCATCGAAGTATAATTCTTTTCTCTCGATATTATCCAGTTCTTTTGATAATGCATTGATCTCATTCTCATAGTTAAGAAAAAGCTCATAGAAAGTTTCAACATCAATCCCTTGACCCTTCTGCATCTCTACGAGCTTCTTTTGATTTTTGCGCATCAGCGCTATCTGTTTTCTCTTTTCCTTGTATCCAGAGTTATCTCTGTAATATTCATTGGCAAGGCCCTGTAACTGATAAGCTTTCTTTTCAAGGATCATATCCTGGGAAGCCCGATGGCCACAGACCTTGCAACGATAATATTCATAAACCTTCTTATGCCGACCAGTACCGCAGGTATGGCTCATCCGGGAATCGCAATCAGCGCACACGACCAGGTTCTGGAAGAGATACATCGCTCTTCTGTACGGTCTTTTGACGATCTTGGAATTCTCGTTTGCCTCATCAAATGTTTTCTGATCTATCAAAGGTTCACAATAGTCTTCAACAACAACTCCTCGATATTCCATCGTTCCAGTATAAAGTCTTCGGCGAAGCGTCTTTACGATTGCCTGGTCATCCATCTTATAATCAAACCGTTTTTTAACTTCATTTCTAACTTCTCTATAGTTGTGCCGGTTTTCTGCAAAAGTATCAAATATGTATTTTACAATTTTGATCTGGTTTTCATCCTTGCTGGGATAAAGTTTCTTATCAATCTTGTCATAGCCTAGTGGTGCATGTGAAAACGGATATTTCTTTTCTATGACCGCCTGTTTTATTGCGCGGATCGTTCTTTCGGAAGTTCGTTCTGATTCAAGCTGCGCATATACACCGGAATTATAAACATGTGATCTGCCGATTGCGCTTGTTAGATCAAAGCTTTCCATAACAGAAACAAGTTCGATCTGATGTTTATCAAAATAATTGATCAGCCAATACAGATCCGCAATATCTCTTGTCAATCTGTCCAGACTATGAAAGATAACTTTGTTGGCTTTGGCCTTTCTGGCTTTATCCAGTAGATTCTGAAGTTCAGGACGATTCATAGATGTGGCAGATTTTCCTTTTTCAACGAATATCTCAAGCTCATAGTCTTTGAAATGATACTTGCAATAATCTTCTATGACTCTTTTCTGTTCCTCGATATTGTATCCATGCATTGCTTGCTGCATAGTGCTTTCTCTGACGTATCCAAAAATTTTCTGCATTTGAGCTCCTTATGATGTTCTATGATTATATAGAATTATTTTGTAATAGTGGGTTGCAATTAATAATGTGATTAATGAATAGAAAAAATACGTACCTACTATGAGGTCGGTATTTTAGAAAAGAATAATTTGATACTTTGAATATGATAGATTATTCTCCATTTTTTGAAACATTGAAAGAGAGAAAAATATCTCAGTACCAGCTTAAGCACATGGGCATCAGCTCATGCGTATTGGAATCTATCAAAAAAGGAAAAAGCATTACCTTATACACTCTCGATAAACTATGTACCATCATTGACTGCGAGCCTCATAACATTTTTATTTATGAAAGGACTGAAGAAGACGTGGAATACTATGGTCAATTTAGAAGACCATCTCATCGCCAGGATCTTCATAAACATCCTCTCAAATCGGATAAAAAACTATCTAAATAATGTCAACGCTTATATTTTCCATAATTCGACATCTTTTCATCTGATTCCAGTTTTCTTTTATGCACATCTATTCGATGTGTTGGAATAAAATCCCTTTTCAGCATCTCGATCTCTTCTTCTGTTCGAGTATACTTCACTATATCTTTTGGCTTGCAATCCAACAAAAGGCATAATCTGTTCAATGTGTACAAAGAAATGCTTTTCCCGTTTCTAATTGAAGTTAACACGGTCGGGCTGATTCCCATGTGTCTCAACAGATACTGCGAAATTCCTTTTTTCTTAAGCGTTCTGTAAAATGGTTTGTAACTAAACATTTCTCAACCACCTTATTGTTTTTGCCAATAGCAATTCATAAAGCAAACTCTTTTTACATGTTGTTCATGATCTCTTTAAGTTTCAGATCTGACGGCAATGGTTTTGAATGCAATCCCTGACGATATGGCGGAATAATTCCCTCTTTAAGAATTTTGATTTCATCTTCTGTTCTCTTGATTCTGACAATATCGTTTGGAGAACAATTGAGCAGCAGACACAGCTTATTTATACTGCTCGTATTAATATTCCTGTCGTTCCTGATGGAATTCGATAGCCTCGAATTAACTCCCATATGTTGAAGCAAATACAATGACACTCCTTTTCTCTTGATCGTTTCATAAAAAGGTTCATAGCTGATCATCAATACGACCTCCTCCTATATTTCCATCGAATAGCTATCCATATTCAGATACTGATCGATCTCCCTTTCGATCTCCCTTTGCCTTTTTGCAATCAGACCGTTAATCGCTCTTTTTGTTGAAACAGCTGAATTGCGCCTTGACAATCTTCCTCTGACGATGGAACTGTCCTTATACAATCGCCCGCTGCCACCATCAGAAATCTTGTAGTTTTTGTTCTTCAGAATGCTGCCATAGGAATTTTCTTCGATATATCCTTTTCTGTTGGAAAGAATATAGTTTGCGATCTGGTCCTTCAGTTTGGAGATTTCAATCTCTTTTCTTGAAGAGACACCAGATCCGGCTTTTCGGTTGATCTGATCTTCGTATCGTTCAAGAGACGACAGATAATTCTCCCAGGTCTTTCTGTATTCATTAGAGGCAAGAAGATCATCCACCACCTTGAATACCGTATCTCTGTAAGGAGCCATATTGGCAGAATTGATCTGCAGCCTGCCGCTTTTCGGCAGGACTGCATATAGATCCTTAAGAGATTTCACTTTATTCAAATCAGCATGTTTAAGATTATCCAATACATTTTTTCTGGAGATGTTGATGTTGTCGAACAAATCTCTGTAAGCACCTTTGTCTTCTCTTTTCAGCAGCTGATTTGCAAAAAGTCTTTTGAAGTCGTCCAGTGCCTTCTTTGGCAGCTTCCCATAGGTTTTATCAAACGTCCCAGTTGGTTCATTTTCAAAAAACAGAAAATGAATATGCGGATGTGGAATCGTACTGGTCCTGTTTTCCGGATGAAAGTCTTCCCACCAGAAAACGTTTTCCGGGTCTAAACCAATCGACTTAAAATAGACCGGTGCGATCCGTCTGATTACTGCAGAAAACTGTTCCTGATTAACGATGTTGTATTTCGCAGCCGTTTCATAATCTTTCATGCTTAAAACAAATTCATAACAAATAGCTCCTTCCTTGTTCAAAGCTTCGACACCTTTTCTTTTGAATTCATCGATCTTTTCTTTAGAATCCAGGTTACCCAAAGAAGAAACCGTAGCTCCATACCTTCCGGTATAATTCATTAAAGAATCGCATTCCTTGCCAACATATCGCTCTGTATATTCAAAATAACTGCCGGATCCGCCAAAGATCGACTGCGGTGTAACGGTTCCCTTGAAACAGCTGTTCTTTGGTGCCTGCTGACCGATCTTGAAATATCTTGCCTTATTGATGAACTGGATCAAATTCTACACCTCCTTCTTTGATCTGACCTTCCATATTTTTCCATTCTTTTCTCAGATAGTTCTCTAGAGCTTTATCCCATCCGGACTCTTCATTCACAATGATTCGAATTGCCTGTTCGACGCTTTTTGGCGGAGGAAGAACACTGGGACTGCGATATAGGACTCTGTTTCCGTAATCATTTTTGATTGTCAGAAACAGGATCTCATCGATCTTTCTTTGCAGATTATTTATTGAAGATTCGACCTCATCGCTGACAAATTCAGAGATCCGATCGACGACATCCGCATCCTGCCCTTTTCTCATCTTCTTCATGTAGAGTTCCCTGATACCATCCTCAAAAAAGTCTTTTCTGGTTTTTGCTTTTACTCCCAAACGGTTTGCCTCCTTTAAATCTTCTTTCATTAAATAGTCCAGTTTTTGAAGTACATCTTCATCAAATCTGAAACCCAATACCTTTTCACTGTTTGCCATTTTTATCCTCTCTTTCCAAGTTTCAGTTATTCCCGTTAGTTATTTTTGTTAACAGTTCTGTTAACAAACCGAGTTTTCAGTTCAACATCAAAAACGCCTTAAAAAAGGCAAAAATCAGGCAGAGCCTGATTGTTCAAGTGGATTTGTTAACGCTTTTGTTAACAAATCCTTTATCTTGCTTAAGTAAGGATCATCATTGATCACATCAGTATATTTTCATTTTCTTTCCCTTCAGCATCGCACTCTTTGATTCGCCGTCTTAAAGTTGACAAAGACATCCCAAGTTTTCTTGCCATAAATCCTTTTTTGATTTCTCCGTTTTTCCACCGCCAATATAAAAGTTCGAGTTGTTCCTGATCGAACTCGATCCGCTTTCTTCCTTTATAGGCGCCTCTTTCTTTAGCTAAAGCAATCCCCCTCTGCCTGCCTTTGCCGGATCGTATCCTTCTCAAATTCTGAAAGCGATGAAAAGATCGAATATACTAGTTTCCCTGTTGGAGTCGTTGTATCGATGTCTCCTTCTTTCAGTGACCTGAACTGAACGCCTTTTTCATTCAGACGGTCAATCAGGTTCAGAAGATCGGTCAGCGATCGTCCAAAACGGGAAATGCTTTCGACAATGACCGTATCGCCTTCTCTGACGTATTCCATCATTTTCTGAAGTTCGATCCTGTCTTTGATATCCTTACCAGATACCTTTTCAATGTAATATTTGTCGATGCCAAGATCCTTGAACATCTCTTCTTGTCTGTCAGTATTCTGTGTGTTGCTGCTAACTCGGATATATGCAATTTTTGCCATTTTTCTTTTCTCCTCGTGTATTTTTAATTTGTTGGTGGATTGCAAAAAACAAATCCCACTCCTGCTTTGTAATAGTGTGTCGATACCGTCCGCATCGACCAGTCCGGAATTCTTATAAACTGTTCAAAGCTGTCATTCCTGTGATTAAAATTTCCTTCAACGATGATCATGGTATCCTCATCGATCACGCCGGCAACGATACCGGTATGTTCAAAGTTGGTCGTTGAGAATACTGCTCCGGGTGATGGGGATCTCGAATAGGTCCAGCCTTTATCTTTAAGAGTATGGTATGTCTGATAGGCACATAAAGATCCCTGATTTCTGAACCCCGGATCAAAGCCATAGTGCTGATAGAAGAGCCCCCAGCAGAACCAGGTACACTGTCCCATGTGATTGTTGCCGTATGGATTGATACCGCCATCATCTGTTCCATACCAGACTCTTGTATCAGAAAAGTTCGGTGCAAAGTCTTCCATGCCATAGATGATCGTTCCGTTACCTAGGCCTGTAAAGACATCTCCGGGAGAAACAAACAGTGCCGGATTGACATATTCATTTATTGAATTGTAAAGATACAGTTTTATTTCCCCTTCGGAGTATCCGATGATCTCTGTAGCTTCAACAGTTTCGCCATGAGAAAATTCCGGAAACAGCAGTCCGTCATCCGATACATATCTTGCATAAAGATCGATATCATTGGCGAGAATCTTTAAAAGGATCTCTTTATTCGATGAAGACAGTACCGTACCTTTTGAAAAAGCATACAGGATATCTCCGGACCATGACTGATAGTTTTCCATCGTGATCTCATAGGATTCAGGATCAACGTGGATACCGTAATGGTCTGAAAGATTAAATGAGATCGACTGGTATGGATAGACATCTCTGTCTTCCAGGATGATATTGCAGGCAACAGTATCGGATGAGATGCATTTGCCTCTTCGTATCTCCGGATAATAAACCCAGTCGTAGTCGTCTACGATAACCGTTTCATATTCCGGACCGGTATAAGGGCCTGAACCGTTCTGTTCGATAGGCTTGGTTTCTTCATGTTCTCCTACCTTTTCATATTTTGATACGGTATATTTTCCCAGTACATGGATCTTCTCAAAATAGGAATCATCGTAGGATCCGATATATTCCTTTTCCGGCAAAGTAAGAAGCTGTTCATACCTCTTATCCATTCTTCCGGTATCAGCATCGATCCTTCCAAGACATTCTGCTGGGTCATCTCTCATATCGTAGAGAACGCAGCCTGTAAGAGCGCTGTAGTCAACCGACACTCTGTTATCAAAAACGTAGGCATCCAGTTCTTCCGTGAAATTGCCGGTATAGGTTCCATTAAAATTTTCTTCAATCGTTCCAAAGGTGTTACCGAATAAAGATCCGATATAGGCAATCGGCGCAAAGACCGCACATACCGGTATCAGTATCAGCAGCATCACAATAAAAAGGATGCCCATCAGCTTTACTGGCATCCAAAGAATATCAGTTCTCATTTAATCCAAGATCATCTCCTTCCTTGCTGATTTCAGCGTCGCCAGATTCATTAATAACATCAGCCTTTGTTTCCTCTTCTTTCTGTTTCTCTTCCTTATGATTGATTCTGTCTGCCTTTTCTTCTTTCTTGGTTCTTTGATCGAACTCCTTCTTCAGATCAAAGATCTGTGCTTCCGGAAGCTTGTGTTCGAGAATCGTAGGTGTTTCAGGAAGATGGAAACAGTATCTGTCAAAAGCTCTTAGACGCTGCAGCATCGGATTCCTACGCTGTCTGATAATCACAGCTTCTCCCATAGAGAGCTTAGACAATGCATCGGTAGATAAAACCGGAACACTTTCTTTTTCCTGTCTGTTCTGGTTCCATACAATCTTCGATCCGCACAGATCCGAGATGTCCTTTAACGTCTGATACTCGCCAGCCAGAAGATAATAGAGATTCTGACAGTTGGACCGTATGGTCTTGGCTTTGTCATTCCCATACCTTGTGGCAAGCTGACCGAAATCCTGTATGACAAGACAGAATCTTACGCCTCTGGATAATCCGGCAGTCAATGCATTTACGATATTGTCCCATTCCGCTCCGTTGGCAAATTCATCCCAGACGACATAGACGGGGACTTTCAGTCTTGCGGCTTTCTTATCCTTTTCTTCGGTTCTGGTAAGCTTGATCAGTTCCTCATAGGTCTGAGATATGAGAATAGATGGAAGCTCATGATAGGTCCCCTTTTCATCATGAATGCCGATAAAGATTGCCGTCTTTCTTTCTCCCAACCCTTTTAGATCAAAATCAGAGACAGACGTCATTCTAAGGATGTCTTCGTTATTGATGAAATATTTGATCTTATCCGAGAATACAGAAGATATGGATCCCCTTGTATTGTCCGGAGATCTGACATATTCAATAAGACGCATATAGGATGGATCCGTTACATTTCTGTAATGGGTAAGCCAGTATTCAAGGACCGTGCTGCAGTTATCATACTGTTTCGGATCGATCGTCTGTTTTCCCTGATCGTGGACCATCCTGACGGAACGCATATTGATCATTTCATCAGGAAGAAACTGTTTGTTTCCCTTTTCATCGATGATCTGTTCTTCCAGTAGAAAGTTTATATAACCTTCAAGAAGCGTAGCTGCAGAAGAAGGCCAGAACGGATCTCTTGCCTGTTCTTCATGACAAAGACGCATTGCGATATCGGATATGAGTTCCTGAGCTTCCGAGTAGTTCGGCTTTGGAAGCATTTTATTGAGAGACTCTATCTCCTTTTCCAGGACTTCGATCTGTTTTTTCAGATCATCACGATTCCCTTCAGTTTCCTCGATCTTCTTCTTTAACTGCACTATCAGGATCCGGTTCTGACCAACTTCATCAACGATCTTTCGATATTCATTAGACGACATCTCTTTGAGATATTCTTTATATGCTTCTCTATATTTCTTTATGATAATGCCGAAGGGATTCCATCGTAAGGACCTTTTCGGATTGATGAAATCGACAACTTTTACATCATAGCCATCATTGATAAGAGACTGACCATGTGTTTTATACAGCTCTCCTTTGATCTCGCTGACTTTGAGATCAACTTCATCATCACAGTTATCCGAGATCTCTTCGATACAGTCTTCCGGAACAAATTCATCAACATCCCTGATTAAAGTGATCTCCTCTTCCTTCAGTAAAAGCACAGGCGGAACTGAA
>JAFRJA010000187.1 GCA_017432545.1 Erysipelotrichaceae bacterium
AATTGACCTCAACACCATATAGCACTGATTCATCATTGGCCGAACCCGGTGCGATCTTATCCAAAGCGTAGATCATCTCGATAAAGTCATCAAGAATTCTTTTCGGGATAACTAATGAGAGATCACCAGGGGTTGCCTTTAAGGTTGGCGTTATGAATGAATGTTCGTTCTTATCGACGGTAGAACGTTTACCTCTGATCAGATCACCGAACCTCTGGACAATAACCCCACCACCCAGCATGTTAGACAGTTTGGCGATCGATTCACCGTAACCGTTGGAATCCTTGAACGGTTCCGTAAAGTGTTTGGAGACCAGTAAGGCAAAGTTGGTGTTTTCCGTCTGTTTATCCTTGTCTTCATAGGAATGACCGTTAACGGTTACTATTCCATTCGTATTCTCGTTTACGACCAAGCCCTTCGGATTCATACAGAAGGTTCTTACTCTGTCCTGATACTTGGAAGTACGGAAGACGATCTTGGCTTCATATAATTCGTCGGTGAGATGGTTGAATACTTCACAAGGTAACTCAACTCTGACACCGATATCGACACGGTTGGACATCGTCGGGATACCCAGATCCTTTGAGACCTTTTCCATCCACTTGGATCCTGATCTTCCCGCCGATATAACACAATACTTACAATGGAATACTTCATCTTTGGTATAGAGTTCATATTCCTCATCTACCTTTTTGACTTCTTTAACCTCACTTCGGAAATAGAAATCAACATGTTGAGACAGATAGGCATATAAGTTAGTCAATACTTCATAATTGATATCGGTTCCCAAATGTCTTACTTTAGCGTCCAGAAGATGTAAATCGTTCTGGATACATTTGGTCTTTAATGAGGAATTGGAAGTCGAATAAAGTCTTGTATGATTACCACCGTATTCCACATTAATGGAATCTACATAGTTCATCAGATCAAGAGCTTTCTTCTTCCCAATATGTTCGTATAAAGTACCGCCGAAATCATTGGTGATATTGTATTTGCCATCAGAAAAGGCTCCGGCGCCACCGAATCCGTTCATGATCGCACATACTTCACAGTTGATACATCTGGTTATCTTCTCGCCGTCGATCGGACATTTACGTTTTTCCAAGACATTGCCATGTTCGATAATGGCTACTTTAAGTTCCGGGGCACATTTTATCAGTTCGTAGGCCGTAAAAATTCCCCCTGGGCCGGCCCCGACGATCACAACATCATAATTTTTCATTTCTACTACCTTTTTAACCTTCATTATTATAATGAAAAATACTGCAAAATTCATTATCTCTGAAGTTTTTTAAAAAATGAGATTAAAACACAAATTATTCAGCTAAACTGTATTGACAATCTTCAAGACGGATAAAAACCTGTTTTCCTTCGTTGTAAGTCGAAAAAACACCCTGAAGAAGGATCTGATCCCCTTGTTCAGGATACTCATAGCCTTTTTTAAGGATAAACTCAAGCCCAGATGAACAGCAGGCAGTCTGATCCTTTACGATACATACATAAAAATATGTATTATCACGGGGATTATCAAAACGATAGTACTCGCCTTTCATTTTTATTATCTTTCCGACGTAATCCTGATAATCCTGAGTCATTTCATTTATCTTGCCGAACATGACATTGGCGGAATAATAAGACAGATCAAGATCGGCCTGTTCAGATTCTAAAAAATCATTTACCGACTTATCTTTTTCTTCCTGATCGTTGTCAGGTTCTTTGTCTTCTGTTTCACCTTTATATTCTTTGATCTGTTGACTTATTACATCACTTACAGAACTTGTATTGGAACCGTTATAAACAGAGCTTTCTTTTTCTGAAGAACAAGCGGATAAAAAAAGCAGAACAATAATAACCGTCGTTATCTTTCTCATATGCACAGATCTCCAATCAGCCAGCATATCCCAAAAACCAAGATGTTTATTGCAACAATAGTAGAACCTACCGGTGTAGAGACAAGGATCGATATTATGATTCCAGAAAGAGCACATAATACTGCAATAACCGCCGAACTGATCATTACTTTCACATAGCTATCAAATATGCGCATAGCTGAAAGAGCAGGAAATACCAGTAAGGCCGAAATAAGCAAGGATCCGACAAGATTCATAGCCAGAACGATAACACAAGCAGTGATAACGGCCAGGATCAGATTGATCAGTTCAACATTGACTCCGCTGGTTCTGGCAAAATCTTCATCAAAAGTAACAGCGAAGATCTTATGAAAAAACAGAACAAAGACCAAAATGACAACCAACGAAAGAATCAAACAGATAAGCACTTCACTTTTTTTTAAGGTCAAAATCGAAGTTGAACCGAAAAGATTAGTACAGACATCGCCGGAAAGGTTTCCTGAGACCGGAAAAAGATTCATCAGAAGATAACCCAGGGCCAGTGCTCCTGCAGAAATCATAGCGATGGCAGAATCACCTTTAATTTTAAGGTTGCTGCCATTTTTAAGCAGAAGAATTGCGCATAAGATGGTCAAAGGTAACACCAGCAAGGTGTCATTACTTAAATGAAGGACCCCGGCAATCGCCATCACCCCAAAGGCAACATGAGAAAGACCGTCTCCTATAAAAGAATATCTCTTCAAGACCAGGGTCACACCTAAAAGAGAAGCACACAGTGAGATAAGCACACCGCAGATGATCGCATATCGAACAAAAGGATATTGCAGGTATTCAAATAACATTGAAAACATCTTAATCACCTGACTTTCCCTTTAGATAAGTTTTCTTATCGCCATAAAAGATGTGATCGGAAATAAGCAATACATTTTTGGCATAAATTTTAAGAGCTTCATGATCATGACTGATCATGATAATAGCCATGCCCTTTTCATTAAGTTTTCTGATCAGTTCATAGAATTCCTTGATCGTATCCTGATCAAGACCGTTGGTCGGTTCATCCATCACCAGCAGTTTTTCAGCAGCGCACAAAGCTCTGGCCAGAAGCACACGCTGTTTCTGGCCACCGGAAAGTTTCTGAAAGCTTCTCTCTTTAAGTTCAGAAACGCCCATTTCTTCCATAAGACTTAAGGCTCTATCTCTTTCTTCTTTGCTGTAGCCAATCTTCAAGAAATCTTTACCTTCAAAGCCAGACATTACTACTTCATAAACCGTAGCAGGAAAATCTTCCTGATGATTTTTGAGCTGAGGCAGATAACCAAGATCATTTTTCTTAAGTTCCGTAGAAAAAATGATCTTGCCCTTTAACGGTTTCAGCAAAGACAACAAGGTCTTCATCAAGGTAGTCTTCCCCGAACCGTTATCACCGATCACAAAAAGGTAATCGCCTTCATAAACATTAAAATTTAGATCACTTACGATTACTTTATCACTATAACCCAGATCAAGATGTTCAACCCGTAAAAGTTCTTCCATTCAATTCAATACTTCCTTTAAAACAATCAAATCATCATTCATGACAGACAGATAGCTTTTACCCTTAAGATGATCTTCCATTGTACAAGATTGAAGCGAGTCAAGAGAAACGATCCTAAGATTTTTAGCTTGCGTATTCTCATTGATTGTAGCTGCAATCTTGCCATTGGAACCGTCAATGATCATGATATATTTCTGATTCAGTTCATCAGCTTTTCCTGCCAGGAAAACAATCGTTTCAAAACTGGCTTCACTTTCGGCAGAACAGCCTTTGAAAGCTGCATAATAATCTATACCGTAATCATCAAAAAGATAACGGAAAGGAAAACGGTCACCGAATATCAAAGTCTTATTCTTCGCTTGCGAAACGGTTTTTACATATTCTTTATCCAGATCGGACAATTGTGAAAGATACTTATCTCTATTTGAAAGATAATAATCCTTATTATCTGCATCAAGCTGTATAAGTTTTTCGCAGATCTGTTCTATACAGACCATAGCATTCTTAAGAGAAAGCCAGATATGTTCATCATATTCATCTTCTTCACCTTCGCCTTCGGTTTCCATACCTTCCTTAAGTTCTTCGACCTTCAGATTACTTTTTAAACAGTCCATCATATCAATGACGATCGGCGAAGAATTATCGTTGTTAGCGAAAACATCATCGACCCATTCATCAGACTCACCGCCGACATAAACGAATATATTACAGTTTTTTATATCCATGACATCTTTAGCCGTAGGCTGATAACTGTGCAGATCAACACCTTTATCCAAAAGCATAGTTATTTCTATCCCGGCAGGATTGTCTTTCAAAAGAGAAATGACCCAGTCATAGAGCGGAAAAGTTGTGGTAACGATCTTCAGGTGTTCATCGTCTTTCTTCTGATCATTTGAACATCCACATATCATCATCAGTAAAAAAACAAGCAAAAAAACAATTATTATTTTTTTCATAAAGACCTCCATTTAATAATTTATAAATTGATTAAAAAAAGTCTCTATCAATTATTAAAACGGATCTTATAGACCGGCAAAGGCAACCAAAGCTTCTGGCAACAGAAATGATAGTTTTCAAAATAAATAAAGCGATAAACAATAAAAAGGAAAAAGAAAACAATCAATAATTCCTCATAATTTCTGAGCAATTCTTTAGACTGAGATATATGTTCACATATAATGCAGTCCTCACCACAGCATTCATGATCTAGCTGTCCGCTTAAATGAAAATACGAAAAAACAGCTGCCAATAGAAGCAGGACACAAATCATCAACTTCAACAATTTAGAAAAACTATTCTTCATCATATCAGACGGTTTAAGTTAAATATCTTGTCCGCTATCAAACTCAAATTATATTTTAGCAGTTTTAATCAAATTAGAGATTACAGAACTAAAAAAATGAAGATCCGTTCGCTATTACAAACGGTGAATATAAAATGAATAACCAATAAATGTCTTTCGTAAAAAATCATATTCTCTTCTATGCTTTTAGTTCTATAATAGTTTCGTTGGAGGAAAAATATATGTCGAGACTAGTAGGAACAGTATCCAGAGGAATTCGTTGTCCGATCATCAAAGAAGGAGACGATTTAAGACAGATCATTCCCGATGCGGTCTTAGCCGCAGCTGAAGCAGATAATTTTTCAATGAACGATAAAGATGTCGTAGCCATTACGGAATCCATCGTCGCCCGTGCTCAGGGCAACTATTGCACAGTTGATGATATCGCTGAAGATGTCAGAAACAAATTCGGAGGTGAAGATCTGGGAGTCATCTTCCCTATCACATCCAGAAACCGTTTTTCCGTTCTTCTAACGGGAATTGCCAGAGGATGCAAGAAAATATACCTTATGTTATCTTATCCGTCTGATGAAGTCGGAAATGCCTTCTTAACGCTTGATGACCTTGATGAAAAAGGCGTCAATCCTTATTCAGACGTTTTAACAGAAAAACAGTATTATGAACTCTTTGGTGAACCTAAACATGAATTCACCGGTGTCAACTACGTGAAGTTCTATAAGGAACTCATCAATCATGAAAACTGTGACTGTGAGATCATCTTTGCCAATCAGGCCAAAACGATCCTGAACTATACAAATAATGTCTTATCCTGTGACATTCACACCAGAATGAGATCCAAGAGGATCTTAAAGAAAGAAGGAGCCAATGTCTATGGATTGGATGACATCATGACCAAATCGATCAATGGTTCAGGCTATAACGAAAAATACGGACTTTTAGGTTCAAATAAAGCAACCGATGAAAAAGTCAAGCTCTTCCCGAGAGACGCTCAGGATCTGGTTGAAGATATCCAGGCTGAATTCAAGAAGCGTACAGGTAAGAATGTAGAAGTCATGGTCTATGGCGATGGTGCCTTCAAAGATCCGCAAGGAAAGATCTGGGAACTGGCTGACCCAGTTGTTTCCCCTTTCTATACATCTGGCCTTAAAGGCACACCTAATGAAGTAAAGATCAAATATCTCGCTGATAATGACTTCAAAAATCTCAAAGGTGAAGAACTCAAGGAAGCGATCATCGATTCAATCAAAGCTAAAGCCAAGGATCTTGTCGGCAAGATGGTTTCCGAAGGAACTACTCCGAGACAGCTCACCGACCTGATCGGTTCACTCTGTGACTTGACTTCCGGATCTGGTGATAAAGGAACGCCGTTCGTGCTGGTTCAGGGATATTTCGATAACTATACAAACGAATAAATAAACTAGAAAATATATATATAAAAAGTACGGATTGAACCGTACTTTTTGTTTAACCTAATATGGCTGCATCATTAGTGAATTCTTCGCCTGAGGCTTTTTCAAATCTTTCAAGCAAGGATTCAACCGACAGTTTCTTTTTCTCTTCACCAGAGATATCAAGGATGATCTTACCTTCGTTGAGCATCAGTAACCTGTCGCCATGAGCGATCGCATCACGCATGTTGTGAGTGACCATGAAGGTCGTAAGACCGGATTTATTGACAATCTTCTCCGTGACATCCAGAACCTTGGCAGCCGTTTTTGGATCAAGAGCTGCAGTGTGTTCATCCAGAAGCAGAAGTTTAGGCTGCTGTAAAGTAGCCATGATCAGCGTCAGAGCCTGTCTCTGGCCACCGGATAATAATCCTACTTTAGTGGATAGGCGATCTTCCAGGCCCAGATCAAACTCTTTTAACAGAGCTTTGAATGTAGCTCTTTCATCAGGCATGATACCGGGAGCCAGACCTCTTTTACGGCCTCTTCGATGAGCCAAAGCGAGGTTTTCTTCGATCCACATATCAGATGCTGTACCCATCATCGGATCCTGGAAAACACGGCCGATATATTGTGCTCTTTTGAATTCGGAAAGATTGGTCACATCGATATCATCGATAAAGATCTTTCCTTCATCAACAAGCCAGGTTCCGGCGATCGCATTCAGTAAAGTTGATTTACCGGCACCGTTAGAACCGATAACTGTAACAAATTCGCCATCTTCAAGAACCAGATCTACGCCATTAAGAGCAATTTTTTCATTGATCGTTCCGGGGTTGAATGTTTTCTTGATATTTTCTATTCTTAACATCTTATTTCCCCTTTCTGAAATTCGGTATGGCCAGGGCCAGCATGACTATTATAGCCGTAGCCAGCTTGAGGTCGTTGGAATCGACCTTGAGCCATAAGACAACGATCATGATCAGATAGTAGACGATTCCGCCGATGATGACAAACACCAGACGCAGATAGAACGAACAGCCTTTCGGGAAAAAGACTTCAGATAAGACTTCGCCGATAATGATTGCGGCTAAGCCGATAACAATGGCACCACGGCCCATGTTGATATCGGAGAAGCCCTGATATTGAGCCATCAAAGATCCCGCAAAAGCGACTAAGCCATTACCTAAGGCAAAGCCGATGATCTTCATATTATCGACATTGATACCCTGGGCAAGAGCCATGTGTTCATTGTTTCCGCAGGCACGGATCGCCGAGCCCTGTTCAGTACCGAAATACCAGTAAAGAGCGGAAATAAGAGCGATCGCAATTACTGCTCCGATAGCGATAGCCATCGGGATATTACGCATGGATAATAAGACCTTGTTTTTAGTTGGGTTGCAGGAAACATTTGCCACCATACCCATGATGTGCAAGTTAATCGAATACAGACCAAACTGCACTAAGATACCGGAAAGAATAGCCGGGATCTTGAGTTTGGTATGAATTAGACCGGTAGTAATACCGACCACCACGCCGATTAAAAAAGCAACCAGTACAGCGATGAAAGGACTTACCCCACCTGTTATAAGCATGACTGCCGTTGCCCCTCCAGTGGCAAAAGAGCCATCTACCGTAAGGTCTGACTCTTTTAGCACTCTGAAAGTTATATAGATTCCTAAAGCCATGATGCCCCAGATAAGGCCCTGGGCAACACCGCCGGGAATACGTGATATAAGATTTCCTAAGGTGATCATAAACGATTATTCGATAACTTCAAATCCTACCGGAACTTCAATTCCTAACAGATCACAGACAGTCTTGTTGGCTTTCTTGACCGGGTTCGGGAAGTACTGGATCGGCATTTCTTTGATGTCAGCTTCACCCTTTAATACTTTGACAGCCATTTTGCCTGTTTCAGCACCCAGATCGTAGTAGTTGATCGTTAAAGTAGCTACACCACACGCTTTACATACACCCTCTTCACCAGCAAAGGTCGGGATCTTCTTTTCAAGAACAACATTGGCGATCGTTTCAGCACAGCTGGCTGCCTGGTTATCAGTCGGGATGTATAAGGCATCAACCTGGTCACACAGACTCTCAGTAACAAAAGCTATATCATTTGAATCAGTAAAAGATGAGGCAATAACTTTGACGCCTTTACCTTCCAGGTATTCAGTCACCTTTTCGACCTGGTATTTGGAGTTGGCTTCATTGGAACAGAAAATGATACCTACAGTCTTGGTTTCCGGGAAGAAATCTAAGATCATCTGAGCCTGCTGATCAAGCGGAGCCAGATCTGAAGTTCCGGAAACATTGCTGCCAACAGTACCGCTGAAGTTTTCAATACCTAAGGCAACACCATATTCAGTTACGGAAGTACCTAAGATAGGAATATCGCCTGTTGCAGAAACGGCTGCCTGTAAGGCCGGAGTCGCATTGGCCATGATCAGATCAACACCATCGTTGACAAAACCCTGGGCGATCGTTGAACAGGTTGCGGAATCACCAGCCGCATTCTGAACTACGACATCGTAATTCTCTAAGCCTTCGCTCAAAGCATCGACAAAGCCCTGAGTTGCGGCATCAAGCGCTTCATGTTGCACAAGCTGGACAACACCGATCGTAAACTGTTTGGTTTCTTCTTTTCCTGAATCACCACCATTGCCGGAATTACAGCCACACAACGCAAATACTGTAAGTAATGACAATAAGACAACTAATAATTTTTTCATCGCTTTTCTCCTTGAAACAAAAAAACGTCCCTTACAAGGACGAATTACCGTGTTACCACCTTTTTTCACATATACATTGCTGCATAAGTCTTAACAGGCCACCATCATGGCCATCGTCTGTAACGGGACCCCCGGAATACCCTACTTGATTCAGATATCCAACTCAGTAATGTATTCTCGAACAACTAGCGCTTTCGTTTTCACCAGACACGAACTCTCTTTGCCGCATCATTGCCGATACTGTTTACTTCAAAGTTTGTAACTGTCTTTATTGTAATGAAAGGAATGTAAAATGTCAATAACTTTTTTACAACATTTTCTGAAAATATTTTCATAATTTATTATGTTAAAATCAGTAAGGACCGGGAGGCTTTCATATGAATAATGAAGAGAAGATCGTAAACTCTATTAAAAAAGTAATTAAAGATACCTATAATATCGAAGATGACTCTATTGTCATGGTCGAAATACCTAAAGATAATACAAATGGTGACTACTCCACGAACATTGCGATGCGTCTGACCAAGATCCTCAAGAAGAATCCGCATGAGATCGCGGAAACATTAAAAGAAAAACTTCTTCAAGATCTTGAAGACGTCAAGGATATCGATATTGCGGGTCCCGGTTTTATCAACTTCTGGTTAAAGAAAGATGCGATGGCCGATATCATCAATACGATCATTGACGCCAATGAAAAATACGGCCATTCCGATCATGGTAAAGGTTTAAAAGTACTGGAAGAATATGTCTCAGCCAACCCTACCGGGCCTTTACATTGCGGTCACGCACGTGGCGCAGCGTGGGGCGATTCCTGCGTCAGGATAATGAATGCAGCGGGATACAAAGCCACAAGTGAATACTACATCAATGATGCCGGTGCACAGATGATGAATCTTGGCAAATCGTTGTTAGGCCGATACAGAGAGTTATATGGTCTGGATTTCATTTTGCCGGAAGACGGTTATCACGGCCCGGATGTTATAGAGATCGCAAAACAGATCAAAGAAAAATATGGGGATAAGTTCCTTAGTTTGCCTGAAGAAGAAGCAGTCCTTGAATTAAAGGAAATCGGTAAAGAATTTGAACTTGAAAGAATAAGAAAAGATCTGGAATATTACCGCTGCGGTTTTGATTCCTGGATCTCTGAACAGTGGATCACCAATGAAGGCAAAGTTGAAGAAGCCGTTAAGAAAATGAAGGAAATGGGCCTTCTTTATGAAAAAGACGGCGCGATCTGGTTTGAAGCTACCAAGTATGGCGATGATAAAGACAGAGTCTTGAAGAAGTCAGACGGTTATTACACCTATATGACACCGGATATCGCCAATCACATCTATAAATTTGACCGAGGCTATGAACTTTTAGTCAATATCTGGGGTGCTGACCACCACGGTTATATCCCAAGAATGAAAGCCGCCATGGAAGCCTTAGGCTATCCAAGAGATAATCTGCAAATCGATATCTGCCAGATGGTCAGAATGGTCGAAAACGGCGAAGAAGTGAAAATGTCAAAGCGTACAGGGAATGCGATCACTTTAAGAGAACTATGCGATGATATCGGCGTCGACTGTGCCCGATACACCTTCTTATCCAAAGCTCTTGATACACACTTTGATTTTGATCTGGCCTTAGCCAGGACTCAGTCAAATGAAAACCCTGTCTATTACGCTCAATACGCCTATGCGCGTATCTGTTCCGTCATCAGGCAGGCGGAAAATGGTTTCCATAAACAGGAAAACTATACGTTATTAAATGATCCGAAAGAAATCGATCTGCTTAAACTGTTATCGACATTTACTGATGTCGTAGCTGATGCCGCTGAAACAAGAAGTCCGAACAAGATCTGCAACTTCATCCAGAAAGTTGCGACCTGTTTCCACTCTTTCTATGGCGCCTGCAAGATCAATGACAAAAACAATCCTGAACTCACCAACGAAAGATTATGTCTATGTGAAGCGACCAGGATAACGCTTAATAATGCCTTTGAATTATTAGGAGTAAGTGCTCCGGAATCAATGGCCAAGGAAGACTAAAGCACTCGTGATGAGTGCTTTTCTGATTATTCATTAACTAACTTCAGCATATCGGAAGGATTATCGGCAGCTTTGACATTGCCTAAAGCCTTGATTATCTTTCCTTTTTCGTCGATCAGATAAGTAGATCTGACGATACCCATATACTTCTTTCCGTAATTGCTTTTCTCTTTCCAGACATCATAAGCCTGAATCGCTTCAAGATCAGGATCAGATAGTAAGATAAACGGCAGATTGAACTTTTCTTCAAACTTTTTATGCGAAGCAACTGAATCTTTACTTACACCGATCACGACAGCATTCTTCTCTGTGAAATGAGGATAAAGTTCACCAAAGCTGCAGGCCTGCTTGCTGCAGCCGCTGGTCATATCTTTCGGATAGAAATAAAGAACGACTTTCTGTCCTTTGAAATCAGAAAGTTTTCTGATCTCACCATTCTGATCAGGTAACTTAAAATCAGGTGCTTTTGAACCAACTTCTAACATAATATTTCCCCTTTCTACATGCCGAAGGCGCCAAAGAGCTTCTGGAACTTCTCGACAAAATCTTTCAGTCTCTTGAAATCTTCCGGATCAAAGGAATCCGAGAATTCCTTGATCTTTTCGAAAGTCTGAGGATCAAAAGATTCAGAGATCTGATTGATCTTTTCAAAAGTCTTCGGATCGATCGAATTCGTGATCTGCTCAATCGAAGCGCTGAAATCATTGACCGTCTTGACGATCTGATTATAGTCTTCGATCATCTGCTTAATGATCGGCGCATACTTGAAATACAGTACCAGGATAAAGATCATGACGATCGCATAGAAGGCATAGCTGACATAACGCAATATGTCATTTCTTCTTTTTTCCTTGACCAGCTCTTCCAGCAGTTCACGGTCTGACATGTTTTCCAGATTTTTTACTTCAAACATAAGATTTACCTCGTTCTATTTATTCTAATTTTATGTTGTTTTATTTCTTTCTATCAATCAGAGTACTCATACTGTTCCAGGATCTTGCCGAAAACAAGACATACTACGATTCCGGCTACACCCAATATAAACATCATCAAAGCGGCACCTGAACCCTTTCCGACGCCAAATAATGTTGTCAGAAATTTATTTGAAGCATTAGCCGCCATGAACGGTTCAGCGAAATTATCCGTCAGAAAACCTCCCAGGAACAAGCCCAAAGGGATCGTAGAAAACTGAAAAGTATTGCGACAGGCATAGATCCTGCCCATCAGTTCCATCGGTATGACATTTTTCATGATCACATTCTCATTGGCGCTCATGACCGGTACCAGGATCCAGCCTATGACCTGTCCTATGCACCACATGATGGGATTTCTTGAAAAAGCCAGAAGGAAGTTTTCAATACCTAAGGCAAATAACATCGTCAGATAAATGACTCTGACTCGGTTTTTGGGCTTAGGCATATTGGTGGCAAATATTGACCCAATCACCATCGCTATTCCCGAACAGGAAGTAACGATCCCTAAGACAGTATTACCGCCACGGGGATTAGGAATGACTAAAGCCGGCAAGACCGCGTCAAAAGCGGAAGCGACGAGATTAACCCCCGACATAAACAGCATGATATCAAGGATCAGTCGATTTTCCTTTAAGAAAGAAAGACCTTCTTTGGTCATCTGGATAAAACTGATATCGTCTTTATTATCTTTTTGGGTTTCCGGGATCCTGTTGAAAAACAGCAGAACGATAAAAGCTATGGAAAAGCTGAGCAAATCGGCATAAATAGCTCCATCAAGTTTCGCAAAACCATATAATAAAGAGGCGATAAGCGGGCTGCCGACCGAGATCACAGATCTTGACAAATATTGCAAGGCACTGGTCTTCTGATAGTATTCTTTGGGGGTAATGATCGTATAGGCAACTTCCGAAGCGGGCTGCTGGATCGTATTCATCAGACCCGTCAGGGCATTGATGAAATAAAGATGATAGCCTTCCAGCAGATCATTTTTATACATAAAGAAAACAATGATCGTACACAAAGCCGCAAAGACGTCACACCACAGCATCGTCTTCTTCTTGTCAAAACGGTCGCTGATGGCTCCGGCAAAGATCGACATCGCCACATAGGGCAGATAGGTACAGATACTTAAGGCTGCCGTACTTAAGGCAGAACCGCTCTTTTCATATAACCACAAAGTCAGGGCAAAAGCACTGATACTGCTGCCGAGCTGGGAAAGGCTCTGGGTGAACCACAGGACATAGAATTTGCCCAGATCATTGATCATGTTATTCGTCTTTGCCATAAGTCTCTCTTTTCATCATGACCAGATACTCAACAGTCCCCTCTTCCAGTTTCCGCTCACCGCTTAAATAAAAACCGTTTCTTTCATAGAACCTGATTGCATCGCTGTTTTTCTCCAGAGCCCAGAGATAGGTGACTTTGAATTTTTCGATCGCAAAGCGGATCATAGCCGTACCGATACCCTGATCTTCAAAGAAATGATCGACATAGAGTTCAACGATCTCATTCTTATAGATATGAATCATGCCTTTGACGATGCCATCATCATAGACATAGATATATTTAAGTCTGCCTTTCTCCTGATACTCCTTCGCAACTTTCAGAACCTGCAGTTCATTAAAAGAAAAATCATCATTAAGAAAGATCCGCCGGTAATTGATCCTTTTGACAAAAACCAGAATCTCCGCGATCCTGGAAAGATCTTCTTCATTTGCTTTTCTGATCAGTGTCAGATCACTCATAGTTCTAATTATAATTCACATCATGAAAGCAGATATTAAAAAACCGGACTTTAAAGATAGACCGGCAGTTTAATACAGTTTGTTGCAGAACTTATCAGTACTTGGATCTTAACAGTTCCATCAGCTGTTCATGATTCAGTGTCAGATTTTCATTGAGCTCATAATCGTTTGTGCCATGAGGCCTGATACCGATCTTTTTTATACCCAGATTTCGGTTAAGCCAGTCCATAACGATGATCTCATCAACCGGGGTATCCGCATAATCAGGATCATTGGCCTTGATAAACTCACGGATTTCCTTCAGCTGTGCAAATGTACCGCCAACCACTTTTTCCAATTCTTTTTCATCAATCATATTATTCTTCTGCATAGCCCCTCCTTCATTTCAATTATACTTCATGCCAGATCTCTGAGTTCAAACAGTGTACTCTTTAAATTTTTCTGGACTAATAAGAAATATCATTAGAAATACCAGGACAGGTCTAAAAAGAATTAATACACTACATTTACATACAGAATTCAAAATAACAGAAAAGCCCATGAATAAAGGCTGATCTGTAATTTTACTTTAGCCGGAAGTGTCAAAGATGAGAGCTTAAACAATGTGCTGTAAGGCATTTATTAAATGATCCAAATATATATTTGTTGACTGAAAAGGTTATTCTTCTTTCTCTTCCGTTTTTCGGTAATTTGTCAGATATTCAGAGAAAGTCGATGTCGGAAGCATGCGCCGTTTTGAAATCATATCCGACCAGATGGTGTTGCCCTCTTCTTCTGTGATGATTCCGGCATTCATGGCTTCAATCATAATATCTCCTGTCGTAATATGCGAAATCCCAAATTTCTCCACATATGGGCGGATATCACGCAAATTATTGCTGGCGAGTGTTCCATTTCTATGTTTTGCCATAGCAATTCCGGCGGCTTCACCTCTGCCGATAATTCTCATCCCTTTTTCAGGTAATGTTGTCATCTGCAGGTAATCATTGTACTCTTTAGAACCTGTTTCCATGCTTTCAACCGAAAGATCTCAATTATTCTTCAACGTATCGACCCGGGCCAGAAGATGAGGAACTCTCTGAATCTCATTATAGACTTGGGTGGGCAAAATAATTCTGCCTTCATACAATCGCGCCAGAATGCTCTCTTCACGAACCCAAAGAAAAGCGGACAGGCAATCTGAATCAAAAAAATATTTCTCAGTCAATCGCCTCTCCTTCCCAATCGATTTCATTCAAGCCAAACACTATATCATCACGGAAAGCATCAAGTAAAAGTTCATCGATTTTTCCCGAAGAAACCAGGTCTTTTTGCCGCAACTCTTCCACCTGCTTTAGATAATGCCCATACGTTCTTTTCTGAAATTCAACAGAGGTAGGTTTATACAGCTTATCATCAAATCCCAGATATCTTGCCGCAGATATGACACCGGAACTGAAATCTTCAAGTTTATCGGCAGAAAGATATCCTTCCGAAACAAGACGCCAGAACATTGCCAAATGACTCATTCCAAAGTATTGTTCAAGTTCAATAACATGATTAACAGATAGTCGCTGATCACCAGCTACCTTTTTTATTGCAGCCCTTAAAGCTTTGTATGGTGCCAGAAAGTAGGAGGCAAACTGACCCGCACATTTCTCATTCTCGCTTTTGGGATCAAGATTTTTAGAGCAGACATTAAAGCCGGATTCATCATCGAAATACAGATGGTAAAACTCATGGGCAAGAGAAAAACGCTGGCGGCCATAAGACATAGTTGAGTTGATAGCTATCAGTTTAACCTCCTTATCACGGACACACATTCCACTGATGTTCTCTCCAAGAGGGTAATACACAAGAGTAAGTCCATCAATCTGATTGGCAAGAGAAAAAATGTCAACCGGTGAATTGGCATCTTCTCCCAACAATTCTCTTAGTTCCTGTGCTTTTGTGTTAAGATCCAGCTTATCCAATGTCGGATTCCTCCAGAAATTTCGCCATGAATCTGCTGTTGATAGCAATCTTCCCTATTTCGGCAATGACATGCAAATCATCCTGACTAACATCCTGTGCTCGGAAAGCAAATCGAATAGGATGAGTTTCCTTTTCCATATCGGCAAATGCAGCGAGACTGTATCCGTAAAGGTTAACAATACTTTCCAGCTGATCAACAGTGAGATTTCTCTCGCCGCTTTCAACCTTTGAAATAAACGTTTGCGTAACTCCCAGATAATCTGCAATCTGTCCCTGCCTCAAGCCCGCTTCTTCTCTCATCATTTTCAGTTTTTCATAAATTTCAGCCATGGCGAGTCCTCCTTTTGTCTTCTGAAAGTATTATAGTCTATTTTTGTCATATTTTATAGTTCAGATTTAATAAAAATATGACTTAATAAACTTTTTTTCGTTCAAAATATCATGGCTTATTATTGAGCAGAATCTTTTTTTCACTGCACCAATGAGAAACCCGACTTTTGTAAATATAGATAGTGAACACCTGATTCCAGCTGATCTCTGTCAGGGTAAGAAACAAAATGAATCTCCTGATAGCAAGATCATTCCAGGGGTCACAAGCCAAATTCCTTATATGTTCCCTCAAATTAAAAAGGCTTCCATCATCCAAGGCTCAATTAGTTCCGGATGACGGAAACCCTTTGATTTATAGCCTTCAATTCCCTTTTCAGCCCTTTTGTGTCATAAAACAAATGGTCTCGAGATGTTTGGTGAAGGGAAACATATCGACTGGCATGATACGTCTGATCTCATAACGGTCTTTCAGATAATTCAGATCTCTTTTTAACGTTAGCGGATTGCAAGAGATATAAACGACTTTCAAGGGAGCCATCCTGACCATCGAAGACATGAATTTCTGATCGGAACCGGAACGTGGAGGATCCATGATGACGCAATCGATCTTTCTTCTGGTCTTGGCCAGCTGATTCATATACTTACCGGCATCAGCACAAATGAATTCAACATTATTCATCTCGTTAAGTTTCTTGTTTAAATTGGCATCGTTTACTGCTTCTTCATTAAGTTCAATTCCTATAACCTTTTTTACATGTTTTGCAGCACAAAGACCGATCGTCCCTGTACCGCAATAGGCATCGATCAGTACCTCTTTAGTGTTTAATTTAGCAGCTTTAATAGCTGTTTCATACAAAACTTCAGTCTGTCTTTTGTTTACCTGATAGAAAGAAGAAGGAGAAATCCTGAACTTGAGTCCCGATAGTTCATCGGTAATATAGCCGTTTCCATATAGAACAATACTTCTTTCACCAAGGATCTTGGAAGTTCTTATAGAATTGATATTGTGAACTATTGTTTTTACCTCGGGATTGAATCGTAAAATATCTTCAACAAGTTTTTTCTCGTTATATAGATTATTTGTGGCTGTAACGATAACGACCATGTATTCATTGAGATTACTCATTCTGATCAGTACATGTCTTAAACTGCCCTTATCAGCTTTTTCATCGTAGATAGAGATCTTCAATGATTTTATGATCCTTCTGATCGATGAAATGATCCTGTTGATCCCTTCATCCGCCAACATGCATCCCTTTATGTCAATCAGCTGATGGGAGTCAGGAAGATAATAACCGC